>NZ_JANIBK010000034.1 GCF_024505165.1 Methylomonas rivi
ATCCTTTTCCAAAGGTCTCGAAAAAGAGGAACGAGTTTCAGCCAGTCGAAAATCTAGAAGGGAACGTGGCTTGCGTGATCAAGAAGATTATAGCCGTCACATGGATTATATTCATTGGAATCCGGTAAAGCATCAATGGGTAAATTCGGTAAAGGACTGGCCTTATTCAAGTTTTCATAATTTCGTCAAGCAAGGATTTTATCCCGAGAACTGGGGTAGCATTATGCCGTTGGATATTGAAGGCATTGAATAACTCGAAAGATGCGCCGCCCGTTGGTTGGCGCATCCTACGGGCTAACGACCCCAAGCAGAAGTTCGTTCATTTATCTGAATGTCGGGTTTAACTTCCAAAATGGCCATCTACTGCAGAATGGCGAATTGTATGGTCTATATGTCTGACTTAATGACAATATAAAATACTATACGAACTCAGCCAATGTAATTTAGGGACAGAAGATGCCAGAATCGCAACAAACCATGAGGATGCCGGAATTACTCGTGTTTGCTCGGGTATTTACAATCTGGTTTTTCTTAGCAGGATGTTTTCGAGCTTTTTACCATATAGGCGAAAAATTCGCCTTCATAATAACTGACGTCGATTGGATTGTTCGAGCATCCGGGATTGCCGTCTGCCTCATAATCTGTCTTATCTACGCAATTATGCGTGGTGCCTGGTCTTCTATCGTTCGCCTTGGCCGCAGTTTCCGGTTCGATATTTATGCTTTCGCGATAATTGGAGTTTGGTCAAACTTTTTGACCTCTTCCTGGCTACTGAAACTCCAAAAATTCTTGGATGGAGTGAGCCCTAATTGGGCTCTTATCATACTGATTGCCCTGGTTTTGATTCTCCTGTCGCCGTTAGTCAGAACTTACATTTCTCGAGGAAAAAAGTCTCCCCCTCAGTTCTACTTCCTTGGAGATGATGAAATCGACACCGAGGAGGAAGACATTCTGCAAATCAAAGGGCAGGCCAAAGACTTCGCTGAGACAGTTCTGGCTAGTGAAGCACATTCGGGTCTTGTGTTTGGCATTGATGGGCCGTGGGGAACGGGCAAGACCAGCTTTATTAATCTTGCGGAACGTCATTGGAAGGCGGTAGGTAACTCGGTAATTGTTTTTCGTTTTGAGCCGTTGCGGTACGCTGCCGAACCCGATCTGCCTGAACGTTTCTTACGAGACCTTACCGCAACTATTCAACAACAGGTTTATGCGCCAGAATTTCACCCAGCCGCATCCCGATATTCAAGAATGGTTAAAGGCCTCTCGCTTTTTGGATTCAGACTATCTATTGAGCCTTTAAGCGAGACAATCGACGAATTACTGTTAGACATTGACAGTGTCCTCAAAACCATCCGTAGGCGGGTCATCGTGGTCATAGATGACCTAGATCGTCTGGATGCCAAAACGGTAAACAATGTACTGTTTACCATACGGCGGACCTTCAAATTGTCTCAGGCGACTTATATCTTGTGTTATGACACTGAGAACCTAGTAAAGGGGAAAGACGAAGGCGGCAATGCGCGAGAGTTCCTTGAGAAGTTCGTGACAGTCAAATTTAGCCTATTCGTGGAAAGCTCTACGCTCCGTGATTTCTTGCGTAGAGATTGGAAAAGTAACGAGCACCCATTTCGGACTATTCCGTCGGATACCATGCTCAAACTTGATTCTGTCCTCACCGAATTAGCTGAAATACTCACATCAGAGAAAGCCGCCCAATACTTACCCCTAATTGTGGCGACATGCGGAAACTAAAACGTTTCGTCAATGCTGCACTTATGATGCAAATAGAGAAAACAGACTTCGCTAAGACAGATTTCAATCGACGTGACCTCGTCAATCTAATGCTTTTGCATCTTAATTACCCCGGCTTGTTTCGTCGAATTTATGCAGAGGAAACCGAAGGTCGGGTGGGAGTGTACTCAGCAAAACGTGACGTTGTCGAGAGGAATGTGAAATTTTCCAATAAAGAAGGATTCGAGAAAACGATAAGCGACAACAACGATTCGACAAGTCAGTTCTTGTTGCGGCAGTTGTTCGACGTGAGCGTACTCGGTGTTATGAATACTGATCCCACGAATGAAAGTGTTCTGAGCTCGCGTGCATGTTTTAACGCTGATGAGTACAGAAACCTTGAGAAATACCTGAAGCTAATTGTTAAATTCGCTACGCCGGAGCCTCAGGAAACATTCAAGCTCTACCAAGATGCTCTGGTTCGGGTTAAACAGGGTGCCTCTATCGCTTCTATTTTCGAAGAGCCGGAATTCCAGCTACAGAAAACCCCGCCTACCCACGATAAGTTTTGGTCGGTTTTGATCAATCAATCTTACGATTTTACGCAAACGGTTGCCGAGGACGCGATCAAAACGCTTGTGGAGTACCTCCCCCGATACTCCCTAGTTTACAGCCAAAATTGGGAACAAAATTGGGCACTTAGGAGGAGTTCTATCTACTATCTAATCTATCTCTTTGATCGAGCGGGTTGGGGGCGTACCGATGGAAGAAGATTAAACAACACTTCGGAAAACGTCGTCGAAATTGCTCAGCGTATCTACGGTGAAGGTTATTTCTTCGGTAGGGGACTAATTCAATTACTAACATCAGCTAATCGGGGCGTACTTGGATGGAACGACTTAATGGTTTTCAGGCTCCATTGTTCTGCAGACAGGCAAGGCCAGACATACAATCTCCACAGGGCGTTGATAGTTCATGACGATAAGCACTTACCAACCGACGGGGTAATTTCCTTGCTGGCTTTAAATGGCATGCGAGGACTATCGCAGAGAATCTTTCAATATTTTCGAGAAACCTATATTGATCAAAGTCGTAACTTCCTTACCGATGTTGACAATACTCCAGACAACGCTTTCTTTGGAGATTTAGAAATTTGGCTAAAAGCGCAAGACTCTGAAAGTGACGAATCCAACCAACTGTCTGATCTATTATTGGGTACCCGTTCAGCAGTAAAGAGTTTTGTTCTTTACCAGCTTACCAATAGGGAATATCCAAACGGTTCGGGCGCGGGCTGTGGTTTGTATGATGAGTCAGGAAATTCGGATGCAGGTGGCATTAGCCGCAAAATGAACAACTACATCTTCGGAGTTTGCTTCAATCCTGATAGCGATATAAATATTTTCCATTTTGCTGATTATTGCTTGCGTAGTTTAAGCAGTAGTTATTTTGGCGCTGATCACGGTAAGGAAGGGTACGCAGCCACTGAAACGAGTTTGGCGGCTGGACTCGATCCCGAAGAGCTCAAGCGCTATTGGACTAACTTTGGTCAGAAGATAAAAGAGAGAAATTTGCCAGCTGAAGATAGGCGAGTTGTGACGCTAAATTACATAGCAACATATTCCGAGGATCTACCATATGTATTTGAAACACTTGATAGGATGGTTAGTACGCCCTAAAACACAAAGAATAAGGTCATAAGGTGCGCAGAATATAGGGTGCTGCTGTCGGGCGCACCGTTTGCAGTCGTTGGGCCTCGCGTGGCTCGGCACAACCTATAGGCGGTCGTACATTTTTGGGATTACGGCTGGCGGCTGTAGATCAATCAGCAGACCTTCGTCAGAAAAACCATCTGTCTGCTTCTGGCCGAGGCTGTGTAAAAACGTAAAATCTCAAAAGATGGTGGAAAATCTAATCTTTTCTTGCGCCATTTTCGTAGCTGATGTGGAAAAGATTGTTTATCGGAGGTATTAAATAATCAAATCAGTGGGGCAAAATTTAATTTTTGAATTTCATTTTTGCGTTTTTACACAGCCTCGGCCGTTCCAAGGCATTCAAAATCTGGCTGGATTTGTAGCAGAATCGGTGACGAGTTGGCGATCGGAATACGCACCGTAGCTACATAAATCGTATGTTCTTAACTACTATTATTGCCAATTTTCGCACGAATCCTTACGCTTACCCATTTTTAACGCTGGTGTAAAGCGAATCGGCCGTGAGGAACACGGGAAAAGCGACTTTTCCCGTGCCTTTATGGAAAATCTATTTTGTATTGCCGCCGTTGTGAAGCACATCGTTGCGGTAAGCGGAATTGCTTGAATCGGCCGCGATATTTTTTGCCGCCGTCGCGTATTTTTCGTGTTCGGCGTTTTTAACCATCAGCACGGCGCCCACTGCAACGACTACCGCTAAAGCTATGTAGAGCCAGAAATTATCTTTTTCTTGAACTTCACTCATTTTCTGCCTTCCTTATGTTATTTATTAAAAATGGCGTTGACGAATCAACGCGGATTAAGTTATCAAAGCATGTCCGGAATTTTTTGATTTACATCAATCTTAATAAGGTTATTTGAGCCGTGCCGCGCCGCCGTTTTTTGCAATTTCTCTTCCGTGCCATGGCGGCGGCCGTTACCGGCGTCTTATGTTCAAAAAAAGTGTTGGCCGGCTGGACGGCGGAACATTTTGCCGAGGGCGATTTTACAACCCGCTTCCGGCAATTATTCGGCGACCGCGCTATCGCCGATACCGACGCCATAGTGTTGCTGCTGCCTGAAATAGCCGAAAACGGCGCAGTGGTGCCTATCACTATCAGCAGCGAGCTGCCGGACATACAGCGTCTGTATATCTGGGTGGAAAAAAACCCTACCCCGCTGGCGGCGAAATTGGAATGGGATGCGTCGTTGGCGGTTTATTTAACCGCGCGCATCAAAATGGCGGAAAGTTGCCACGTGGTGGTGGTGGCTCAACAAGGCGAACGCCTGCTGCGCGCTCAGCGCTGGGTAAAGGTGATGCAAGGCGGCTGCGGGACAGGGTGATGGCATCGAGTATAAAAATCAGGAGCCAGCAGATGGACGGCTATACGGAAATCAAATTGCTGCTGAGCCACCCCATGGAAAACGGCCGCAACCGCGATCCCGTTACCGGTGTCTTGATCCCGGCCCATTTCATCCGCGAATGGGTCATCGAACTTAACGGTAAAGTGATCATGGCTGCCGAACTGGGCGGCAGTATGTCGACGAATCCTTTTTTTACCGTTCGCTTGAAAAACAGCTTGACAGGCAACCGGCTGACGGTGCGTTGGATCGACAACCTCGGCTTTAGCGATAGCGCCGAGCATTTTATCGACTAAGCGGAATTAAACCCGGGCCACTTCGGCGCCTTTGTTGCGGGCGCTCGCCACCTTGAAGCTTAGATATTCGGAAGTAAACCTGGCTTGCAAATCGGCCAGCAGGGCCTCGGCCGCCGCCGGTGTCGCGACGGCGCAAAAACCGGTGGGACCCCAAGAAGTCTGGCCCACCGCCACCGCTCCGTGTTGTTGCAGCCAATTCATGGCGGCCTCCACTTCCGGGCTGGTGAAGATACCGCCCTGCACGGGCGCGAAATGTTGGCCGACGGTGGCCTGCAATTCGGTAATCACCTCGCCGAACAGCGCCAAGTTTTGTTCCGCCAACGCAGGCAAGGCACGCATCAAAAGCAGATAGCACAAACGTTCCGCCTCCGAACGCGGAAAAGCCGGCAGTTGCGTAAATGCGCTGACTTCTTGCGCACCGTGCAGCCCCTGTCCGCGGCGGTCGAAAGCCAGAATAAACCGCCAGCTTTCCGGCACCGGCATTTGCGACAGCAGCGGCGGAGTTTCCGTATCCGGACCGCGGCCGCCGTCAACCACCAGCCCGCCCTGTTCGAAAACGCCGATGCCGATGCCGGAACGGGCGCCGCGATCTGTCAGCCGGGCCATATCCCGCACGCTCAAACCCAAATCGTAAAACGCATTCAAACCGGCGCCAATCGCCAACGACATTTGAGTGCCGGAACCCAGACCTATGTGTTCCGGAATGGCGCTTGCCAGATCGATTCGAATATTTTCGGATAAATTCAGCTGTCGGCAGAGTTGCCGGGCGGCCTTTAACGCGCGGTCCGCGCAAGGGCCGTTCACTGTCAAGGCCTGTGCGGGCACGATTGTAAGACGGGTATTAATGTCGTTCAGCGCCAGACCGATACTGCCGAAATGCCGGCCGAGCTCGCCGCTCAAATCGATGAACCCCATGTGCAAACGCGCGGGCGCCAAAACAGTGACTTTTTCGTAGTGCCGTTTCACAACCTCAATTCCGTATCAAAAATCAGCCGGCATTATAGCGGATCGGCAAATGCAGCCGAGATAAAATCCGCCGCGGCCGACAGATCGGGCAGCACTCTGTACGCCAACTCGGACGCTTCGGTGTCTGCCGGCAAAACCGATGGAACGAACAAACAAACGCAGTCGGCCGCCACCGCTGCTTTCACCCCGGTAGGCGAATCTTCCAGCACCAGGCATAATCGCGGCGGGGCATTTACCGCTTCGGCGGCTTTGATAAAAATGTCCGCGGCGGGCTTGGGGCGAGCGGCATCCTCGCGGGCAAGCAGATGGGCAAACACCCCATCCAGCCCCGCCCAGGCCAGGCACTGTTCCGCATCGGCGCGGCGGCTGTTAGTGGCCAGACAGTAAGGCAGGCGCAAATCCCTGACCCGTTGCAAGGCCTCGGCGAATCCCGGTTTGACCGGTATGCCCGTTTGCCGTACGTGTTCTCGCCAATATCGGCCGCTCAGCCGGTAAAACCGCTCAAGTTCGAAATCCGCCCCGTAGAGCGCCAATAATCGCCGGCCGATTTCCTGACCGTGCGATCCCGATAGCGCCGTGCAAAACGCCCGATCCAGGCGGTATCCCATGTCAGCCGCCGCCTGTTGCCAGGCCGCGAAATAACCGGACTCGCTGTCCAACACCAAACCGTCCATGTCGAAAATAACGGCTTGAAAAGGCGGCGCGGGCGTCACCGCAAAACTCGAATGAATTCGCCTATGGCTTCCCGGGTGGAGCCGACCACGACACGGCGGCGGCCTTGTTGGTCTATTTCCAATTGTCCGGCCGCTTCGATCCGTTCGCCTACCTTGGCTTGGCCGACATAGGTCGCGGTAAAACAAACCACGCTGGCAATTTCAAGATGATCGATAACGAATTCGGCCGGATAATCGAAACCGAGGCTATCGTCGATAACCTCGGCCCGAATGCGGACGAAACCGGCTTTTTGAAATTGTCTGTCATCTTCGACAGCGGCAGGCAAACTCAGCGATAAATCGAACTTGCGCCGATTAAAAATAGCTTTATTGTACTTGCGTTGTTCATGCCAGATGTAATCGTCCAGCGCAAAGTCGCAGGCACGGCGTTGATAGGCGCTAAGCCAATCGTCATCGTTTAGCGCCTGACATTGATCCTTCGCAATCAGGGCCTGAATAATGTTTCTGGCCCGATGGAACGTGGCGCGGTCGTAACACACCAGATCCATATCGGAGGCATGGTTCTGCATGCCGACCAAAATAGACCCGGTCACCCCGAATTGGCAAAGTTCCAAATGATTGGCTTGCAGCAGCGCGCACAAATTGCGCAAATCTTTTATTACCGGGTCGCCGGTTTCCTCTTGCAGCAATGCTTGCAAAACCTGCCGGGGCTGAAAATGTTGACTCACCAGCGCCTCGTCAACCGCATGCAAATGGGTGTCCAGCACCGTCGAGTAATGCAAATATTCCGGAAAATGCGCCCGTAAAAAAGCATTGGCTTGGTCGGTGCCCACTTTTTGCCATTGGCCACTCCGGTATAGGTAACGTAAAAAACAGCGAACCTTGCCATATTCAAGCCCATCGGCTACCACGGCAAACAATAAACCCTGTTCGGTTAACACAAAATCCTTGGCTTTATACGTCATACCGCCACCTCTACCCGATTGCGACCGTTGCGTTTTGCGTTATAAAGAGCTCCATCCGCGGCCTTGGTAACGTCGGGACCGCTGTGATACTGCCCCGTATAGGTGGCCACGCCCAAACTCATGCTGACCCTATCGCTCGCATTGGAGCCGGCATGGGGAATATGCCGCTCAAAAACCGCCCACCTGATCATCTCGGCTACCGTGCGGGCGCCTTGCAGATTGGTTTCCGGCAAAATCACCGTGAATTCTTCGCCGCCATAGCGGCAGGCCAAGTCGATCGGACGCTTCACCTGTGCCGCTATTATACGGCCGACTTGGCTTAAGCATTCATCGCCCGCCGGGTGGCCGTAACAATCGTTGAATAGTTTAAAATAATCCACGTCGCCCATAATCACCGACAAAGGGGATTTGCTGCGTTTGGCCCAGGCAAACTGTCTTTCCAGGGTATTGTCGAAATTCCGTCGGTTGGCCAGACCGGTTAATTGATCGAACAGCGAGATGCGTTCCAGCTCCAAATTGGCATTTTGCAGCGCTGTTTGCGTATTGAACAGCTTTTGCCGCATCAGGTAAATGCGTTCCATCGCAATCACCGTCAATTGTAAGCGCAATGGGTTGAGCGGCTTCAACAGGTATGCATCGCCGCCGGCCAAAATACCGTCGGCAAACGAATCGTCATCGCTGTGAGTGGTGAGAAAAATAATCGGAAACCAGTCGTCTTTTTTGATTTCCCGAATCGCTTTAGTGGCTTCGATGCCGTTGATGGACGGCATCTCAACATCCATAAGTATCAAGTCCACGGCGTGATCCGCCACGAACTGCAGACAATCCGCGCCATTTTCGGCATAGGCAACTTCATGCCCCAACGATTTAAGGCATTCGGCCACCAACATCCTGATGGTTTTGCTGTCATCCACAACCAAAATTTTCATGTTTAATAATTTTCCATTCCGTTAAACCAATTCTCATCTAAAATTTTTGCCGATTTAGAAAACGATTGATAAAAGCAATCCAATCCCCTATTCTCAAAGTAAGAAGAAGAAAGCATAGCAAACTAATCGACTCATGCCCGACCCTATAAGGAGCTATCATGAAAATTGGCGTACCCAAAGAAATCCACGAAGGTGAAAAGCGCGTTGCCACCACGCCCGAAGCCGCCGATAAAATTATCAAACTCGGCTTTGAAATGTGTATCGAAAGCGGCGCCGGGTTATCGGCCAATATCAGCGACGAGGCCTATCGGGAAGCGGGCGTAACCATCCTGCCGGATGCGAAATCCGTTTGGAAGGAAGCCGATATTATTATGAAGGTCAGAGCGCCGGAGCGCCACCCGGAATTGGCGATCGATGAAGTGGAATTCATGCACGAAGGCCAGCATCTGATCAGCTTCATCTGGCCGGCCCAAAACGAAAACCTGATGCGGCAATTGGCGGCGAAAAACGTCACGGTGTTGGCCATGGACAGCATACCGCGGATGTCGCGCGCGCAAAAAATGGATGCTTTAAGCTCGATGGCCAATATCGCCGGTTACCGGGCAATCGTCGAAGCCGCCCAGCATTTCGGCCGCTTTTTTACCGGCCAAATCACCGCGGCCGGCAAGGTTCCGCCGGCCAAGGTTTTGGTGATCGGCGCCGGCGTGGCCGGTCTGGCCGCCATCGGTGCCGCCAAAAGCATGGGCGCCATCGTTCGCGCCTTCGATACCCGCCCGGAAGTGAAAGAGCAAATCGAAAGCATGGACGCCGAATTCCTGATGCTGGACTTCCAGGAAGACGGCTCGGGCAGCGGCGGCTACGCCAAAACCATGTCCAAGGAGTTTATCGAAGCGGAAATGGCTTTGTTCGCCCGCCAAGCCATGGAAGTGGACATTATCATTACCACCGCGCTGATTCCCGGCAAACCCGCACCGGAACTGATTACCGCCGGCATGGTGAAATCCATGAAGCCCGGCAGCGTCATCGTCGACTTGGCCGCCGAGCAAGGCGGCAACTGCGCATTGACCGAAAAAGACCAAATCGTGGTGAAGCACGATGTCACCATCATCGGCTATACCAATCTCCCCAGCCGGCTGGCCAATCAATCCAGCCAGTTATATGCCACCAACTTGCGCCACTTGCTGACCGACCTATGCCCAAGCAAGGACGGCGTACTCAACGTCAATATGGAGGATGAAGTCATACGCGGCGCCACCGTAATCAAGGAAGGCGCCATCACCTGGCCGCCGCCCCCACCCAAATTGACCGGTTCCCACAAGCCGCTGACCGAAGCGCCGGCGGTTGAAGTCAAAACCGCAAAACCGAAATCCTTGCTGTCGCAGGTGCTGCCGATATTGCTGGCCGGCGCGGCGATGTTCGGCATCGGCGCCGTGGCGCCGCATTCGTTTCTGGAACACTTTACCGTCTTCGTGCTGGCCTGTTTTATCGGCTACCAGGTGATCTGGAACGTGTCGGCCTCCCTGCATACGCCCTTGATGAGCGTCACCAACGCCATCAGCGGCATCATCGTCATCGGCGCATTGCTGCAAGTATCGACACCCGACAATTTGGTCATCACCGTCCTGTCCGGGGTGGCGATCCTGATTGCCGCCATCAACATCGCCGGCGGCTTTCTGGTCACCCGCCGCATGCTCGAAATGTTCAGAAAATAAGGGGAAATACACATGTCACAAGGCTTAGTCACCATGTCGTACATCGCGGCATCGATTCTGTTCATTTTGAGTTTAAGCGGCCTCAGCAACCAGGAAACGGCCCGCCGAGGCAACTACTACGGCATGCTGGGCATGGCGATTGCCATACTCGCTACCATAGCCGGCGGCCACGTCACCGCCTATGCGATCCTGGCCGGCGCCTTGTTGATCGGCGGCTCGATCGGCGCCTTTGCCGCCGCCCGGGTGGAAATGACGCAAATGCCGGAGCTGGTCGCGCTGATGCACAGCTTGGTTGGTATGGCGGCGGTGCTGGTCGGTTACGCCAGCTTCATGGATCACGGCATCGTGTTGACCGGCGTCGAAGAAACCATACACGAGCTGGAAATCTATATCGGCATCTTTATCGGCGCGGTGACATTCTCCGGCTCGGTGATCGCCTTCGGCAAGCTTTGCGGCAAAATCACCGGCAAACCGGTGTTACTCCCCGCCCGCCATTGGTTGAACCTGCTGCTGCTGATCGCCACCGTGATTCTGGGGCAACAATTTTTAGTCAGCAATGAAACCGGCACGCCGATATTCGGCAACCACCTATTCGACAACTCCATCTTCAACGGCCCTGTTTTGGCCTTGCTGCTGATGACGGTCATTGCGCTAGTATTCGGCATTCACATGGTCATGGCCATCGGCGGCGCCGACATGCCGGTGGTGGTATCGATGCTGAACAGCTATTCCGGATGGGCCGCGGCGGCCACGGGCTTCATGCTCAGCAACGATTTGCTGATCGTAACCGGCGCACTGGTCGGCAGTAGCGGCGCTATCTTGAGTTACATCATGTGCCGGGCGATGAACCGGCATTTCCTCAGCGTGATTGCAGGCGGTTTCGGTAGCGTCGGCGGCGGCGCAGCCGCGGAAGTGGAAGGCGAAGTCCAGCCTATCGAAGCCGAGGAAACCGCGCAACTGCTGCGCGACTCCAAAAACATCGTCATCATTCCCGGTTACGGCATGGCCGTGGCTCAGGCGCAACATACCGTGAATGAAATCACCAAATTATTGATCGGCCAGGGCAAAAAAGTCCGCTTTGCCATTCATCCCGTTGCCGGCCGCATGCCGGGCCACATGAATGTGTTATTGGCGGAGGCCAAGGTACCTTACGACATCGTGCTGGAAATGGATGAAATCAATGCGGATTTCCCCGACGTCGATGTGTCCATCGTGATTGGCGCCAACGATATCGTCAACCCTTCGGCACTGGACGACCCTAACAGCCCGATTGCCGGCATGCCGGTGTTGGAATGCTGGAAAAGCGGCACCACGATTGTCATGAAGCGCAGCATGGCGTCCGGTTACGCCGGCGTGGGCAACCCATTGTTCGTCCACGAAAATACCCGCATGCTGTTCGGGGACGCCAACGACAGGCTGCAGGCTTTACTCAAGGCTCTGCAAGAATAGTTCACGGGGGTGGCACGGGCTTAATACCCTGTCTCCCATCGGTCAGGAGCATATATCATGGCAAGAAAAATAAATTCGGCGGGTATCGAACTGGTACAAAAGTTTGAAGGTTTAAAATTGGAGGCCTATCTGTGTCCGGCCGGAGTGTGGACCATAGGTTACGGCCACACCAAGGGCGTCAAGAAAGGCGACAAGATCACCGAGGCGGAGGCCGACAAACTGTTGGAACAAGACTTGGGCCAATGCGGCGAACAAGTCGAGAAATATGTCCGGGTACCCTTGCACGACAACCAGTTCGCGGCCTTGGCCAGTTTCGTGTTCAATGCCGGCATTGGCAGTTTGTTATCCAGCACCTTGTTGCGCCGCCTCAACAATGGCGACTACGACTGCGTGCCCAGCGAATTGAGCAAATGGGTAAAAGCTTTAAACCCCAAAACCGGTAAAAAAGTGGCATTGCCCGGTCTGGTCAAACGCCGGGCGGCGGAAGGCGAATTGTGGCTGGATGCCGATAACGGCGACGACTTTCTCAATACCCGCGATATGCCGCAGATTGTGCATGCCGACGATTCGCGCACGATTTACAGCGTCGCCGCCCGCGACGGACTGCGCGTTCGTAGCGGCGCCGGCACGCAATTCGAGGTTCTAAAATTGTTACCCAAGGATGCGCAGGTTTATGTGCTTAGGGAAAAAGACGGTTGGGCCGCCATCGATGCGGAAGGCGACGGCGCGATTGACGGCTGGGTTGCCATGGATTTTTTAAATGTGCATCAAACCTAAGTCGGGCCGGCCGGCAAGCGCCAAGTTTGCCGGCGCGCCGCTTGCGCGGCAAGGGCTGTCATTTTTTTCGTCCGGTCAAGCCTAATATCAGCATGGCCGACACGACTATCCCCGAATACACCATATTTTCCTTGCTGGCGCCCAACAGATAGGCTGCCCCTGCACCGATGCCCATGCCTACACCGCTAAATGCCATGCTTCTCATGACCTTGCATAACGAACAATCTTCATTGTAATGTTTCATGGTTTTTTCCGGCTCATCGTTTCAGCAACAATATTGCCATTCAATGCGGCTGTTTAGAATTCAGGCTTGGCTTTACTTTCCCGCAATTGTTGCCACTGCATGCGCACCACATGTTTGATCAACAACTCCTGATCCTCTTCCCGGACATGGGTAAAATCGACGCTGACGGTATACTTTTCAGCTGTGTCCGGCTTTGTATCGCTAGCCCGGCAACTCACCACACGACCATATACCAAAATCAAAGCCAGGGTAGTCGGCAGGTAAATCTCAATAGCCAAATTTTGTCCTACGTCCAAGGGCTCCGCTTGATCAAAGGCCAAACCGGAAGCGCTTAAATTGACGTCCTGACAATTTTGGGCGTTGACATTGCAACCCACAAACATAACAGCCTGTGCCACGGCATTCACCTTTGCATCCAGGATACGATACAGCTCCAAAAACTCGGGGTTCTGTTTTTCCAAGCGCTGCATGATGCGCAGAGCTTCTTGCGACAATACGTCTAAAGTGGCCGCCAGCGAAAACTCGCTGCTAATCAGGCCGGTGGATTTCAGCCCCAAACCGGCGGTTGCCTCATCGATTTGTCGATAAGACAAGCTAACCGTATCGTTTATTCTGAAAAATCGCCGTCTTTCGGGTGTTGCATTAAGCATAATAAAAATTCCTGGGCTTAAGGTGTTTTGTCTGTAGTGGTATCGGTTTGAATGGTTTGCACGGTTTGGTTCCGGTCATTCAACAGCGCTTCGTCCTGTGCAATCACAATTTCCACCCGCCGGTTAACGGCACGGTTTTGCGGCGAATCGTTCGGCGCCAGAGGATGAGTATCGGCATGTCCCTCGATTAAAAACCGGTTGGGATCGATTTGTTGTTTTTCCAGCATGTATTGCGCCACGGTCACGGCACGCGAGGACGATAACTCCCAATTGGAGCGGTACATAATGGTTTTAATCGGAATGTCGTCGGTATGGCCGGCCACGATTACCTTGCCTTTCGATTCCGTAACCGATTGAGTTATTTTATCCATGACCGGTTCGAAACCCGGCTGCAAAACCGCGCTGGCGGAAGAAAACGAACCTTTTTCGTTAATGCGGATCACGATACGGAAACCGTTGGTTTCCACCGTCACCAAGCCTTGGTCGATTTCCGATTGCAATTCTTTCTTAATTTTATCGGCCTCGGCTTTGATTTCTTCCAGTTTGGCCTCGATGACTTTTTGCTTGGCTATCTCCATATCTTCGGGCGTGTCTATTTTTTCCTTTTCCTCCTCCGTGGATTGTCGAATTTCCTCCATGGGCGTCTGCTGCACCTGGCCCGGGCTGAAGTGCTGTTCGATGATGCTGGTGCCCATCGGAATTTGATCGACCTGCATTTCCCGCTGCACGCCGAAGGCTTCTTTTAAGGAGTCGGCAACCTTTTTGAATTTGACCACGTCCATGCTGGCCATGGACAACAGTAAAATAAAAAAGCACATCAACAAGGACATCAGGTCGGCAAAAGTCGCCAACCACATCGGCGCCCCAACGGGAGGACATTTCGGACAATCGGACATGTTTATTCCTCCTGGCGTTTTTTCTCGGCCACATAAGTATTCAGCAAGGTTTTTAAAACCTTGGGATTGGTGCCTTCCTGCAGATTGGCAATAAAATTCATCACCAACTCTTTATTGGCTTTTTCGTAATTCTGCACGCTGGCCAATTTGTCTATCATCGGCAACGCGAACACGTTGGCTATCATCGCCCCATACAGCGTGGTCAGCAGAGCAACCGCCATGGCCGGCCCGATCGCCGACGGATCGGACATGTTCGCCAACATCTGCACCAGACCCACTAGCGTGCCTATCATACCCATCGCCGGCGCCAAGTCGGCCACCCCCTTCCACATGCCCTGCCCGACTTCGTTACGGCTTACCATCAAATCGATGTCTTGTTGCAGTAAATTTTTGACGAACTCCGGGTTATAGCCGTCTACGCACAAGCGGATGCCTTTTTTCATGAACGGATCGGTCACTTCTGCCGATTCCAGCGCCAGCAAGCCGTTTTTACGGGCCATATCGGCCAGTGTTACGGCTTCTTCTATTAACACATTAGGGTCGACCTTCTTGTTCATGAAAGCCCTGCCCACCACGCCAAATGAACGCAGAAAATCGGCGATAGGCAAACGCATCAAGGAAACCCCAAACGTACCGCCGAATACGATCAAAATAGACGGCACATCGATGAACAGCATGATGCTGCCGCCGGTCAGAATCGCGGCGGTAATAATCACATTAGCAATTATAAACCCTAGTAAAGTTGCTAAATCCACTTGTTATCACCTCTCTCGTAATACTGTTATTCAAAACCCTATCAGGATAGCCGAATTAACAAGTTTCCGCAGCATTCCTGTCGATCCGCTTGGTAAGCCGGCATTGAAATAGGCCGGCTTATCTTGTAGGGTAAGCCCAAAGCCAATCTCGATAAAGGGCCTATCGTATATCCGGGCCTGTCGTTTTCCGTATTTAAAGGGATTCATGCAGTGCCGCCGATACCGCCGATGCGCGCGTAAACTATTGCTTAAGGAATATCATGTACGAACAAGAATCCCATTCCCTGCTAAATGCCATTCTCGACGATCTGAAACCTGAAATCATCCGTCAGGATTTAAGGCATTTTTATACCCGTCTGGGGGCTAACTTCTATGCCATCTATTCCTTGTTCCATATTCTTTACGGACATAGGGAGGATTTTCGTACCCAGATGCTGAGCTTGGTGGAAACCATGGCCAAGGGTTACATCAACCGTTCCGCCGAACTGGAAAAAGTCGACATTGAGCGCGAGCGCGACCACAACTGGTTTTTGTCGCAAAAGTGGGTGGGCATGGCGCTTTACACCAATGGCTTTGCCGATAATTTGGCCGACTTGGCCAGCAAGATCCCCTATTTTATGGAATTGGGCATCAATATGGTGCATATCATGCCGATTTTAAAATGCCCCATCGGCAAGAGCGACGGCGGCTATGCCGTCAGCGATTTCCGCCGAATCGACGAACGTATCGGCAATTTGGACGACTTGGCGCGTATCGCCAAGGACTTTAGAAAACGCGACATTTTGCTGGTATTGGATATTGTGCTCAACCATACTTCGGACGAACACGAATGGGCGCAAAAAGCCATGCGGGGCGACCAACGCTACCAAGATTATTATTTCACCTTCGACAACCGGGAAATCCCGGACATGTTCGAACAAACCATGCCGCAAATCTTCCCGGAAACCGACCCAGGCAATTTCACCTGGAACGAAGACATGCAAAAGTGGGTGATGACGGTATTTCACGAGTATCAATGGGATCTGAATTACAGCAACCCGAAAGTCTTTATCGAAATGCTGGACATCATCCTGTTTTGGGCCAATCGGGGCGTTGATGTATTGCGGCTGGACGCGGTGGCCTTTCTGTGGAAGAAAATCGGCACCCGCTGCCAAAACGAGCGCAATGCGCATTTGATTCTGCAATTGTTAAAAGACTGCTGCCAAGTGACCGCTCCCGGCGTACTGTTCATCGCCGAGGCCATCGTGGCGCCGGTGGAAGTCATCAAATATTTCGGCGAAGATGCCATCATCGCCAAGGAATGCGAAATCGCCTATAACGCTACATTCATGGCTTTGCTGTGGGACGGCATTGCCACCCGTAATGCCAAGTTGCTGTATCAGGGCCTGAAAAACCTGCCCAACAAACTTGAGCGCGCCACTTGGCTGAACTACGTACGTTGTCACGACGACATAGGCTTCGGCTTTGACGACAACGATGTGCGCGCGGCGGGCTACGAACCCTATGCGCACCGGCAATTTTTAATCGATTATTTCAGCGGCTGCTTCCAAGCTTCGCCCGCCCGCGGCGAGGTATTCATGCGTGACGAGATCACGGGCGACGCCAGAATCTGCGGTTCGCTGGCGTCTTTGGCCGGACTGGAGGCCGGTATTGAAAACAACGACCAGGAACTGATCGATACCGCGATCAAGCGCATTGTATTGCTGCATAGCCTAATCCTGTCTTTCGGCGGCATTCCATTGTTGTACAACGGCGATGCCATAGGGGTAGTCAACGATTACAGTTACCGTGAGGATGAGGGCAAGAGTGACGATAACCGCTGGATACACCGGCCTAAAATCAATTGGGAACGGGCGGAGTTACGCAAAAAACAGGGCACCGTCGAGTTTGTACTGTTCAATGCCTTGAAGAAAATGATCGCCATTCGGAAGGAAACCTCGGCCTTTGCCGATTTCAATAACCGGGAGATACTCGATACCGACAACGAACACTTGCTATGTTACATGCGCTTCGATCACCGGCGCCCTTCCGAACGGGTTTTGGTAGTAGCCAATTTCGACAGCAATCCGCAATACCTTGATCTGGACAGAATCAGCACCCGCGGCATTAATCTGCACGGTCAAAAAATCGATATCTACACCGGCGGTAAACCGGCTCAATTCGGTAACCGCATCGTGCTGCCGCCTTATCAATTTTATTGGCTAAGCACGATAGGCTGAAATTGGCGCTCGCAAGCCAAAATCGGTTCAGGCAAAACGGTTTTTTCTACCGACCGACAGCAAACCCGTCAGAGCGCTTAAGAACATCCAGGCCGCACCGGGAAGCGGAACCGCGGTTAACTGCATTTGGCCATCCATTTCAAAGAGTTGTCCGCCCACGGCGCTGACGCCGCCAACCTTGTTGGCTCCGCCGGCAACCTGATTAATGACCGGAGTATTGTTTAACGCGGTTTTGACTTTTACCGAAAACAACGCCGTGCCGCCCGCGATAGTGTCGGGTTCGTATACGTCGGCATTAAAACCGCCGAACACCCCTGAAAAATCCAGACTGATTTGCTCGAAGCCTACGCCGATAACCGCTGGGGCGAAAATCGATCCCACCCCGCCGGTAATCGTGCCCGACAGGATCGATGCACCGTCGGCAAAACCGAAATCGTTGGCGAAACTGTAATTGGGATTGCTATCGAAATAAAGGCCGGCCGTGCCGCCGGTGATGACAACGTCCAGCGAGCTCGGCGACACATTGGTGTATTGGCCGGTAAAAAAAGAACGTACGGTTAATTCGAATCCGTTACCCGTTCCGCTGAAGTTAGCGCCTCCCGACACATCGAGCTGTCCCACGTTAAGCGCCGTCGCATCGAAAATATGGCTGGTGACGACGGTTTGAAAATACCCGGTAAAAGTATTGCCTGTCGCTACCGTGGTATCGGGTTTGACCAAGCCGATTCCGGGGCCGAAATCGTAAGTGTCGAACGGCCCGACGCTGGCTTCGTCGCCGACGGCGCCAGGCGCGGCCGTATAATCGGCCGTGCCGACCCAGGATGTATTCGCAAAGGCGTTTGGTATTATTAGGATAGCGCCTGCCGCCAACATCAGCTTCCTTACCAAATATAATTTCATAACCGATCTCTCCTTAAAAAATAATGTGTCCATCAATAAGGCAGCAAATAAACTGCCTAAACAACATTATTATTAAAATTCAGACGCTTAGGCGATATCCAGACGGGCCTGATCATCGCATGACATTTAAACTATGCTATTTGACTTACCATTGCACGCCATTTCCCACGCTATTTACTGGAGTAAGACCCGCTTCAGCAAGCCCTCCCGGCTATCGACGGCAGGCTTGCCGGGCATGCTGCCCGGGATAATCACATGCAGCGTTTGCCGGCAGGCCTGGCTACTCTGTTCCGTCTCCAGCATGGCCTGTTCCAATTCGGCTTTAAACCCGGACAGGACTTGATGCAAGCCCTTATGCAATCCTTGCAACGCGGCCTTTTGCAAGGACGGTTGTAATTTTTTATGCAGAAAAAACGGAATCAACCAGCTCAAAGCGATCAATAAAACGCTATGCACCGCAAAGTCCACGCCGAGGTAGGCTGTCGACTCGGCAGCACTATGGTAATACCCCGAAAACACTTGATAACCGACAACGAGCATGGCCATGATCGGCAGCACGGTTTCGCAAATGTTCGTTAAGCGCATCAGAAAACGCTGCAGACTGTTACCGGGCTTCAGCAGCGCTTGCCGCCCGGCCAATTCAATCTGCTGGGCAGCATTTTTGTCGATAGCGGATTTCAAGATTTCCAGCCTGGGTTTTAACGCTTTACCGGCAATATGGCATTGATCGGCTTGTTGCAACAGGTTTTCCAACACATCGCCCAGGCGTGTTTGCGCCCAGGCATCCCAGACGGCGATATCGTTTTTGCCATCCGGGCGATTGGCCAACGCCTCCGAATAGGCATGAAACGCCCAGGCCAAGCCTTGCGGAAAAGTCGATTCGGCCTGTTGCCAGCTTTCGAAAAACTGTCGCCGCAACCCGGCAAAGTCCTGTTCGCCGAGGTGTTGCGAAAACCGCTGTAATAGCTTGGCCAATGCCTGTATCCGCAGACGTTCGTTATGCTCGGTCATTTGCAGCATGGTTTGCCGTAAGGATAGCGCGTTAAGCTGCTGCAACAATTCGGAAAATCGGTCGCCATCAGGTTCGGTACAACTGGTATATAGCACCAGCGGATCGGTAAACCCCGCCTTACTCAATTGCTGTTTAAAATCCTCTAATTGGGAGGGTACCGCCCTATCCCACTGGTTCATGACAAACAACCAGGCATGTTTGCCGCCCTCGGCCTGCAATAGCTGCCAAGCTTTGTTATCGCGGTAACGTTCCGGGCTGACGACGTAGAGCAACACATCGATATGCGGCAGCCATTCCAGTACCAAGCTCTTGTTGGCCAACTCGATACTGTCGAAATCGGGCATGTCTATCCAGACGATATGATCGTTTTGCGGATTGTCGTGTTGGGCCAGCTTGGTTTTATCCAGCGGCAGATTGGCCGGCAATTGTTGTAGTTCCAGCGAGCGGTGATGGTACAACGTCACTTCGCGCGAGGTCGGACGTTCGATACCTGCCTTGGCAACGGCCTGTCCCGCCAGCCGGTTTAATAAGGAGCTTTTACCCACGCCGGTACCGCCTATAAACGCCACGATAAGCGGCCTGGATTGAGCCGGCCGGCCGGCGAACAATTGTGCCGGGCTACGCAAATCCAGCTCGAATAACTCCCGCGCGCAGGCTTCTTTCAAATGGCCTTGCGCTATGGCGGTTTGCGCCCAGCTTTGTGCCTGGGTTAAAAGTTCAGAGTATTCGTAAGCCATGTTTTTTCTCTTTCAGCGCTTGTTCGGCCTGTCGGCACTGTTGTTCGGTGATATTGAAACGCGTGGGAAGCTGAATATGCCGCGGCAATTGATACAATTGCTCGCGCAAAACCGCTTGAAACAGCTGGGTTTTAACCGTGTGCAGTTGCCGCTGTTTCAGTTCCGCTTCGACGCGCTGCATATAGCCGCCGATAGCGCTTTCCGCCAACAGCGAAGTAATGGTCAACATTAACGGAGTAATTACCAGATCGTGTACGCCGATACCGCCGGCTTGAATGGCCAGAAACATGCCCCCGGCATCGGTAGAAAGTCTTGTCGCCCGCAGGCTGTTCAAAACCAGCGGCTGTTCTTGTAATTTGCGGTACAGCCTATGCGCCGCGGCATCGACATCCTGGAGAAAATCCTGGTGATAGCCGAGGACGGCTTGTTGGTAAGCCATGCTAAGTTCGCCTCTTTTTTGTCTAAGCAGCACCGCCGTTTCGCGCCACCAGCCGCTGTTCAGTACCTCGGTTTCGGTTTTTTCTAGCAATTTATCCGCCAACCTGATCATCACGTGGTCGCCGATTTGGTTCAAAATACTGATTTCCAGGTCGGGGCTGGCCTTAAACTCGCCGCGCCCCAACTTCATCAGCTTGCGTACCGGCCAAGTCATCGCCCGCCGGGTTTTGCCCAATATTTTGGCAAGGCCCGGAATTTCCAGCAGGTTCAATAAATTCAGCAAGGCGGCCTGAAAGGTGTGGTAGTGGTGCGGATGATCCAGAAAATCCCGGCGATAGGCCGTACTCGCCTCTTCCAGGCATTGATCGATCATGCCCTGCCATTGGCTTTGGGCGCGATGCTCGGCGAATACCGGTTCCAGCCACTGCCGCCAGTATCGATTCAAAAACAGCTGTTGCTGCTCGCCGTGTTTTTTACGGTCGAGCCGTTTTGCCAACCCGAAAAGCGCCGCTTGAGCGTTTAGCGGCCAAACCGGCCCGCCGCGGTTTTTTTCAAACAATAGGGAAACCACTTCAGGCATGGCATCGCTACGGGTCTGTTGCCATTTTTGCCGTAGCGAATCCAGCACCAGGGTTTCGCTGCCTTCCGCTAATTTATTCAGACAAATCAGGGTTGGCTGGCCGAATGCCTCCAGGGTTTGCATGACTTCCCAAACCGACTGGTCGGCATATTTCTCCTTACTGACCACCAGCACAATCAGGTCGGCCAAAGCCACGGTTCTGATAACGCCTTCCCGGTAATCGGCCGCGTCGATGGAATCGAAATCTGGAGTGTCCCATATCACGCAGGCCGGCAATAACTCGGACCGGGCCACGCTACCGGTAACGGCATAACAATCGAAACGGTTACGGCTCAGAGAGGCGGCGTCCAATTTTTGAAAGCGGCCGAAATAATGCTGCAACCCCTCCGGATCATCGCTGCGCAACCCATGGCAAAAACCCTGGGCATGCACGGTATAACCGGCCAAGGGACTGACGCCCGCCAAGGTATCGTTTAACAGCACATTGACGATAGAACTTTTACCGGCCTGAGTGGGGCCGATTACGGCAATTTGCAGTGGACATTCCGGAAAATCATGGATTAATAGGCCCTTGCGCAGAAATGCCTCCGCATGCAACAGTTGCTCGATACGCTGTTGGTATTCAAAATGCAGAGGGCTTTTAAGGTCCAGTTGCGCAAGCACTGACTGGTATCGCTGTTTGAGAAGTTGGATAAATTCCAGCATGATAAAAGGGCTTGGGTTTATAATTACCGAGTAAATTAGTTAGTTTAATGACCCGGATCGCCGCATTATAAATATAAAATTCCGGGTTTGTTTATTTAGGCCACAGGGGGGCTTTCATTATGAAAAAAGCGACAACTATTCTGGTTTTTCTGATCTGTACGTTAGCGATCGGTTGCAACAAAAGCCACCAAATTAACGGCAGCAGCCTGAAAACCGTCAACAGGTCGGTCAACGCCATCAAGGAAAAACTGCCGTTGGATCAGCGCATCGAATTTGAAGTGTCATTCTGGACCTTGCGCGACGAGATCAGAAATAATAAGGAGTTTTTGAACGAGATCGACGGTAAAACGCCGGAGCAGTTAATCGCCAAGGGTAAGGAGCTGTTTGAGAAACGCAAGGCCGGCGGTAACAAGGAATATGAACAATACGGCAACTGGGATCAAATGATCGCTCAATATACCCAGGAGCGTATCGACCAAAACCGCAAGAAAACCCCCGATGCGCGCGACAAATCGAACCCGCACCGCGTCGATTACAAAATGCAATCCATGTAATTCAGCGCCGCAACGCCGGGGCCGGCAGTTGTTTTTGTTCCACCAGAACAGACACGAACTGGCTGGCTTCGGCGATGGTTTTTTCCATCACCTCGATTAATTTGGAAATATCCACGCCCATCTCGAAAAACTCGTGCCGCAACGCCGCAATCGCATGGGCATTCAGATTATGCTTTAAAAACAATACCTGATCCTGAAATGCCGCCAACACCGGCTGCATGCGCGACTCGGCCACTTGCAGGGTCTTCAGCAACCGGCCGTACTGCTGCCGGGATTTTTTCAATTGCTGCTGGCTGCGGGCCCGCAAAGAACGGTTGCTGTACAGCTCCAGCTCGGCTTCCCATTCGGCGAACAGGGCTTCGCTGACTTCTTCAATGGCCTGAATCCGCTGTCCGACCTGCTCGGCCTTGCCGCGGCAAATATCGTAGCGTTTTTTCAATTGCTGGTAACGCAACTCCAACGGGCTGTCGTCATGGCGGGCGATGATTTTGAATTTTTCCAGGGCATCGACGAATTGGTCCCGGCTATCCTTAAGGCTCTCGCATGCTTGATCGACCTGCACCACTACAATGTCGCGCTTATGGTGGCCGAGCAAAGACTCGCGGCTTTGGTAATAGGCGTTACGCAAAGGTTTGTTCAACAGCGATTTAATGAATCTGAGCATGCGAGGATAGGAAACGGTCTTTGTTGATAACGGTGGTTTTAAACCCGGCGCGGCTTACAAATTCAACAAAGCCGGCGTCGATAATGCCTTGTTGCCGCAACAGCGCCAATGGCGCTTCCGGCTCGATTGGGCAGGATTTAACCAGCAACAATTCGTCGGCGGCCACTTGCCCGGCCAGCCAGGCGGCCAAGCTGTCCGAGGTAATATCCCAACTGGCCGCTATGCCGGCTTGTTCCAGCTCTTGCAGACAAGGCGACCAAATGGCCGCTTTTGCACAATCGCCCGCGGTAGCGACTTTCCCGAACACGGCAAACTCCGGCCGCAGACTGTGAAACAGCCAAGCCATTTGCTGCATCGCCAAAATGGCCATGCGATGAGCGGCAACATCGTCAAAGCCCCACTGCCGTTGCGCCGCCCGGACCTGGTCGGCAAACACGCCGCCGCCCGGCACGATGAACACCTGGCCCGGATAATCGGCTAGTTTGGCCAGGCAGGCCGGCAGTACCCGCGCCGACAATAAACTACCGCCCAGTTTGACGACTGTGATCATTGCTGGAATTGTTGCAGTAATTGCAGCAAGGCGGCGGCCTTATCGAAGCATTCTTGGTATTCCGCGTCTTCATCCGAGTCGTTGACAATGCCGCCGCCCACCCAAAAGCGGATGCTGCCTCGGTTATGCACCAGCGTGCGGATGGCAATATTGGTATCCATATTGCCGTCGAAACCGATATAGCCGATCGCCCCGCAATAGACGCCGCGCCGCTGCGGCTCCAGTTCTTCGATGATTTCCATGGCGCGAATTTTAGGCGCCCCGGTAATCGATCCGCCCGGGAAGCAACTGCGCAGCAAATCCAGCGCGTGCCGATCGTCGGCCAACTCGCCGGTGACGGTGCTGACCAGATGATGCACGGTGGCATAGCTCTCGACGGCAAACAATTCAGGCACCCGCACCGAGCCTTCCTTGCAGCTTTTGCCCAGGTCGTTTCTGAGCAAATCCACGATCATCACGTTTTCCGCCCTATCCTTGTCGCTGGCGGCCAGGGCGGCAATTTGTTTTTGGTCTTCGCTGGCCAAGGCCTTGCGCGGCCGGGTGCCCTTGATCGGCTTGGTTTGAACCTGACCGTCTATGACCCGCAAAAACCGCTCCGGCGACGAACTCAGGACTTGTACATCGGGGAAATTCAAGTAGGCGCTGAACGGCGCGGCATTGATTCTGCGTAGCGTCTGGTAGGCAAACCAGGGGTTTCCCCGGCAAGGGCTGGAAAAGCGCTGGGTCAAATTGACCTGATAACAATCGCCTTCCTTCAAATAATGCTTTATTTTGGCAAAAGCCTGCCCGTAACTTTGCCGGCTCATATTCGACTGCGGGGCTTGCAAGACTTTGAAGTTATTTAAGTCGAAATGCTCGGGCACTTGGCTGAATTGTTCCGACACCGCCTCCACCAGCTCGTCGGCAAGACCGTAACCTACCAGCCAACTTTGGCGTTTTTGGTGGTCCACCACCACGGCCCAACGGTAAATACCGATCGCCATGTCCGGTAGTTGTTCGGCATCTTCGGCCGATACCGGTAGTTTTTCGATACGCCGGGCCAGATCGTAAGCGAAATAGCCGATCGCACCGCCGTTAAACGGTAATTCGTCTATGGCCGGCAGCGGTGCGCCCAAACGGGCTTTGAGTAATTCGAATGGATCTTCGGCGCTGACGGATTGAACGCCATGCTCATCGATATGCGTCGAATGACCGAATGTCTGCAAAGTGCAAACCGGTTGGTAAGCCATAATATCGAAGCGGCCTTGCCGGCTAAGCGGAAACGCGCTGTCCAGATAAACCGCCCAAGGCCGGTCGGCGCAGGTCGCAAATAACAGGGAACTGTCCTCAAAATAAGGCAGCGATTGTTTGGTGACTTTAGTTAAAGGCATTAAGTGGTGTGATTAGACGATTCGGCTTGGCCGAATGGCTGCGTGGCAATCGGCGGATTTT
Organism: Methylomonas rivi; assembly: GCF_024505165.1. Classification (GTDB taxonomy): domain Bacteria; phylum Pseudomonadota; class Gammaproteobacteria; order Methylococcales; family Methylomonadaceae; genus Methylomonas; species Methylomonas rivi. The sequence goes on from NZ_JANIBK010000034.1 coordinate 24,885, forward strand.
ATACCAGCCGCCGATATTAACCAACATCGTGAGCAAGATAAGCGACAGCGACCGCCGGCGCGCAATCGGCGGCATCGATTTCGCCAAGGTCCGCCGATGACCTGAGTAACTGGGTAAAGTCCAGATAATCAATCCCGAGTTCGCCGGCGATTTCCTTGACTAAAAAGCGCCCTACCCCGGCACCGACAAAACCCACTTTTTCCGTCAAGGTTGTTCTTTGCATTTGCCGCAAACAGGCTAGACGCAACTTATCTTTTTGCTGTTGCTTTAAGGTTTGGGCGAATGCCTGCCATAGCGGCCAGTCGCTTTCGGCAAATTCGTAACCGGTCATGCGCGACAAGCGGCGGGCGCTAGCCAGAGAAGATTTTTCGGCGCCATCGGCGGTATCGCTTTGATCGTGTGCTTCATTTAAATCGCCGGTGATGCGGTAGACATCGGCCATGGTGGCAAAATATTCGGCCATCAAACCCATGGATTGCCCATTGAATTCGGCCTGCTGGGCAACCGCCATCACTGAGGTACGCACGATGCCGGTATACACCAGCTCGCCCGACACCAAGCGGGTATAATCGCTGTCGCCCACGGCCTGTAGGGTATGCCGTTCTATCAGCAGGATATCGGTGGTAGTGCTACCTATGTCTACAAATAATGCCCGCTCTCTGAGTTTAGCCGTCAGCTGGGCGCTGGCTATCCAATTGGCGGAGGCGATGGCCAGATAATGGTTTCGATTCACCGCTTCCACGTCGATAAAACCCTTGCCGCCGGCGAATATCAACATGTTTGCAGCGCCCAGCTGCTCTCGCAAGGTGCGGATAATGGCCGCCACGCCTTGTTCCCGACCGGAAAAACAATCCACCAGTTCGCCGGTCATGGTTACGGCATGGCGGCCGCAATGGTACGGCAGCGCCCGTAAAACCGCCTGGACGGCTTGTTCCAAATAGGCTAGCCCTTTCCAAAGCGGGCAAGGCTGCTGAACCGCCCGCAGCACTTCGCCAGCCTCGCTGAGCAATGCGGCCTTGACGTGGGCGCCGCCGATGTCCCAGCCCATGATATTTTTTTGCATAGTCGGATTTTTAATGAATATCAACCTGTACCGATTGATTATCGGAGAAACATAAATAAGGATCGCCATCCAGCAAGCGCAATACCTGCTCCACCACATTAATGCCGGTCGCCCGGCGGATGCCGGCGTAAGAGGTCGTCAAACGCGGGTTGATTTCCAATATCAACGGCCCTTGTTGCGGCGTATCGATAATATCGATACCGATATAACCCCATAAACCGGGCATGGCGACGGCAACCCTATCCACTAATTCCTGATAAAGCGCCAATTGCGGATGGTCGGCATTCACCAGACAGGCCCGCAGGCTAAAACGGTTTTGCCGGACCTCTACCAGCTGCCGGTTGCAACATAATAACCAGCCCCTGCCCTGTTTGAACAGACAAGACAAACTCAGAACCTGCCCGACCTGCAACGGCTGTACCAACAGGCTTTCGTGGTGTAGCAGGTTTTTGATGGCGGCCGGATAATACGCCGGATCGTCAACGATCAGACTGCCTTCGCAGCCGACCCCGTCGATTGGCTTGATAACACAGGCGGGAAACGGCGCTTGGTGCAAGCCGGCCAAGGACAATGTCTCAACCGCCGGAATGCCATTGGCCAATAAGCAACGGTAAGTAGATAACTTGTTCGCGCAAATGGCCAGCGTTTCAGGTTGGGACAGCAATAAAATTTTTTGTTGCGCGGTTACTAGCCGCGCCAGACCCTCCAATATGCCATCGCTCTCCGGTGCAATCAGCCAGACCAAACCGGCTTGCGGGATCAAATCCGTTAAAATTTGCTGGATATCATCGGTTTGAGCGACAGGCACGACCTCGGTATTGCGCGGCAATGACACATTCCGGCAGCGATCGTCCAGCGGCAATAGCACGGGTAAATTCGGCAAAGACTTCAGATCGTCCAGCAAAGCCTGTAACATCATGCGGCCTTCGGCCAGCAGCGATACGGGCAAAGCCTGTCCCGCCAATCCGCCGCCCGTGATGTATTCGAATACAAGAATTTTCAACCGTTACACCTTAATATGCAGATTATCCCAGTGATCGATTTAAAGGACGGCTTGGTCGTGCACGCCCAGCGCGGCAACCGGGCTCACTATCAGCCGATACATTTACATTCCGTCTTGACCGGCGACAGCGATATCGATACCGTTATGGCGGGGTTTTTAAAATTACATCCGTTCGAACAATTTTATATCGCCGATTTAAACGCCATTACCGGAGCGGGCAACCACTGGCCGTTAATCGAATCCCTGCTGGCCGCCTACCCTCATATCGAATTCTGGATAGACAACGGCAGCCAATTATCCCAGATTAGCGCGGGGCGGCCGAATCAAAAATGGATAATCGGCAGCGAATCGCAACAGTCGCCCGCTAGCCGCTCCGAACGGCCATTTATTCTTTCGCTGGATTATAAAGACCGGCAACCGGCCGGTCACCGCTCCTGGTTCGAGCAAAGCCAATTCTGGCCCGACAGGATTATCGTGATGACCTTGAGCCGGGTCGGTAGCAACAGCGGCCCGGATGTGGAAAAACTGGCCGAATTACACCGCCGGCATCCGGCAAAACAGTTTATTGCCGCCGGCGGCATACGCCATGCAAACGATCTCGAAAACCTTGAAAACCGCGGCATACAGGCTGCGCTGGTGGCCACGGCTCTACATAACGGCACAATCGGCGGCGCGCAAATCAAAAACCTATAGGCAAAAAAATACCCCGGCAAGCCGGGGTATTTTAGCCATCTAGGCTAGCAACAACTTATGCTTCGTTGTTAACTGCGAATGGGTGTTTTGCTTCTTTTTTGCCGGCAACAACTTCAGCAGCGGTTGGAGAACCAGCAACAGCGCGTTTCAGAGCTTCTTTGGTTGCAGCGTAGTTGAAAGATTCGATTTTAGCGTCATCTTCAGCCAACCAGTGGATGAAAACACCGACAGATACGAACAAATCGTCAGCTTCGTCAGCAGGGATAGTACCGTCTTCAACACAATCGGCAACAGCCATGGCTACGCCGCGTTGCGCTGGTCCAAACATTTGAACGGCTTGTTTTGAACCTTTGATGGTGACTTTGTTGAACAGAATGGTAGCTGGTTTAACCATCAGGTTAGGTGCAACAACAGCCAACAGAGTGGAGAAACCGTCTTTGTTGTTTGTCAAAGCGTTAGCAAACGCAGTTTCAGCAGCTGAGCCACGTGGGCCGACGATCAAGTCGATGTGAGCAATTTCATTGCCTTCGCCAACCAAAGATTCGCCAACGCGCATGTTTGTAATTTTAGCCATTTTTAATTTATCCCCTAAAGATAAGATTGAACCAAGTAAAAGACACGTTTAGTCCGTTTATAGACGCTTCTGGGCAATTCCCTTAAACACTTTTTAGACATCAGTTTGTCTAAAAAGCTGTTCCAGTAGCACCACCAGTACTGTTGCGACAGTGATGTCAGCGGTTGTACCCGGATTGATTTTTTTCGCCTTGAAAGCCTCATCGATGCGATACAGCATAGTCAAAACCTCTTCCGGCTTATTAGCGGCATCCATCGCCTTGCATAACAAAGCCATCTCTTCCGCAATCCACTCTGAATACTGCTTTCCATACTTTCGCTCAATATGGCTATCCGGATAACGAGCTAGCATGTCGGCATAAACCCTTAATGCAGCCCAGCCGCTATCGCCAGACAAAACGAAAGCACGATTATACGCCAAAATCGTAAAATCAAAAACATCTTTAAAGCAATTTGTATACTGCAAGGCAATTCTGTCCCTGTCCGCCGCCAGCGCCATGGCCTGCAATAAAGTTACCGTGGCTTGCCTATGCACATCCTGCTGTTCGGATTCGCCCAAGCCGCCCGGCGACGCCAACGCAATGGCCCGAAACGCCCAATCCGCATCCTGCTCGGTGGTGGCGTTCAATACTTCGTCTAACGCTTGCCGTAAATCGTCCGGCCGCCGCGCAAACTGGGCGGCCTGCATCAATGGCGCGCACAGCAGAATAATCCCCAGATTGGTATTGCAAGCCACAGCCTCGCGGGTAGCTTTGACCGCGTAATAGATTTTTTCGCCCAGACTATAAGCCGGATCGGAAATCGGCGCCGCGCTAACTTCGGCGCTGCGCCTGAAATCCGCCACCGTCATATCGTGGCCGTCGCTGAATACGCTGACATTACCCGGCTTGAATGCCTGCAATTCGGCTTCGCAGGCCTGGATATACGCGGTAGCCAAACGCTGTCGCGCTATCACGCCACCGCCTTCATGCTGTACATATGGCGTTGAACCAGATCGTCGACCAACAGCTCGGCAATATCCACGCCGCATGCACCCTGCAAGCCCTTCCAGGCCGGCACGCTATTGACTTCAATCACCGTCAGCCTGCCGTCGCGATCCCTGATGATATCGACGCCGGCATAATCCATTTGCAGCGCGGCAACCGCCCTGACCGCCAGCTCCGTCAGTTCGGCGGTCAATTCGATGGTTTCGCAGGAAGCGCCTCTAGCAACGTTGTTCAACCAGGAAATGCCGCGCCGGCGCATACCCGCCACGGCTTTGCCGTTAATCACGAAGATCCGCTTATCGGAATAACCGTCCCCTTCGCATTCGACGAAACGCTGCAAATAATAAATGCCGTGACTGCCGGTAAGCCATAGTAAGTCGGTGGATTTTTCTATCCGGCGTATGCCTTCGCCCTGCGAGCCGAATAAAGGCTTGCTGATTAAATAATGCCCCGCGGCCAATTCCCGCTCGGCGACGGCCAGGGCCTGCTCCCGATCGCGCAGCACCCAGGTTTTAGGCGTGGAAATGCCGGCATGCCGCAACAAAAAGCTGGTCATAGCTTTATCGACGCTACGTTCGATGGCATGGCCATCGTTATACACCGGCACGCTTAAAATTTTTAAGGCATGCAACACATCCAGATAAAACACCACCTCTTCCAGCGAACCGCCCGGCACGCCGCGCACAAACACCGCATCGGGCAGCGCGTGTTCAAAACCGGGAATCAATACCGGTAAATCATCGGTAACCTGGATACGGCAATCGGTAAGGGAAACATACTCCGCATGGCACGAGCGGGCCGCAAAGGCGCGGCAAAGCTGCTTGCCGTGCCAGCCGGGGTCATCGGTAAAAATGGCTATTCGACGCAAGGACTTAATCAAAATTTTAGATAGACACAAAAAAGCCGGACTCAAAAAGCCCGGCTTGCCGAAAAATAACCCTTAAAGGCCGAAAGATTGATCCAGCAGGGCGTTATCCAGTTTACCGGCGCGGAAACTCTTGCCCGACTCAACCGCGGTCACAATCACCACGGCGGGACTGAACAGCATGGCATCGACTTTAAAGAAATCGTATTCATAAGCCTTAAAAATATCGGCAAACGGCTTGCCGTAATCCTTGGAGGTCGAGCTCGGCAATTCTTTGGCCAATTTTTCGGCGGCTTCGTCGCTGCCCTTCACGAACAAATGCACCTGCCCGGCAAACAAGATCGCATCGTTGGTGCGGCCCATGGCTTTAACGAAATTGGGGTGCGGCGGACAGACCGGCGCGGAACCGCTGCCGTCGATAATATTTTCCAACGGAAAATGCAGAGCATGCGCTTTATGCATGGCCACTTCCAGCACCCGGCCCACTACTTGCACACCGCCCGCCAAACTGCTGGTCGGCGTGACGATAATCGTCAAATCGGCCGGCGACACACCGCAAGCGGCAGCCACTTTTTCGACAATTTCAACTGGTGGCACGGCGTCGTTTTCGATCACCAACACGGTTTTATCGTTACTGTCGCGGTATTCCAGTTCTTTATAAAGTTCTTCGACCGGCTCAACCGCGCCGTCTTTGACTTTAGTCGCCATGGCGCGCGCGGGGCCGGAACCCAGCGCATAATATTTGCCGTGCGATAAACTCCAGCCGGCGTATTGACTGCCCAGACAGGACAATACCGGATTAGCGGCATGCACGTTAATCGTCAGCGGCCAGTTATTTGTGTAGCAGCTTTGCGACAGGGTCGCGGTGCCCATGCCGCCCATGCAGATTTCTGTGATGATACGGCCCGCTTCCAGACCGCCCGGTACATTGATGCCGGCATCGATAATCGTGCAACCGTTTTCTAGTTTCTCGACGCCCAGCCTCAGTTTATCCGCATGATCCAGCAGATGAGCCACTAGAGGTTGAGTGAGTTTATTGACGCTAGCTTGGTATTGCATGACTTAAATGACCTGTATTTATAAAATTGTCGATGATAATTTGCCGATGCCGCAGTCGGGTTTCGACCTGGGCCGCATCGTTTCCGGCGGCAATGATACTGCAAACCGGCGCCCCCTTGCCAATAAATACGCCGCCCGCGGGCCTGTCAACCGCCCATTCCGGCCAGCTTAATCCAACGGGCACCAGCAATTCGTTTCGAGCGAAGATAATTTGAAACCCGGCCGGACGCACCCAATCGGCATCATCGATCACACCCAGACAAGCCAGACAATGCTTGTTGAAAACCGAAGTTCCGTATAGCTGCGCGCTGGCCGGAATCCGGGCGTTGATCTCCAACACATGGCATTCGCCGTCATGCACTATAAAATCCAGACTCCCCAAACCCTGTAACGGATACAACCCGACTAACTTCTCCAGCCATTCGGCCAACAACGCGCGGTTTCTCGGCGAAACGTCCGCATGGTTGCTGACGCCGGCAAACAGATAGCGCCGCTTATCGTTTCCAACCGCCCACTGCCGATTAAACCCCAACACCCTGACCTGTCCCAAACCCGCCGCAAACAAAACCGAAAACGCCTCGCCGACCAAATAGCGCTGCCAGTAGAAACGCCGTGCATCCACGGTTTGGCCGTCGGCGAACCGCGCAATGCCGACGCCGCCCTCGCCGCGCATCGGCTTGAGCAACCAATCGCCGCCTTCGGCCGGCGCGGAAAAAACCGTTTCCGGATGCTTGATGGATAATTGCTTGAGATGCTGAAAAAAAGCCGGCTTGTCCTGAAAACGCCTGAAAAGCGCGGCCGTGTTGCCGAGCAGGATCAACCGGCTTTCCAAATAATCCAAACTCTCGGCGTAATGCTCGAAACCGCTACCGTAAACCATATGCGTCAAACCATGCCTGCTCGCCAAGGCCTCGATAACAGGCTGAATAATAGCCGCGGCCAAATTGTCGACCTTGACAGTTTCGGCCGCTAATGCCACGGTGTCCAGGTCGGCATAACAATCGACGGCAACCGCTTGAAACCCTGCATCCACCGCCAATTGCGCCAGCATACGGGCGGAGCGTGCGATTACCAATAATTTAGACGGAAGCTTCAGGTTGCTCATCCGGGCCGGCTCGGAAAATTTCATGGTAACAAGAAAAAATGCTGGATTTAAAAAAATTATCTGGCATAATGCGCGGCTCTTGGAGAGCTGGCTGAGCGGTCGAAAGCGGCGGTCTTGAAAACCGTTGAAGGTTTATCCCTTCCTGGGGTTCGAATCCCTAGCTCTCCGCCATAATTCAAAAACCCGCACCGCCGCAAGGCTTGCGGGTTTTTTTATGTCCATAACCCGACACGCAAAGGATGGGCGCATGAACCGAAAATCCCGCCCGGCCTCGACTCGGACTCGCGACACGGCACGAAAAGACATGGGCTTTGGATTAGAAAAAGGCAAAGACGGGCTCACGGCATATTCCGCTGATACCAACGTATTTTTGTACCGCACAGCTAACGCGGTTCAATTGATTTTTTTAGAATTAAGGAAATTGTCCATGAAAAGCTTCGCGCCATTGTTATTGGTTTGCGCATTAAGCGCTTGTTCAACGCACGAGATCAAAACCTCATCGTCCGAAAACGTGATCGCCTACGGCAAAGACATCAAACTAACCGTTAACGGTACTAACCCCGAAATTATCGACAAATTGACGCGTTACCTGCAGGCCAACTTCCTGATCGAAGGCTTTAACGTGGTCAACGACGACAATGTAACGCAGCTGGTGGTAGCCGTATCGGCATTCGATCCGGGCAATGCGGCGCTGAGACTGACGATCGGTTTTGGGGCCGGACGAGGTTCGTTGGTCTATAACGCAAAATACCTCAACAAAGGCAAGGTGCTGGTCGATTATGACGGCGCAGAACGGTTCACGGGCCTGGAGATAGCGCCCGGCACAAAATACGAACCAACCCGGAATTTCGGCGGCGCGGAAACTTCAACCACCATTTTGCTGGAAGAAGCTTCCAAGCATATCGTCGATCTGGCGACCGGCAAGAGTAAATAGGCAACGACAACCTTCACCCCGTTCCAGCACCATCGCCACTGCCGCCGCGCGGCACGTCGGTTTTCATCGTTCCCACGCTCCGCGTGGGAATGCAGATCCGGACGTTCGGCGTCCTTATGAATTAAGGTAAATCATGGAAAGAAGCCGCTACCTCATCACCGAAGCCGACAACCCCCATTTCATGACCTGCACCGTCGTCGAATGGCTGGCCGTGTTTACCCGCCCGGAAACCGTGCAAATCGTCCTCGACGGTTGGCAATACCAACGCCAACACACAGGTTTAAAACTCTACGGCTACGTGATTTTGGAAAACCATCGCCCAGGCCCAGGAACTGGACAAATGCGTTGCCGGCTTCAAAGCTTATACCGTCCGCCGGATCATCGACCATCTCCAGCGGGAAAAACTAGACTATATCCACGCTAACCCGGTTAAACGCGGTTATGTGAACTTACCGCAGCATTGGCGTTATTCCAGTGCCGCCAACTATGAAGGCTTGGCGGGGTTGATGGAGATAGATGTTTGGTGATGGACGCTGGAGCGTCCGGGGCGGCGTTCCCACGCGGAGCGTGGGAACGATTC
>NZ_JANIBK010000035.1 GCF_024505165.1 Methylomonas rivi
AACCGGCCGCGGCGAGCAGCGTCAATACTATTACCGGGCCCCGCCAAGCCCATGCGCCGGCTTTGCTGGATGCCGACGCCGCCGGCGACGGATCGAAATCTGGGTTCATGCTTTTACGGTATAGGGTTGTTTGCTATTCGATAACGCCCGCGGCCTGCAAATCGGCGTGATAGGACGAGCGCACCAGCGGGGCGCTGGCGACCTGTTGAAAACCCAGGCCGCGAGCAATCTCGGCATAACGCTTGAATTGATCCGGGTGGATATATTCCTTTACCGCCAGATGCTCTTTGCTGGGCTGCAAGTATTGGCCCAGGGTCAACATGCCGCAACCGTGCGCCAGCAAGTCTTTCAACACCTGCACGACTTCGTCTTCGGTCTCGCCTATGCCCAGCATCAAACCCGATTTGGTGGGCACCTTCGGTAGCAATTGTTTATGGCGCTGCAATAATTGCAACGAGGTTTGGTAATCCGCGCCGGGCCGGGCTTCCGGATACAGCCGCGGCACGGTTTCCAGATTATGGTTGAACACATCGCAAGGCTGTTGTTGCAAAATCCGCAATGCGGTTTCCATGCGCCCGCGAAAATCCGGCGTTAACACTTCAATGGTGGTGGCCGGGGACCGCAGACGGATCGCGGCAATACAGGCGGCAAAGTGCCCGGCCCCGCCGTCGCGCAAATCGTCGCGGTTGACCGAGGTAACCACCACGTATTTCAACGCCATCGCCGCGATGGTATTGGCCAGATTATCGGGCTCATCGGCATCCAGCACTTGCGGTTTGCCGTGGGCGACGTCGCAGAACGGGCAGCGGCGGGTGCACAGGTCGCCCATAATCATGAAGGTGGCGGTGCCGTGGCTGAAACACTCGCCCAGGTTAGGACAAGCCGCCTCCTCGCAGACGGTATGCAGGCGGTTTTCTCGCAGCGTTTGTTTGATTTGATTGACTTTTTCGCCGGCTGGCAACTTGATGCGGATCCAGTCCGGCTTGCGCAAAAGAGCTTCCGGCTTTTCGACCTTGACCGGTATCCGCGACAATTTGTCGGCGTTGCGTTGATGGGTTTCGGGCGTCGCGCGGGACGGTGCGTTGATGTCTTTAAGGCTATTCAGCGTCATGATTCTATGGCCTTGATAAGGTGATGAACAACCGGCACCGCCAGTTCGCGAGTCTGTATGCGTACGCCGAGATCGGCCAGTCGGGTGACTTCCAGGCCGGCATAACCGCAGGGATTGATGTAACTAAACGGCGTTAAATCCATGGCGTTATTCAAACTTAATCCGTGGTAACTGCAACCTCGTTTTATTCTCATCCCCAGGGCGCCGATTTTTTTACCTTCCACATACACGCCGGGCGCGTCCGCCCTGGCCTTCGCCCGCACACCGTATTGCGCCAGCGCGATTATCATGGCCTGTTCCAACAAGGTCACGGCCTGGCGGGGGCCGATGGCCAAACGGCGCAAATCGGCCAAAAAATAAACCACCAGCTGGCCGGGCGCGTGGTAAGTCACCTGCCCGCCTCTGTCGGTCTGGATTAACGGAATATCGCTTGCCTGCAATACATGCTCGTGTTTACCGTTCAAACCCAACGTAAAAACCGGCGGATGCTCGGTAATCCAGATTTCATCGGGCGTTGCTTCAGTGCGTTCCGCAGTAAAGCGCTGCATGTCCCGCCAAACGGTTTGATAATCCCGCAAGCCCAATTGCCTGAGGACGGTTTGCGGCTTCACCGGCTCGCTACAATGCCACCAGCACATCGGGATGGTCGGTCAATCCCTGATAGATGGCGTCCAGCTGCTCGCGGCTGGTCGCTTCTATCATCACCGTCACCGAGGTGTAGGTACCGGCCTTGCTGGGCCGCGAACTGACGGCGCCTTCGCGGATATCGCCGACATGCCGCCGCACGATTTCCACCACGATTGCATCGAAATCGGCGCTGGTTTTGCCCATGGCCTTGATGGCGAACTGGCAGGGAAACTCTAAGAGGCTTTCTGTTTCGCTCATGCTAAGGATTGCTTATACGCTTGTAACAACTGGTCCATTTTGTGGAATACCGGCCCGGGTTTACCTAAACCGACGGGTTGACCGTCCAGTTCAATCACCGGCACGATTTCGCGGGTGGAACTGGTCACCCAGATTTCGCTGGCGTTCTGCAGGGCCTCCACGGCAATCACGTCTTCCTTGCAGGCTATAGCGTTGGCTTCGGCCAATTCCAAAATCACATCGCGGGTAATACCCGGCAGGATCTCGTGACTGTTGGGCGGCGTAATCAGTTCACCGTCGATCACCGCAAACAGATTGCTGGCCGCGCCTTCGGTGACGTAACCGTTTCTGACCAGTATCGCTTCCGCGCAATCCTGATCCAGGGCTTCCTGGCGCAACAACAAATGCGCCAGCAGCGCGGTCGCCTTGACATGACACTTCTGCCAGCGGGTATCGACCAGTGTTACGGCTTTGACGCCCGTGACCCGGCCGGTAAACGGCTTGATTTCCGAACACATGGCAAACACGGTCGGCACCACCTGCTCCGGAAAGCCGTGATCGCGCTTGGGCGCACAGCCGCGGGTGATTTGCAGATAAATATATTCGTCCTTGCCGCTGTCCAGCATGGGCTGAAAAATCGCCCGCCACTCGGCCACGCTTTTGTGCAGGTCCAAACGGATTTCCAGCAAACTGTTGTTCAGGCGCGCGATATGGTCTTCAAACCGGAACAGACATCCGGCATAGGCCGGGATCACTTCATAGACCCCATCGCCGAACAAAAAGCCGCGGTCCAGTACCGAAATTTTTGCGTCCGCCAACGGCAAATATTCACCGTTTAAATATACCGTGTTGGACATTAGCGCTCCAATAAAACTAAAACGGCATCATATAAGCGGCGGAAAAACCCGCCCTCGGCGATGCTGTCCATGGCCACCAGCGGCTTGCTGAGTATGGTCTCGCCCGCCAGTGTCACGTTCAAACTGCCCACGGTATCGCCTTTGTTGATGGGCGCCATAATGGCCTTATCCAGCTGGGATTCGGCTTTTAATTCGTTAAAATGCTTACGCGGCGCGGTGACATAAACATCTTCCGCGACCCCTACCGACAATTTGGAGGTTTCGCCTTTTCTGACCCGGGCTTCCGTCAATGCGGCACCGGCCTCGTACAGCCTGTGGGTTTCGAAGAAACGGAAACCGTAATTCAACAAGGACTGGCTTTCGTTGGCGCGCGCATTGGGGCTGGAAGTACCCATTACCACCGAAATCAAGCGCATGTCTTCGCGTTTTGCGGAGGCCACCATGCAATAGCCGGCATCGTCGGTAAAACCGGTTTTGACGCCGTCTACAGTCTCGTCCCGCCACAGCAACTGATTGCGGTTCTTCTGGGTGATGTTGTTAAAGGTAAATTCCTTTTGCGAAAACCAGCGGTAATAATCCGGAAACTCGCTGATCAAGGCTTGCGCCAACAAGGCCAGATCGTGCGCGCTGCTGTAGTGGTTGGGGGTCGGCAAGCCGGTGCTGTTTTCGAAATGGCTGTTCACCATGCCCAGGCGGGAAGCTTGCTCGTTCATCATGGTGGCAAAGGTTTGTTCGCTGCCGGCCACGTGTTCGGCCAAGGCCACGCTGGCATCGTTGCCCGACTGGATGATGTCGCCTTGCAGCAAGTCCTGCACGGGCACCTGCTTATTGACTTCGATAAACATTTTGGAACCGCCGGTTTCCCAAGCGTTCTGGCTGACGGTGACTTTTTCGTCCAGGCTTAAATGTCCGGATTTCAATTCGCGAAACACCACATACACCGTCATGATTTTGGTCAAACTGGCCGGCGCCACCCGTTTATCCGCCTCTTTTTCGGCCAGAATACGGCCGCTGTTAAAATCCATCAAATAATAGCTGGAGGCGGCGACGCTGGGCGCGGCCGGGGTGAAAATCGGGCCGGCCGCATGCAATACCTGCACAGCCAGCAACAAATACAGCCCAACAAAAAGGCTCGCTGTTGAACGGAAAGATAACATCATGATTGCAATTCGTAAGTCGTTCTGGAAGCGGCTATTGTAACACCGTCCTGCCCGGCTTAGAAAAACCGCTGGCAACCGCCGGATGGCCGCGGCCCGCAAGACCGCCCTGTCCCACGATACCCTGGCGTCCGGCCTCAGGCTGATAAATAAGCTTTGACGCTTTGTTTGACGTATTCGCGAATCGGCATGCCGTGTTTCAAATAATCCTTGAATAACTGGTGAATGTCGAAAGGATTTAAATGCACATACGCGCCGTAACCGGTACGGGCAATGAATTCGCCGCTTAATGCGTCTAAAAATGCCGCATGGGCAAGTTCGGTTTGTTCTTGATGTAAGGTTTTCATGGCTTTACTCCAGCGCCGGGTTTTAAAGAAAACCAAGCAAACCGCATGCGCAACCGACAAAAATAAGCTATGACAATAACTTATAAATGCCGCACCCTGCCGCGCGGCACTCTGCCGACGCATCTGTCATACCGGCGGCACATCAATAAACCAATAACTTGAAAAAGCTTTTGGGCGCCCCGCAAATAGGACAGGCCCAATCCTCCGGTATGTCTTCCCAACGCGTACCGGGCGCAATACCGCTGTCGGGGTCGCCCTTGGCCTCGTCATAAATATGTTCGCATTCCATGCAATGGTATTTTTTATAGTCGCTCATCGGATTAACCTTTATCGCAACGGGTTAAAAATGCATCGAAAGCGGCGGCCATTTGCGGTAACACGCTCAACAAACGATGATCGCCGTCCAGCATATGCAAGGATGCCCGGTGGGATTGGCAAAACCGCCAGGCATTTTCCGGCGGCACCACGTCATCCCGCCAACCATGAAAAACTTCTATCTCGGCTGTTCCGGGTTTGAAGTCGTTACGAGCATAACCCGGTAAATAAAAAGCCGGAGCGATTAAAAACAAACCGGCCGGCTTGAGCCGTTCCGCCGCCACGGCCGCCACATAAGCCCCCATGCTGGAGCCCGCCAACACGATGGTTCGGTAGGCGGAAACATCCAGGCTCAACAATTTATCGACCCGCGCTTCCGGATCGTTGCTGTCCTGGTAATCGGGGCTTATAAACATGTAGCCGTGTTGCCGGGCCACCTCCGCCAATCCCAACGGCTTTTCGCCCCAAGGAATACTGTCCTTGCCGTGATTGTAAATAACCAGTTTCCGCATAAGCCGTGCTCCGGAGTTCAATACGCGTGCGCCATTACGCGGGACATATCCTGTTTAAACCTAAATTCGGCATTTAAACCGCTAAGCGCCCGCCGGATGTTTTTTTAAAGACGCCCTATAATACATAACCTGTTCGCTAGATTCCGAACGCCGATCCTTACCAAACCTTTTGTCCCGGCACCCCCAAAATAAATACTGGACAGCAATTCATAACCTTTATCGATAATAACTTTTAAAAAGGACATTGTGATGAAATTTTTAGGTTCGCTCAGCCTGGCGTATCGTTTCGCCTTATTAACCCTCTGTGTTGTAGCGGGTTTTGCCGTTTACGGGCTCTGGTCCTTCAAAACTCTGAACGAACTTAAAATCACCGGCCCCACCTATCGGCAAATCGTGCAAGGTAAGGACTTGGTCGCCGACATCTTGCCGCCGCCCGAATACATCATCGAATCCTATCTGGTCGGTTTGCAGCTTGCCGCCGGCGGCAAGCACGACCAAAACGGTCTGATTCAACGCCTGAGAAACCTGCAAACGGAGTATAACGCCCGCCATGAATTTTGGGCCCATGCAAACTTAACCGCCCAGCTCCGCGAGACATTTATACGCCAAGCCCATGAGCCTGCCGTACTGTTTTACGACATAGCCTTCGGCGAATTCGTGCCCGCATTACAAACCAGCGATAGCGAAGCGGCGGCCTCCGCCCTTGCCAAAATGGAAGCGGCTTACGAAAACCATCGCGCCGGCATCGACCGGGTCGTGCAAATCGCCAACCTGCGGGTTGCCGAGGACGAAGCCGCGGCCAACCGACAAATCGGCAGCGCTACCCGGCTGCTGTGGACGGTATTGGCGTTGACCGTGGCCTTGACGATAGCGGTGGCTTTGCTGATCTCGCGGTCAGTCACCCTGCCTTTATCGGATCTGCAAAAAATGATGCTGCAAATCAAGAACGGCCGCGACTTTACCCTCAGGCTCAATACCGGCGGCCATGATGAGATTGCTGAAACCGCCCAAACTTTTAACGGTTTAATCATGAGTTTGCAAAAAATGCTGACGGAACTATTGGAAGATGCCAACGAGGTTGCCCAAGCAGCGCAATCGCTTTCGGCGGCGTCCGCCCAAACGGTTGTCGGTTCCCGCCAGCAAAGCGCCGCCGCCACCTCGATCGCGACCACGATAGACCAAGTGAATGCCAACATAGGCCAGTTAAGCGATAACGCCCAAGTGGCGCTGGATATTTCATGCAAATCGGGGACTTTATCCCACCAAGGCGGCGACATCATCCATAACGCGGCCGCCGCCATGCTGCAAATTGCGGCCAGCGTTCAAAAAACCTCCGGCACCATCGAAGCGTTGGGACAACAATCCCGCCAAATTTCGTCCGTCGTCCAAGTCATTAAAGCCGTAGCCGACCAAACCAACCTGTTGGCGCTGAATGCCGCGATCGAAGCGGCCAGGGCCGGCGAACAAGGCCGCGGCTTTGCGGTCGTGGCGGATGAAGTGCGCAATCTGGCCAAGCGCACCACCAACGCCACGGAAGAAATCTCTCAAATGATCGAGTCCATGCAGAAAAGCACCCAACTTGCCATTATCGCCATGGGCGAAGCCGTCGGTAAAGCCGACGAAGGCGCGGTGATTGCCCGGCAAGCCGGCGACGCCATCAATGAAATAAAAGTCGAATCGTCCAAGGTGGTTGAAGTGGTGAACAATATTTCCGCCGCCTTATTAGACCAAAATACCGCCAGCAACGACATTGCCGGCAATATTGAACAGGTTGCGCAAATGGCCAAAGCCAACAATACCGCCGCCGAGCAAGCCGCTCGCGAGGCCAAGCACCTGGAAGAACTGGCCGGCCATATGCGCACGGCGGTCGGCAAATTCAAGATTTAAGCCGGCGGACCCGTGCCGCGCAGCCCGGCTTATCCCTTACGGCCGGGCCGCAGGAATGAAGGGGCCGAGCGTACCTTAACCCAGTTCGCGCAAGCCGGCGTCCAAAAAGTCCAGCAAGGCCCGGGTTTTGCCGGGCATTAAGCGCCCGCCGGGAAACACGGCCCACGCGGTGACGGGAGGAAACTCCCATTCAGGCAACACCCGCACCAACTGACCGCCCTTGACATAGGCGTTGGCGTATACCGTCGGTGCAGCCGCAATGCCCAAGTGTTGCCGGGCCAACTTTACCAACAGCTCCGGCGAATTAGCGGCCACTTTGGCCGGCAAACTGCCCGACCAGGTTTTGTCGCCCCGGGTTAAACGAAATGTCTGCGATTCGCGCTGCCGGGCCAATAATTGCAGCATGCCGTGTTGGCGTAAATCATCCGGCTGCTCCGGCGCGCCATGCAAGGCCAGGTATTCATTCGACGCATAAAGCGCCCAAGCGTAGCGATAAACGGGTTTGGCCGCCAGAGCGGTATCGTCCGGCAAATCGCCCATGCGGATCACCAAATCGTACTGCTCGCCCAATAAATCCACCCGCCGGGCCGATAAATCGATCTCCAGGGTAATGGCCGGATGGCTTGAAATGAATTCCGTCAACAACGGCAGCAACACCAAATTGGCAAAGTCGTTCGGCATCGACACCCGCAGCACCCCGCTAGGCTGTAATTGCCGATGCTGGGCCAACGCCACCGCGGCGTCGGTGTCTTCGCCGATCCGCCGGCCGTGTTGCAGCAATTTCGAACCGAATTCGGTCAGATTCAATTGCCGCGTCGTGCGCTGGAACAAACGTTCCCCCAATTGCTTTTCCAACCGGCCGATCCGGCGCGACAGCGTGGATTTGGGCAAACCGACAGCCTCGCCGGCTTTGGAAAAGCTGCCGATGTCGGCAATTTTGGCAAACAGCCACAGGTCGTTAGGTTCTATAGGCATCAATCGTTCCCCCAGCGGAACACTGTTATTCATTTCAAGGGCTACCGTTCGATTTTGTAGCGGAATATAGTGTAACCGCATTCCAATCAACCCAGGGTGACCGCCATGAACACATCCCAACCTATTGCCGACACCGTGCTGAACAGCCGCGCTATCGAACAACAGCTGATCGGCCAGGTAACGTCCGATGGCGCCGGCGTAAAATTGACCCGGCTGTTCGGCCCAGCGCTGCAGCAAAGACTGGACCCTTTTTTAATGCTGGACGCTTTCGGCAGCGATTCCCCACGGGACTACATCGCCGGATTTCCGGACCATCCGCACCGGGGCTTCGAGACCATGACCTACTTGATTGCCGGCCGCATGCGGCATAGCGATAACGCCGGCCACCAAGGCTTGCTGGAAGCCGGCGGCATTCAATGGATGACGGCCGGCCGCGGCATCATCCATTCCGAAATGCCGGAACAGCAAGACGGGCTTTTGGAAGGCTTTCAACTGTGGATCAACTTGCCGGCGGACGCCAAAATGCAACCGGCCGCCTACCGCGATGTCAATCGACGGCAGCTGCCGGAACTGGTTACAGCGGACGCCGTGGCCGTGCGGGTCATCGCCGGCATTAGCCACGGGCTGGCGGGCGCGATACAACGCCCCGTCACCGAACCGACGATCCTGGATATCCATATGCCGGCCGGCAGCGGCTTCAGCCAACGTTTGCCGGCGGCGAATACGGCTTTTTTCGCGGTCTATCGGGGCGAAGTAGCGGTAGACGGCCAAGCGGTCGCCCTGGGCCGGCTGGCTGTTTTGACCAACGACCCCGAAGCGGACGGCGTCCGCATGCGGGCGCAACAAGAGAGCCGCATCCTGCTGGTGTCCGGTGTACCGTTGCGGCAGGCTATCGTTCAGCACGGGCCGTTCGTCATGAATACCCCGGCACAAATTCAGCAGGCTATCGAAGACTATAGAACGGGCCGGCTAACGTCGGCCCGACCGGAAACCCCATTTACCGATCCAACAGGAGCAAACCACCCATGAACCACCTATTTCAGCCTTTACAACTAGGCGAACTGACGCTACCCAACCGTATTTTAATGGCGCCGTTGACCCGTTGCCGGGCGGACGCCGAACACGTACCCACCGCCTTGATGGCGGAGCACTACGCCCAGCGCGCCGGCGCCGGCTTGCTGATTGCCGAAGCCACCATGGTCATGGCCGGGCATTCCGCGTTCGGTACCGAACCGGGTATTTATTCCGCCGCGCAGATAGACGGCTGGCGCCGCGTCACCGACGCGGTACATGCCGCCGGCGGTAGAATCTTTTTGCAAATATGGCACGGCGGCCGCGCCTGCCACCCGTTGTTGAACAACGGCGCTGAACCAGTAGCGCCCAGCCCGATTGCCATCACTAACGACGAGGTGCACACACCGGAGGGAAAAAAATCGTATACCGTGCCGCGCCCGTTGGCGGAGCATGAAATTCCGGCCATCGCGGACGGCTTCGCCCAAGCGGCCCGCAATGCCATCGCGGCGGGGTTCGATGGGGTGGAAATTCACGGCGCCAACGGTTATTTATTGGACCAATTCTTACGCGACGGCAGCAATCAACGCCGTGACAATTACGGCGGCCCGCTAAAGAACCGGGCCCGGCTGTTGCTTGAAGTCATCGAAGCGGTTACCGCCGCCATCGGCAATCAACGCGTGGGCCTGAGAATCTCGCCACTGAACAGTTACAACAGCATGCGGGACAGCGACCCCGCGGGTCTTTCCGCCTGGCTGGCAAAACAGCTGAACGGCTTCGGCCTGGCCTATTTGCACGTGATGCGCGGCGACTTTCTGTCCGAGCAAACCGGCGACATCATGACGCCGATACGCAAGCATTTCGCCGGGGTGATATTAGGCAATATGGGATACAGCGCCGACGAAGCCGCGGCGGCCATCGCCGCCGGGCAATTGGACGCGGTTGCATTCGGCGGCAGCTTTCTGGCCAATCCAGACCTGCCCGAACGCATCAAACTCGGCGCCCCGCTGAACACCCCTAACCCGGCAACCTTTTACAGCAGCGGCGTGGAAGGCTATACCGATTACCCCTACCATATAAAAAGCTAAACCTCCTCTTGCTGCCATGCCGAACAAGCATGGCAGCAAGAGTAAAACCGTAATCGAGAAATATTTCCGATTTAAACGAGGGCCGCTGGAAGCAGTTCATGAATAAGCAAAATTGCATCCCCTGCTCCGGCAACATAGCGAAAGCGCCTAGCCGGCGACGTCAGTCAAAAGCAAGACTGGCAATCCATTAGAACAAGCTGGGGGCCGCCTCCATTTTTATTGTTTCTTGCCAAATGCTTACGCTATAAACCGAGCCTTTTCGTCAAGGCGAACTCCCTCCTAAACACCGAATTGAAATTCGGCTTCCAAAAACCTAACGAACCCTTGAATTTTAATCATTCCCTAACTTGACGCCTTATTATATTTTAAGTAGCGTCTATCCTCGGTTACCAACTTCATGCGCACTTCCCTACTTTTTATGCTGTTGCATTGCAACCGCCCAATCATAACCATAATGCTTTCTCAGGAGGCTAACCATGAAAATACAAGCTACTGCTTTAATCATTGCCTTAGCGCTTTCCGGATTTACCTCTCTTTCGCAGGCGGCGCCGCAAATGCGTGTGACGGGCAGGGTGGATGCAAATGGCGACGCCGTGTTCGAGTCGAATCAAACCGATGTCGAAACCGGTACGCCCGAGTTTAATCGTTCGGCTATTTCAGTCGCCGATTCGGATAATAACGGGCTTTGGCGATATCTGGCCCGTGTAGACAGCACGGTTCCAAAACTACAGATTTCGGGCTCTCTGGAAAATAATACCGGTGATGTACTGGATAGCGTAGAACTAGGTTTGCTGAGCACTTTCGCTAGATATGTCGATACGATTACCCTGTCGCCCCAAATTACGGCCCCCTATCTGGTCACTATCGATATGGTTGTGGACGGACTACTGACAATTGACGGCAGCATATCCCGCGCGGCCGCCGGTTTGGTTATTACGCCGGTGGGCCAACTGCAATCATTCGACTTTCAAAACTATACTTCATCCGGGAGCGTTCAAGATGTGCTGTCGGCCCAGTATCAATTTCAGGGAGATGCCGTGTTCGATTTGGACACATCCTTACAGTTCTCGATTTTGCAGCTCGACCCAGGTATAAACGCTTCCGGGGATTTTAGTCATACTGCCGTTATCAACTTGATTCTTACCGACTTGAACGGCAACCCGTTGCCTGACAACAGTATTCGAGTAACTAGCGATTCCGGTTTTTTCCAAACGGCGCCAGTTCCCCTCCCTAGCGCGTTAATGCTTTTTGTTGCGGGATTGAGCGGATTACTCGTCAACGCCAAGCGCACCGCTTAGAACATAATTTCCAAGGGCGGAAGCCTCCCTTCCGCCTTTTAAAATCTCATTAGATTACAAAGCTTTCAGCAAAATTTCGCCTGAACTTGTTGCATTTTTACCCCGTGGCGGTAGAGCCAGGGACTTTCAATCAAGCAAAACACGCGCGAAGTTGTTATGTTTTTAGCCTCGATATCGCAAAACGCCGCATGCGGAAGTTCAATGACCGATTAAATTTCCCTCGTAACAGAACGTTAACTTTTCAATATCCACGTTTATGATTCGGAAATTCCGGCGGATTCACCCTGCCCGACATTTTCAATCGAAAATCGCTTGCCGATCTCTGTTAAAATTTGCAACTTTTTATCGCGGCGCTTTGCTTTACGGCATTTTTTGTTTGCCGATTGCCGCGCCGCGCCAGCCAATTCTCGGACACACTCTTGATTTCTACCGCCAACATCACCATGCAATTCGGGGCCAAGCCCCTGTTTGAAAACATTTCCGTCAAATTCGGCAACGGCAACCGCTTCGGTTTGATCGGCGCCAACGGCTGCGGCAAGTCCACGCTGATGAAAATTCTCAGCGGCGATTTGGAACCTTCCGCCGGCAACGTCAGCGTCACCCCCAACGAACGCCTGGGTATCTTGCGCCAGGACCAATTCGCTTACGAAGACTACCGGGTGCTGGATGTGGTGATGATGGGCCACGCCGAAATGTGGGCGGCCATGTCGGAACGCGACGCCATTTACGCCAACCTGGAAGCCAGCGAGGACGATTACATGCGCGCCGCCGAGCTGGAATCGGTGTTCGCCGAATTCGGTGGCTATACCGCCGAGTCGCGGGCCGGCGAATTGCTGCTGGGCCTGGACATTCCGCTGGAACAACACGGCGGCCCGATGAGCGCGGTGGCGCCGGGCTGGAAATTGCGGGTGCTGCTGGCGCAAGCCCTGTTCGCCGACCCGGACATCATGCTGCTGGACGAACCGACCAACAACCTGGACATCAACACCATCCGCTGGCTGGAAAACGTGCTCAACGAGCGCGAAAGCACCATGATCATCATTTCACACGACCGGCATTTTCTGAACAGCGTCTGCACCCACATGGCCGATCTGGATTACGGTGAGCTACGGGTGTATCCAGGCAATTACGACGATTACATGACCGCCGTGACCCAGGTGCGCGAAAGCCTTCTGGCCGGCAATGCCAAGAAAAAAGCCCAGATTGCCGAACTGCAAACCTTCGTGGCCCGTTTTTCCGCCAACGCCTCCAAAGCCAAGCAAGCCACTTCGCGGGCCCGCCAGCTGGAAAAAATCAAACTGGACGAGGTCAAACCGTCCAGCCGGGTGAATCCGTTTATCCGCTTCGATCAAACCAAAAAGCTGCACCGTCTGGCGTTGGAAGTCACCGACTTGAGCAAGGGCTATGGCGAAGAACCCTTATTCAAAAGCCTGAATCTGATGATTCCGGTCGGCGAACGGGTGGCGGTAATCGGTCCCAACGGTATCGGCAAATCCACCTTGCTGAAAACCCTGGTCGGTGATCTAACGCCCGACAGCGGCGAAGTGAAATGGTCGGAAAATGCCGACATCGGCTATTACGCCCAGGACCACGCCGAGGATTTTGCCGAGGACTTGTCGCTGATCAACTGGATGGGGCAATGGAGAAAAGAATCCGACGACGACCAGACCATCCGCGGTACGCTGGGCCGCTTGCTGTTTTCGCAGGACGAAATCCATAAATCCGTCAAAGTGCTTTCGGGCGGCGAGCAAGGCCGCATGCTGTTCGGCAAATTGATGTTGCAAAAAAACAATATCATGGTGCTGGACGAACCCACCAACCATTTGGACATGGAATCGATCGAATCGTTGAACAGCGCCTTGGAGCACTATCCCGGCACGCTGATTTTCGTCAGCCACGACCGCGAATTCGTTTCGTCGCTGGCCACCCGCATCATCGAACTAACCCCCAACGGCATCGTCGATTTCAACGGCAATTACGAAGAGTATTTGAATAGCCAGGATTTGTAAGCCGCGCGAACCCGAATAAGCGGAAGCGTTTCCGGCAAATCTCCAATCGCCGGAAACGCCTATCGGCTTATTCCGGCCTCCGAGGCTCAAAGAAGTTCGTCATTCCGGCAAAGATTACCGGCTTTTTAAATAGTACCGGACGGCCGGTTTTACGCAACGCATATTCCTTAAAGTCGGCCACCCGGGCCCGACATTTTAAGGTAAAATGCGCTGCCTTTTTGACGGCTCGCGCATCCATGCAAATCGGCCCTTACCAGCTGCCTAACAATATCATCCTCGCCCCGATGGCGGGCATCACCGACAATCCGTTCCGGCGCCTGTGCAGCCAATTCGGTGCCGGCTTGACGGTTTCCGAGATGGTGATTTCCAACAGCGGCTTGCAGCACCATCCGCGCACCTTGCAAAAAACCGATTACAGCGGCGAATCCGGCCTGCGTTCGGTGCAGATTTTAGGCACCGAACCACATTTGATGGCCGCCGCCGCCCGCCTGAACCGGGACAGAGGCGCTCAAATCATCGATATCAACATGGGCTGCCCGGCCAAAAAAGTCTGTTCGGTGGCCGCCGGCTCGGCGCTGTTGAAAGACGAGTGTCTGGTCGAGCGGATTTTAACCGCCGTCGTTAAAGCGGTCGAGGTGCCGGTCACCTTGAAAATCCGTACCGGTTGGGATTTAGCTAACCGCAATGCGCTGAAAATCGCCAACATCGCCGAAAACTGCGGCATCCAGGCCTTGACCATTCACGGCCGCAGCCGGGCCTGCAAATTTAACGGCCAGGCCGAATACGACACCATCAGACAGGTCAAACGCCAGGTTAATATCCCCGTCATAGCCAACGGCGATATCGACAGTGCCGCAAAAGCCCGCCGGGTGCTGGACTATACCGGCGCCGACGCCATCATGGTCGGCCGCGCCGCCCAAGGCAGGCCGTGGATATTTCAAGAGCTGCGCGGCAAGCTGTCCGGCAACCCCGTATCGCCGCTTTCCTTGTCCGAGATCAAAACCGTCGTCAACCAACACTTGGACAATTTATACAGTTTTTACGGGGCTGTCAGTGGTGTTAGAATTGCACGCAAACATATCGGCTGGTACTTCGACCAACTCGGCAGCTTGCCCAGCGAACAAAAAACAATAATCAATCAGGCCCAACAACCGGCGCAACAACTGGCACTGGTCAACGCCTCGTTTACATTCATTACTCCCCGAGTCGCCTAGATGGAAGCAGAATCAATCAAAATCAGTAACGGCAATGGTCATACCCTGTCCGAGCATGTGCGCCAGTCGGTCGAAGACTATTTCACCCATTTGAACGGCCACGACTCGTCGGGCTTATACCAATTAGTGCTGACCGAAGTCGAAAAACCGCTGCTGGAAACCGCCTTAAAACATTCCGATTTCAATCAAAGTAAAGCCGCCAAAATTCTGGGTTTAAGCCGCAGCACCCTGCGCAAAAAACTGGAACTCTACGGCATCGGCTAATTTCTTTTCCCTTTCCTTATCTTGAGGCTTGCATGAATATCCCTTTGGGCAACCATAAAAAAGTGACCCGGGCGCTGGTCAGCGTATCCGACAAAACCGGCGTTGTGGATTTTTGCCGGGCACTGACTGATCTGGGCATCGAATTGCTGTCCACCGGTGGCACCGCAAAACTGCTGGCGGAGCACAACATTGCGGTGACGGAAGTCTCCGACTACACCGGCTTTCCGGAAATGATGGACGGCCGGGTGAAAACCCTGCATCCCAAAGTACACGGCGGCATACTGGGCCGCCGCAGCATCGACGATGCGGTGATGGCGGCAAACGGCATCAAGCCTATCGACATGGTGGTAGTGAATCTGTATCCCTTCGAACAAACCGTGGCGAATCCTAATTGCGACCTGGACACCGCCATCGAAAACATCGACATCGGCGGCCCCAGCATGATACGCGGCGCGGCGAAAAATCATAACGACGTGGCCATCGTGGTCGACCCGGCCGACTATGAAACCATTTTGGCGGAACTGCAAGCCCATGCAACCGCGCTCAGCCACGACACCCGCTTCAAACTGGCTTTGAAAAGTTTCGAGCATACCGCCCGCTACGACACCATGATTTCCGCTTACTTAAGCAAAGTCATAGACGCCGGCAATTTCCCGGACACCCTAAACCTGCAATTCCACCGCCTGCAAAGCATGCGCTACGGCGAAAACCCGCATCAAAACGCGGCGTTTTACGGCGAGAAAAATCCGTCCGCCGGCAGCATCGCCGCCGCCAGACAATTGCAAGGCAAGGAATTGTCCTATAACAACATTGCCGATGCCGACGCGGCCCTGGAATGTGTCAAAGCCTTCGGCGAACAACCGGCCTGCGTCATCGTCAAACACGCCAACCCTTGCGGCGTCGCCATCAGCGACAGCATTCTGGACGCCTACAACTTGGCGTACGCCACCGACCCGACCTCGGCCTTCGGCGGTATCATCGCCTTTAACCGGGAACTGGACGCAGAAACCGCCGCCGAAATTGCCGGCCGCCAGTTCGTGGAAGTGATCATTGCCCCGACCGTCAGCGAAGGCGCCAAAGCCGCGCTGGCCAAAAAACAAAACGTGCGGGTACTGGAATGTGGCCATTGGGACGCCAATCCTATTGCCGCGCTGGACTTCAAACGGGTTGGCGGCGGCCTGTTGGTACAGGATAAAGACTTGGGCGGCATCACCGCCGAGGACGTTAAAGTCGTGTCAAACCGTGCACCGACTACCCAGGAAATGGCCGACTTGCTGTTCGTCTGGAAAGTGGCTAAATTCGTCAAATCCAACGCCATCGTCTACGGTAAAAACGGCCAAACCATAGGCATAGGCGCCGGTCAGATGAGCCGGGTGTATTCCGCCAAAATCGCCGGCATCAAAGCCGCCGACGAAGGCCTGGAAGTGCCGGGCTCGGTGATGGCATCCGATGCGTTCTTCCCGTTCCGCGACGGCATCGACGCCGCCGCGGCGGCCGGCATCACCGCCGTGATTCATCCCGGCGGCTCCATGCGCGACCAGGAAGTCATCGATGCCGCCAACGAACACAACATCGCCATGGTGTTGACCGGCATGCGGCATTTCAGGCATTAAGCAAGACCCGGAAAACCAGGTTGGGCTGATTGCAATACAGCCCAGCTTTTCGATTTTGTTGGGTTACGCTACGCCGACCCAACCTACATTCGACTGTTACCCCGGCCACCGGATGGAATAGGGGCGCGGCAGACAACACAAACGCCCCAACTCGCGTTTTCGCCCTTTGACCGCGCGGACTACCCTAACAAAGCTTCGAATTGCCCCACCGGCAAGGGCTGGCTAAACAAAAAGCCCTGGTAATGGGTGCAATCGTTGTTCAAAAGAAATAGCCGTTGCTCTTCCGTTTCCACGCCTTCGGCGATGACATCCAGGTTCAGGCTTTTAGCCATGGCGATAATGGTTCGCACGATAGCCTGATCGCCACTGTCGAAAGCGATATCGCGGACGAAAGACTGGTCGATCTTGAGCTGGTTCAATGGCAGTTTTTTTAGATATTGCAGCGACGAATAGCCGGTGCCGAAATCGTCCAGCGAAAACTGCACGCCGATAGCCCCCAATGCTGTCATGGTGGCAATGGTATTTTCGATTTTTTCAATCAAAATGCTTTCCGTCAGTTCCAGTTTGAGCAAACGCGGCTCAATGGCATATTCCCGAATGACCGCTTGTACTTGCGAAACGAAATCGGCTTGAAAGAACTGTTTAGGGCTGACATTTACCGACAACACCAATCCGCGGGCGGCCGGCAATTGTTGCCAGGCCTTGATTTGGGCGCACGCCTGTTCCAATACCCAGCGGCCGATGTCCAAAATCATGCCGTTTTCTTCCGCCAGCGGAATAAACTCGGCGGGAGACACCAGCCCCCGCTCGGGATGAAACCAGCGTATCAATACTTCCACGCCCACCGGACGCTGCAAAGCGTTCACCTGGATTTGGTAATAAAGCCGGAACTGTTGCCGACTGAAAGCCTTGCGTAGTTCGTTTTCCAACGAGGCCTTGGCGATCACCCTGTCCTGCATTTGCGGATCGAAAAAACACAGTGCATTACGGCCCGATGTTTTGGCCTGATACATGGCGATATCGGCCTGTTTCAACATTTCATCCGCATGCTCCGCCCCCTTAAACAGCGCGGCACCTATGCTGGGCGTGCTGATATAGTCGTGCTTGCCGAGTTTGAAAGGCCGGTTGATGGTAGCGAGAATGTTCTGCCCTATGCGCTTCGCCTGTTTTGCGGCCGCATACATATCCTCGTTTAAACCTTCCAGCATCACCACAAACTCGTCCCCGCCCAAACGGGCCACGGTGTCGTTTTCCCTGACGCAAGACTGCAAGCGGGCGGCAACTTGCTGTAGCAGCAAATCGCCCATATCGTGCCCGAGTGTGTCGTTGAGGGTTTTGAAATTATCGATATCGATAAACAATAGCGCGCCCTTCCGGCCGCTACGCAGGCATTTGGCCAGTGCCGGCTTTAAGCGCTCCTGTAACAGCCGCCGGTTGGGCAGGCCGGTCAACGGATCGTAGAATGCCAGACGCTCGATTTCTTCGGCAGCGGATTTCCTTAGCGTGATATCCGTCAAGGTACCCACATAATGCGTCACCCGCCCCTCTTGATCCTTGACGGCGTTTATCGCCAGGTATTCCGGATAAATTTCGCCGTTTTTGCGCCGATTCCAGACTTCGCCTTCCCAGGCACCGTGCTCATTAATGCGCTGCCACATCGCCGCGTAAAAATCGCTATCCTGCCGAGCCGAGTGCAGAATATTGGGATTTTTGCCTATCACGTCTTCGGGCTGATAGCCGGTGATGTCGGTAAAGGCTTTATTGACCCGCAGGATGATATTGTCGGCGTCGGTAACCATCATGCCTTCTTGCGACTCGAACACGGTGGCGGCAATCCGCAATTGGTGTTCCGCGTGTTTCCGAGCCGTAATATCGCGGGTTACCGCCAGATGCACCACCTCGCCGCCGGCCAAGGTCATGGGTACGCCGTTGGTTTCCAGCCAGCGCCGGCCGCCCTTGAGGCCTATCGCCTCATATTCCAGACGCATGTTTTCGCCGCTCAGAATACGCCTGTGTAAATCGGCATAGGCTTTTTGATGCTGGGGAGCAATCACGCCCAATACGGGGTTGCCGACTACTTGTTCCTCGCTATCGGCCTCCAGCATGACCAAACCGGCCGGATTCATTTGCAAGACTTTACCTTCGGCATCCACAATTTTGATGCATTCCGGTTCGTTCTCGATAATGGTCCGCAAATGCAATTCGCTTTCGACCAAGCGGGCTTCAATCCGTTTCCGCTCGGTAATATCGCGGGCGGCGGCAAACACGCCCAGCACCTTGCCCTGCCTGTCCCGGTACACATTGGCATTGTAGAGTACATCGGTAATCCGCCCGGATACGTGCCGAATCGCTAAGGGATAATCGGTGACAAAGCCCTCCGTGAAGACCCGGCGGTAACCTGCGCGCGCCTTGTCCGGCTCGGTAAAATAGGTGGCAAAGTCGCTGCCGACCAGCTGCTCCCTGGCCAAACCGGTGACCTGTTCCGTGGCCGTATTGACGTCGGTAATTTTACCTTCGGCGCTGATGGTGACCAAGGGATCCAGACTGGCCTCGATCAGACTGCGGGCATATTCGGCGTTTTGCCGGGCCGCATCTTCAGCCTTTTTGCGCTCGCTAATATCGATGAAGGTGGCGATCGCGCCCGTCAATACGCCATCGATAACGATGGGTTGGGACCAGTATTCCACCGGTATTGCCGTGCCGTCCTTGCGCCAAAACACCTCGTCGTCGATATGAATGTCTTTTTGCCGACGGTATGCCGTATACATCTTGCAGTCGCCGGATGGGTAATGGCGGCCGTCCGGAAAAGAATGATGGATGATTTCATGGATATGTTTGCCGATCACATCGGCACTGTCATAGCCCAAAATTCGCAGAAACGATCGATTCACGAATCTGCAATTGCCCTCCGTATCTACCCCATAAACCCCTTCCGCCATCGAATTGAGCAAGGCATCCATCTGCTGGTGGGAGTCGCGCAGCGCTTTTTCGACCCGCTTACGTTCGGTGATATCGTCTTTGACCGCCAGGTAATGCGTGACGGCACCATCCGTTTGCTGCACAGGCGAAATAAGGGCCCGTTCGATGTATTCGCTACCGTCTTTTCGCTTATTGATAAACTCGCCCTGCCAGATCCGTCCCTGCGCCAGCATATCCCACATAGCCCGATACGTCGTTGCCGGCGTTTTACCCGATTGCAGCATTCTGGGATTTCGCCCTATCGTCTCGTCGCGGCTATACCCGGTTGACTTTAAAAAGGCCGCGTTAACGAACTCGATATTGGCGGCAAGATCCGTGATGACAATCGAACTCGGGCTTTGCTCTACGGCCAACAGCAATTTTCTTAAGAACTCGTCATCGCGTTTATGCTGGGAGAGTTCCCGCATCAGCCGCAAAGTGTTGACGGACAGACTTTCGTAAACAGCAAGGATAATGTCGATCAGCACGCGCGCAGACCCGCTCATTTTTTCGCCGGCCTGTAACTTAGCGGCTTCCAGCGTTAGGCCGGAGCGCATTGCCAATACGACATGGGCTAAATATCGGTCGCTTTCCAGAATATGCCCCGCCAAACAACGGGCCAGAAAAGATAAAACTTCCTCAAGCACGACATTTTCCGCCTTGGCGGCCTGCTCTTGCTTGAACCTGAGCAGCGCGGCCGCAAACTCTTCGTGGTCCTTTTTATGCTGAACCTCAAGCCAATCCTCGGGCAGATACTGATTCCAAAGCACTTCCTCTGTCCGAAAATGATACGCGGCATAATCGGCCAGTTCGTTGAAAATGGCGTCCAATGCCGGCAGGTCGGCCTGAAAAGTCACATGGCCGGCTAACAAATTCAGTAAGCGCACCAACTTTTTATGCTGTTCGTCGATTTCGGCCACTTCCGTATTGAAATTTTCGTTCCATGGAAAAATATCAATTGAATTCATGGTGACCTTGGGGTGGGATAATGACTTATAGGCCTTAGGCATTACAGGCTGACAATGGATTTCCCGGCCGGCAATCCATCACTTGATATAAATATCGTCATTTTACAGTGGGTTGACAATTAAAACTAAACCCGCAAAAGCCCATCCGAACCAACACGGCACTTGGCTGTTTTAATAAAAATCAAACCGGGTAA
Organism: Methylomonas rivi; assembly: GCF_024505165.1. Taxonomy (GTDB): domain Bacteria; phylum Pseudomonadota; class Gammaproteobacteria; order Methylococcales; family Methylomonadaceae; genus Methylomonas; species Methylomonas rivi. Next base: position 20,643 of record NZ_JANIBK010000035.1, read on the forward strand.
TTGTACGATTTATAGCTTCCGCCCTTCAAATTACGGCACTTCATTTCCCTGCCTTCCAGAAAGGGATTGGAAGAAGCCCTCAAACAAAAATTTGAAGCGAGATAACTATAGCCGGAATACATTGAACTCTTGCCGGGATTTTTCTCTTTGAAGGGAACGCTGTAAACCAGACTCAGCCAAGTTTAGTTCCGATGGATAAAATCGGCTCGGTTATATTTTTGCAGCGTCGATAATTACTTCGAATTGATTCGGCGTTTTTTGAGCCGCATAAAGCCGCGGCCGGCTTATGCTAAATAACGCCCATAAAAAAGGCCTAGGTCGTTAAACCTAAGCCTTTGATTTGTCTGGTAGCGGGGGCAGGATTTGAACCTACGACCTTCGGGTTATGAGCCCGAACAAAATAGGATTTATTGGCGTTGATACAGGTTGCTTTTTTTAGTGTAATTCAATGTTTTTCATAAAGTTATATGATTTTGTGATTGTTGCAGTATTTCTATAAATTCCCGATTGTTGATATAATTTGCTTACTATCTGCTTACTGGTTTTTCCAGTCAGACTTTCGGGAGTAGTCAAATGCGTATCAAATTCACAGCTGGCCGGGTGGAGTCATTCCAATGCGCGCCGGGTAAATCATCCGACTTTATGTGGGACACTGAGACTCCTGGCCTAGGGCTTAAAGCATCCCCTGGCGGTTCTAAGCAGTACATCCTTCAAAGCCGACTTACCTCTGGCTCACCCATCCGTATTACCATTGGTAAGCCAGCGGCTTGGAAGCTAGATTTGGCCCAAAAAGAAGCACGGCGTTTACAAGGTTTAATTGACCAAGGCCACGACCCCCGCCAGAAAAAAGCCGAACAAGCGGCACAGGACCAAGCCGCTAGAGAACAGGCAAAGGTCGAAGCCATCCGTAACACCATTACCGTTCAATCGGCCTGGAATGAATATCTTGCAAATAACACTGGCTATTGGGGCGACCGTCACCTGAGAGACCATCAAAATCTGTCACAAGCTGGCGGACAACCCAAAAAGCGCGGCACAGGCTTAACCGTTCAAGGTGTTCTCTATCCCCTGTTACAACTCCGCATGATTGATATAAACGCTGAGACTCTTACCGACTGGCAAAAGCTGGAGGCACAAACCCGCGCCAACAATGCCCGGCAAGGTTTTGAAATGTTCCGCGCGTTCTGGCGTTGGTGTGGGCAGCAAAAGGACTATAAATCACTGGTCGATGCACAGGCGGTCGAGAATCAAGACCTCAGAAAGAAAGTACCCAGCAGAAGAGCCAAAAAGCTCGATGTATTACAACGCGGCGACCTTGCCGAGTGGTTTAACGCTGTCCAACACCTCAGCAATCCAGTAATTGCCGCTTACTTGCAAGGCCTGTTACTCACTGGAGCCCGGCGCGAAGAGTTGGCCGAACTGAAATGGACCGATGTTAATTTCAAAGCGGGCGGCATGTGGGTAAAGGATAAGGTCGAAGATGAAGGCCGCATGATTCCATTGACTCCTTACCTGTCCAGCCTGATAACAGCCCTGCCCCGGCGCAATGAATGGGTATTCAGCAGCCCCGCCGCTGCCGATGGGAAACTGACAGAGCCCCGCATTGCCCACAATCGCGCACTCGATGCCGCAGGCCTGGAGCACGTCACATTGCACGGATTACGCCGCACCTTTGCCAGTCTGGCCGAGTGGGTAGAAATGCCGGTCGGTGTGGTCGCGCAAATCATGGGACACAAACCAAACGCCACCGCCGAACGGCACTACAAAAGCCGACCGCTTGAACTGTTAGCTATTTGGCACGGTAAATATGAGGCTTGGATATTGGAACAGGCAGGCGTCGAATTTGCGCAGCCCTTGCAATCGCAAGGCTTGCGTGTGGTGGCATAGTGCCTAACTACTAAATACCTAATCTCTATTGGTCACGCTTATGGACGATTTACAGCTAGAAAACAGAGAAAAGCTCAGCCGGTTCTATAGTGAACTTCGGAAGCTATCGTTCCCAACCTCCCCAATTTCAATGGAACTAGTTAATTTTGTTACGACCTCGTTTGAAAGATATTTCGAAAACGATAAAAAATCCCTAGACGATTCGTTCTCCCTAAAACCAAAAAGAGGCGCAAAAAGACTGCCTCGTGACTTTCATCTTGAAAGAGCTAAACGAATTATAAGGCTTCAAAATGAAGGCAAAACATGGATTCAAGTAGTGGATGAACTAGCAGGAAAGGATGGCATGCCAAGTGATGAACGCGAAATAAGGCGAATAGCAGAAAGATATAGGGTTGAAATTATGGCAGAATCAATAAAGCCGGAAGATTTGTTTGACGATTAATCCAATTAACTAGTAGCTGGGGGTTAAATAAGCCCAAATTACCCCCCAAGGCGCGGCACTTTATAAAAATTACCATGAGTCATCATCAACAAAAATGAGTGACTCACCATGCACAACGCCACAAATCAATCGTTTATTCCTCTTGAAGAAGTAAACAGCCCAACCGTTGCAACTGACGCCGCAGCTTATTATCTCAACCGCAAGCCACAAACGCTAAGAAAGTGGGCATGCCTTGAGAATGGCCCGATTCGCCCTGTTAGGGTTTATGGACGCCTTGCTTGGTCTGTCTCTAGCTTAAAATCTTTGGTTGCTGGGGAGGCTGCATAATGAAACTTAGCCCACGCGAAAAAAGAGCAGCTCTCGCCCTTTTGAATAATCCGATTATGCGCGAGAACCTGGACAACATCGCCGGATGTTCAAACGGGCCTGAGTTGGTGGCGGGTTTACGTAGAAAGGGCTTGGCGGTTCCGTGTGACCGTGTAGAGCGTTTCGACAAGGACGGCAACACATGCTATCCAGGCCAATACAGCTTTACTGCCGAAGATAAGCAGATTGTACGCAACTGGCTTTAAGGTGGAATTGATGCTGCAATCGTTGCGTGACTCTATGCAAGCGGCGGGTTTCGACCCGCCCGACAATATCCAACCCGGTAAGACTACTAGATTTTCAACCAACGGTAAACGCTCGGACTTGTCCGGCTGGGTTCATTTATTCGCAGACGGCCACGGTGCGGCGTTTGGCTGCTGGCGCTCTGGACACCAACACGTTTGGCAAGCAAAGCGAGATAAACCCTTGAATGCAGCCGAGCAAGCCGCCTTTAATCGCAGCATTAAGGCAGCTAGGAAAGCAGCCCTGGACGAACGTGAAGCCGGATATAAACAGGCCGCAGTAAAAGCCCTGATGGAATGGGAAGCGGCAACCCCTGCCAATGAATCGCACACGTATTTAATGCGGAAAGGCATTAAGCCGCACATGGCGCGCGTGGATGGCAACGGCTCTTTAGTGTTGCCGGTTTATGGCTCTACGGGTGAATTGCAAAGCCTGCAACGTATCGCACCTGACGGCCAAAAACGCTTTTATAGCGGCGGTCGTATGCGTCGTGGGCATGTGTGGCTAGGTGAGCCGGAAAACGACGCTACGCTGTTATTATGCGAAGGTTTCGCCACGGCTGACAGTCTGCATAGGGCCACAGGCCATGCGGTCTGTGTGTGCTTTTCTGCCGGAAATTTACGCTGCGTGGCCGAAGATGTGCGGAAGCGTTACCAATCGGCGCGCCTCTTAATTTGCGGCGACGATGACACCGAAACCGAAGGCAACCCAGGACGCACCAAGGCAACCGAAGCGGCTCAAGCTGTAGCCGCTGCCGCGGTGTTTCCAACGAATGGCGGCGACTTTAACGACTTGGCAGAATCTGCCGGACTGGAAACTGTACGCCAAGAAATTGAGGAGGCGTTTAAAGAGCTGCCCGTCGTACAAGCATCCTTCGCAGTCCCGGTATTGTCAGGTACAGATGTTCGCGACGGTACGGCAAGCACTAGGCCACTATCGGAACTCGGCAACGCTACCCGGCTGCTAGATGCTCACGGCGGAAACCTGCATTATGTCCACGATGCCAAAGCCTGGCTACATTGGCGTGATGGCGCGTGGATGTGGGACATTGACGGCGCAACGGTGCGTGGTTTAGCCGCGAGATTGCCCCAGCAGATTTACACCGAGGGCTGCTTACACTTGGCCGATGCTCAGCATTTTGCTAAATGGGCGCGTACATCGCAGAAAGAACGCACCATTGAAGCGGAAGTGTCGTTACTGATGGACTTTGACTCGGTACGTCTACCGCTGGCGCTTGTCGATGCTGACCCGTTCCGTTTGGCATTGGACTGTGGCCGCGTATCACTAGACCTCAGAACCGGAACTACTAGGCCAGCACAACAAAGCGACTTTATAACCAAGTCGCTGAACGTCAAGCAGTTGGGCAAATCTAAAGATGCGCGGCGCTGGCTAGCATTTCTGTCGCAAATCTTTGGTGATGATTTGGAGTTAATCGACTGGCTTAAACGCTGGTGCGGTTACTTGCTGACCGGCTCCACATCAGAACAAATCTTTGTATTCTGCTTTGGCTTGGGCGCAAATGGTAAAAGCGTTCTGGCTGATACCATCCGATTTATCCTTGGTGATTATGCGCGCGCCATCGCCGCCGAAACATTAACCGAATCGAAACGGCAAGCAGGCGGAGCCACGCCAGACCTAGCCGAGCTGATAGGAGCTAGGCTGGCTATGAGTTCGGAAACCGAAGATGGTAAAGCCTTGGCTGAGTCGTTAATAAAAAGCCTTGTGGCTGGCGATACCATGACCGTTCGGAAGCTTTACGCCGCACCCGTGCAATTCACGCCACAATTTAAACTGATGATGCTGGGCAACCATAAGCCCATTATTAGGGGTAACGATTACGGCATATGGCGGCGCGTTCGGTTAATTCCATTCAAAAAAACATTTAGTCCTGAACAGCGCGACCCGGCGCTATTGGAAAAACTGAGAGCCGAAGCCCCGCACATCTTGTCGTGGATGGTTGAAGGCTGTATCGAATGGCAACGGCGCGGCTTGGCTGACGTTCCGACCACCATCAGGCAAGCAACAGGCGACTATCAGGACGAACAGGACTTGATCGGGCGCTGGCTGGCTGAGTGCTGCCGGCAGTCGCCAAGTTTTGAAACATCATCAACAGATATTTATAGCAATTATAAGCAATGGTGCATCGATAACGGTTTAAAACCTGCCAATAATATAAGCCTTGGTCGTCGACTTGGTGAGCGTGGATTCAATAGCCGCAGGTCAAGCGGTTCAACACTTTGGGCAGGGCTTGCCGTGAACGATGCCAGCTATTCAGACAGTTATAAAACCGCCCGTGGCTGGTAATCGAGTGCAGATAGTGCAGATAAAGCCCGTTTTCCTAAAGTTTTCTTATATTTTTTTCCGTGAGGACTTTACTAAAAATGGCATTTATCTGCTCTATCTGCACTCAAATAAGAAATAACACCTTGTTTATGGTGAAAAAATGAGCAATAGAGAACCCGTAGAAATAGACGGCAAAACCGGCCAGCTTAATGCCCTACCCCGGCAGAAAGGTCAGCGTTACCGTTGCAAGCTGGATTCTATGAAGGATGTAAGGCGCGAAATGGCTAAGGTGTACCGTGAGGCGCGTTCCGGCTTGGTTGATATTCAGGACGCGACAAAACTAACGTGGTGTTTACAGGCTGTCGGAAAGGTTATTGAAGGCAGCGATTTAGAGAGACGCATTGAGAATCTGGAGAACAAGCAATGAGCATAAAAAATAGACTGGATAAGTTAGAACAGCGGCGTACACAGAAGGTAAGCGTGACACCCTGCAATCTTGCGCCAACCTTATCGCTTAATGCTTGGATGGCATTATTCACACCGGGCTTTACAGGCGAGCTTACTCCCGAGCAAGTCATTGAGTGCCAACAGCAGAAAGCATGGATGAAGCGCCATGAGCATTAAAACCAGAATCTCGAAAATCGAGAAAGCCAGCAATCCGGACGAATTACACATTATCATTACTAAGCCGTTTAGGGATAAACCATTGCCAAAACCGGTTATTACTGGCGCCGCTAAGGTTAGCTATCGCTATGAGGCAACCAGTGATGCCGATGCTACACTTAACATCATACTCAACAAGCCTGGGGAATGATGATGGAATTTTTTGAATGGATAGCATTTATATTTAGCAACTTAGCAAATTTGCTTTGGGGATAGCTTGGACATAAACCTTCCGCACAATTGGGAGCCAAGGGCTTATAGCCTTTTTCGCTTTTCACGGCCAGTGAATGTCAGCAACCCTAATCCGCAAGCAAATAACCAGATTGCGGCGGGAATTGGCACAGCGGTAACAGGAATCAAAGTGTAAATTCCCTGCGATATACCTACGCTACCATCGCCAATACCACCACCTGTTTGAGCAAATTCAGTGTATTGGTTGTTAAACATTTGCAAATGGGAAAGTATGCTAGGACTGTGATTGAAGAACGCGCCGTCCAAGCGAACTATATGACTATTTGCGTCTGTTGTTACCATAGGGCCAGGATATGTCGCCCCCTGCCCTCCAGGTACAAACATTGGCAAATTCGGCTCATAAATATAGGTTGTTGCGGTCTCGTGTGGATAAAAACCTTTCCCCGTTACACTGAAATTAATTAACTCCCCTTTGCTCAGGAAGTAATAGGAATTTGGAACAAGGCTTGCGCTATCAATATCGAAACCGCCAACCAAAGGCCTTATTCCTCCTGTTGGGAAGAAGTTTTCTTGCTGCATCACAATATCGTAGTGAATTAGCGCGGCTTTCGCAGGAGCCGCACCAAGCCAAAGAAAAACGCAGACCACAAAACCAATTAAATGCCTCATCTCATTGCCCCAAACATCTTTTAAGTTGTACCGGAAATCACTCGAAACGCGCCAAGTGTTGATTGATATATCCTAAATTCGCTTACTATTTGCTTACCGGAAACCTTCACGCAACAAAAAAGGCCTAGGTCGTTAAACCTAAGCCTTTGATTTGTCTGGTAGCGGGGGCAGGATTTGAACCTACGACCTTCGGGTTATGAGCCCGACGAGCTACCAAGCTGCTCCACCCCGCGATTGATTTAGTTATTATACATCTTAAAATTATTATGTCAAATCATTAGTTTAATGATTTGACTGGTTGCCGGCGCAAAACCGAAAAATCAATCACCCGCCAAGCTTATGGCCCATTATTATGCGCGCGCCATTAGGACGGAGACAGCCGGCAATTCCTTACCTTCCAAAAATTCCAGGAAGGCGCCGCCGCCGGTTGAGGTGTAGGACACTTTATCGGCAATGCCGTATTTGTCGATTGCAGCCAAGGTGTCACCACCACCGGCAATGGAAAACGCCGGGCTTTCGGCAATTGCCATGGACATGGCTTTGGTACCCTCGCCAAACTGATCGATTTCGAATACCCCGACAGGGCCGTTCCAGACAATGGTACCGGCTTTGGCCAGAATTGCCGCATACTGCTTGGCGGTTTCAGGGCCAATATCCAAAATCAGGTCGTCATCGGCCACATCGGCTACGTTTTTGACCGTCGCTTCCGCGGTTTCGGAAAATTCTTTAGCGCACACGACATCGACAGGCACCGGAATTTCGGCACCGCGCTGTTTGGCGGCGGCCATCAGGCGTTTCGCCTCGTCGATCAAATCCGCTTCGTATAAGGATTTACCCACCCCATAACCGGCCGCGGCAATAAAGGTGTTGGCAATGCCGCCGCCCACAATCAATTGATCAACTTTGGTGGACAAGGACTCTAACACGGTCAACTTCGTAGACACTTTTGAACCGCCCACAATGGCTACCAAAGGTTTTTGCGGGGTTTCCAAGGCTTTACCCAATGCATCCAGTTCGGCGGCCAATAACGGGCCGGCGCAGGCAACGGCCGCATGCTCGGCTACCGCATGAGTCGAAGCTTCCGCGCGATGCGCCGTACCGAATGCGTCCATGACGAAGATATCGCACAGCGCCGCCATTTTTTGCCCCAGTTCGGCGCTGTTTTTCTTTTCACCTTTGTTGAAACGAACGTTTTCGCACAACACAACCTCGCCACGCTTTACATCCACGCCATCCAGCCAATCCTTAACCAACCGCACAGGTTGACCCAACAACTTCGAAAAACGCTCGGCCACGGGTTGCAGACTGGAGGCTTCATCATATTCGCCTTCCGTCGGACGCCCCAAATGCGACATCAAAATGACGGCCGCACCGCCCGCCAGTGCGGCCTCAACGGTGGGAACACTCGCTTGAATACGTAAGTCACTGGTAACCTTGCCGTCCTTTACCGGCACGTTTAAATCCTGCCGGATCAATACCCGTTTACCGGCCAAATCAAGATCCACCATTCTTTTAATAGACATATACACTCCTCATTGTTAAATAAACCGCGACATTATAAGGCGTAATCTTTCGGCAAACCTCTATTAAGGAAGCATTTCAATGTGATGTTGAATCAAAGATACGCCCGCCACCATTAGACAGACTGCTGTATTCACCCTTACACGAATTGAGACATTTGTCAGAGTTATACACGAATTCAATCACTTCAAATAGTTCTCCCCAATCAATTGTGATAGCGTTACCCAACCGGAATGAGGATTGGCGTGAATGGGTTTTATTAAAACTCCCAACGCTTTTTAGCAAACATCATATACTTGGTAGACTGTCAATTAGAGATCGCTTACATTTAAATATGCTATTAAAAAAACTCTGGTCTTTCGGGAAAAAGAAAACCAAGCGCGCTAGTGATGTAGTCGAATACAGCGTGCCGGAACGCGTCTATACGCCCGTGAATCTGTTGGCGATAGGCATGTATGTTATCGAACTGGACCGCCCGTGGCTGGATAGCCCGTTTTTATTCCAAGGCTTTGAAATCAAAAACGAAAACGAGATTCGACAGCTAAAAGACTGCTGCGATTACGTTTACATAGACACCACTAGAGATCGCAAACGCCAGCCGCGCAAATCAGATAACAACGACCCGCCGGTAATCGACACCAATATAGACTTCGGCGCGCCGCCCCCCAAACTCAGCCGTTTCGACAAGGAAATCGACCGCGCGGAAGTTGTTCACAAACAAGTCGGCGAACTGGTGTCCGATTTCATGGAACGCATCGCCAAGGGAGAGGGCGTGGACACCAAGGCCGCCAAGGCCGCCGTCGCGGAATGTGTGAACAGTATTCTGCATTCGCCGGATGCGTTTTTATGGCTAAACCAGCTCAAAAACAAAGACGAATATACCGCCCAACACAGCTTGAACGTTTGCGTGCTCTCCATCGTGCTGGGCAGGCATATCAATTTTTCCATGGCCAATCTGAATAACGTCGGCTTGTGCGGCATGATGCACGACATGGGCAAAATGCTGGTGCCCTTGCACATCCTCAACAAGCCCGGCAGATTGGAGCCCGACGAAATGGAAATCATGCGTTCGCACGCCTCGCTGGGTTATGAATTGCTGAAATCCAGCCAAGACATGTATTCCGGCGCCATCGACTCGGCGCATTCGCATCATGAAACCCTGGACGGCAAAGGCTATCCCAATAAACTGAACCATAAACAACTCTCCTTGTTTACCCGCGTAGTCACGATAGCCGATATGTACGATGCCATTACCAGCGACCGGGTTTACCAAAAAGGCAGGACCCACCTGGAAGCTACCAGCATCATGTCCGACCTCAGCGGCACCCATCTTGACGGCAACTTGGTCGTCAAATTCATCGAAGCCCTAGGCGTATATCCGCCGGGTTGCGTGGTGACCATGACCAATGGCAGCATAGCCATCGTGGTGGAAATCAACGAATTCGCCAGGTTGCGCCCTAAAATTATCATCCTGCTGGACCAGGCCCAACAACCCGTGGCGGAAAAAATCATTAATCTGGCGGATATGGAACTGGATGAACAAGGCAATCTGTTGACAATTAAAGGTATTGTCAAAGCCCAGGATTACGGCATCGACATCGCTAAATATTACCAACAAGGCATTCTGCAAAAAGGTTTTGCGCAAAGCAAAACCTAACCCCGCGACCATTTGCGGGGTTTTAATGTCCAACCCGCCCAGTTGTCAACCCTGCAAGGCATCCAGCTCATCCCACCGCGCATACGCCAGCGCCAATTCAGCTTCCGCCGTCTTCAATTGCTCCAGCGTAGCCGAGACCGCATCCGGACTTTGTTTATAAAACTCGCCGCCGCCTATTTTCGCGGTCAACTCGGCTTGCAGGTTTTCCAGCTGTTCTATGCGCTCCGGCAATTGCTCCAGTTCACGCTGATCCTTGAAACTGAGTTTTTTAGTCGTTACGGTTTTCGGTTTGTCTTTTTTGACGGCTTGTTCGGCGGCCTTAACAGCCTCGGCCTCTGACTTTTTATTGCGCTCGGATAAAGCAAACCAATCGGCATAACCGCCGATATACTCGCCCACCCTGCCCTCGCCCTCGAACACCAATACGCTGGTAACGACGTTATCCAGAAACTCCCGGTCATGGCTGACCAGCAATAAGGTGCCTTGGTACTCCACCAGCTTTTCTTCCAGGATTTCCAGGGTTTCCAGATCCAGGTCGTTGGTCGGTTCGTCCATCACGATCAGATTGGCCGGCTTGGTGAACAACCGCGCCAGCAGCAAGCGGTTTTTCTCGCCACCGGACAAGCTTCTGACCGGAGAACGGGCGCGGGCCGGCGCGAACAGAAAATCCGCCAGATAGCTCATCACATGGCGCTTACCGCCAGGCAAATCGATGAACTCGCCGCCGTCCAGCACGCTGTCGGCCACCGAAATATCCGGGTCGAGCTGTTCGCGCAACTGGTCGAAATAAGCGATTTGCAAATTGGTGCCTAACTCAATGCTACCGCCGGTGGGTTGCAATTGTCCCAGCAACAGTTTCAACAAGGTGGATTTGCCGGCACCGTTGTTGCCGAGCAAACCGATCTTGTCGCCGCGTTCGATACGGATAGAGAAATCCCGAATGATGGTTTTATCGCCATAATTGAAATTCACATCGACCGCTTCCACCACTTTTTTGCCGGAAGTCTCGCCCTTATTCAGGCTCAATTTGGTGGTGCCCTGGGTATTGCGGCGTTCGGCGCGCTCCGAGCGCAGTTTTTTCAAGGCCCTGACCCGGCCTTCGTTACGGGTGCGTCTGGCCTTGATACCTTGTCTGATCCAGACTTCTTCCTTGGCCAGCTTCTTGTCGAATTCGGCGTTTTGATTGGCTTCGTCTTCCAGCGCGGCGGCTTTACGTTGCAGATAATCCTGATAATTGCCGGCCCAGGAGGTCAACTGCCCCCTATCCAGATCGATGATGCGAGTAGCCAGTTTTTGCAGAAAGGCCCGATCATGGGTGACGAACAGCACCGCGCCTTGAAACGCCAGCAATTGCTCTTCCAGCCAAGCGATACTTTCGAAATCCAGATGGTTGGTAGGCTCATCCAGCAACAGCACTTCCGGGTCGATCACCAAAGCCCGCGCCAAGGCTACCCGCCGCTTCCAGCCGCCGGACAGGCTGCCGACCTTGACATCGGCCGGCAATTGCAATTTGCTCAATACCGCTTCCACCCGGCTTTGAAACTCCCAACCGTTGTCGGCTTCCAGCTTGTGTTGCACGTCGCCCAGCGCTTGCAAGGATTGTTCGCTGCCGTCCATGTGGGTCAGCAGTTCGTGATAACGGGCGATCAAACGGCCCAATTCGCCCAGGCCGCCGGCCACGGCTTCGTAAATGGTGTCATCCGCCTCCAGATTGGGCTGTTGCTCCAGCCAAGCCAGCCGCAGTTCCGGCTGTCGCCAGATTTCGCCGTGATCGGCATGTATGTCGCCGGCGATAATTTTCATCAGCGTGGATTTGCCCTCGCCATTGCGTCCCAGCAAGCCGACCCGCTCGCCGGCATCGAGTTGAAAAGCGGCGTTGTCGAGCAGTGCGTGGGTGCCGAAGGCGATGGAAACGTTGGTTAAGCGGATTAAGGGCATGGGTTTTGTAAAGTGCGTCTGAGTAAGTCCAGGCTCAATAGCGCCGCCTGGTTTTGTTTGGTTTGGGCGCCGCCGCTCAAGCTATGTTGAGCATGAACGGCACCGGTGCCGGTTTGCAGGCAATTATAAAGGACTATGCGCTTATCCTTGTGCCGATAATCGTCCTGGCTACCCTGAAACAGCTGAACCAAGGCAAAATCGACGTTTTGCAACCTCATTAAGCGGCAGGCCAAGCGTTCGGCGGCGGCGGCCAAATCCCCCGCGCTATCCGGTTCGACAGCCAGTTGCCGCGCCGCGCCGACGGCATCCTTG
>NZ_JANIBK010000036.1 GCF_024505165.1 Methylomonas rivi
GCGGCTGGACATCGCCGGCGCGCTGGCCGATGGCGAAGCTAGCGCCGAAACCCTGGCCGAACGCATCGGTGCCGACGCCGATGCGCTTTACCGCTTGCTGCGGATGTTGGTGGCGATGGGCGTGTTCGAGGAAGTGGCCTCCATACGTTTCAAAAACAACCGGCTTTCGTCTTATCTGCGCCCGGATCATCCCCACAGCGTTCGCGCCATGGTGCTGATGCACAATTCGCCGGAAATAAGCCGCTCGTGGTTCGAGCAATTGGAGCAGGGTGTGCGTGGCGACGGCGTGCCTTTCGAATTGGCGCACGGGCAGGCGTTTTACTCGTATATGGACGGCAACCCGGAATTCGATGCGCTGTTCGCGCAGGCGATGGATAGCGTGGAAGCCTTGGCCGGCGATAGCTTTGTTACCGATTTCGATTGGTCGTGCTTCGAACGCATCATCGATGTCGGCGGTTCCAAAGGCGCAAAATCGCTCGCCATTCTCAAACGCCATCCGCATCTCAAGGCGCTGGTGGCCGACCGCGAACAGGTCATCCAAGGCGCTGCGCAGTTCTGGAAGGAAAAGGGCGAGGGCGCCGCGCTGCAACGCATGAGCTTCGAAGCCTGCGACCTGCTGCAATCCGTACCCAAGGCGCGCAGTGACAAGGATATTTACCTGCTGAGTGCGGTGCTGCATGGCTTCGACGATAAAGCCTGTATCACCGCGTTACATCATGTCGCGGAAGCAGCGGCCGAGAGCGATGCCGCCATCGCCGTGATGGAGATGGTGATGCCGGACAAACGGGCTGACATGGGCTTGGCCTCGTTCGACATGCAAATGTTCGTCAACACCCGCGGCCGGGAACGGACGCTGGCCGAATGGCGGCGGTTGTTCGATCAAAGCGCGGTGGTGTTGCAGGAGGTGGTGGGCTTGCAGACGTTCGGGAAAATACTGGTGTTGCGGGCGGCTCACTGCACCAGTTCCTTACCTTGCTCTCGCGCCTGAAGGCTGCGTGCTTTTGGACGAAGTTATCCATGTTTGGTGCTGTGGAGAGAGTATTCAATGTTTACCGAATTACGTTGGGATGCCGAGTTTTTGATCCATTTGATGTAAAGCCAATTTATACCCGCTTTTGCGTATTGGCCAACAGCACGTTGACGGCGTAGGCGACGACAAAAACGCCTACCGGGACGGCTTGCGGCGGAACCGGAAACGGCAGGGTCAAACTGACCGGCAACAGATACAGCGCGCCCAGAATCAGGTAGAGGCTGTAGCGGTGTGCCATGGGACTTGGGTAATCGAAATTGATCTGGCTGATCTTGCGCCGTACCAGCCCGCGTAGCCGCGATTAGTGAAGCGTAATCGTGGGAATGTTAATTTCCCTCATAAGAGATATTTTGACCTCGTTTACGCTTCACTAATCGAGGCTACATCATTTGGTGTTTAAACCAATAAGCATTTGCATTAACTCAAGCGAAAATCTGAAATGCAGTAGCCACAGCAATTGACCGGACTTGATTTTTCTCGCGTCGCATTTCCACTAAGCCATAATTCGACATGGTTTTCAGGGTACGAGACAGATTGCTCGGTTTTCTACCGGTAATAATGGCCAGAGATGAAATTGATTCCGGATGGGTTTCCTGAATAATTTTCAGTAGCGCCCGGTTGTCGTCGCTCAACACTTCCGCAGGCGAGCGCATTGACGTGAACCATATTTTGGGCTCTGTCGGTTCCGGCTTGTATTCACCTTTGGCAATAGCCAGCACTCGTTCCCGCATTTTTTCCTGTGCGAAGAAGTCCATTAAAAGTTGATAGGTATTTTGAAATTCATAAGGCTCGCCTTGGTCGCAGATATGCCGGTGCTTGTGGTCATAGGCTAAACGCTATCCGGCAAATCTGAATTTCTTCGGCAGCTTGACGGCATGGGCATTGTCATAACCCAGGATCCGTTTGCCATACGGTTCATGTAAAGTCAGGGAGTAATGTATACCATGCGGAATCTCATTATGCCTTAACTATTGAAATTGGATAGCGCCCCCGACCGGCGGGTTTTGGCCGCTATCCGTCTATCAAGACCCGTCGGCAGTCGCATCCGGCAGACCATGAACAAATGATGGGATCAAACATCACCCAAAAATTTAAAAAATAATTGTCCAGTTAATCCTGTTTGTTTCGTTATTTAAGTAACGGCGGGCATGCAGCCTGTCATTTGCTTAAAACAAAGGAGATGAACATGAAACAAGCTGTATCGGGCGGGTCGCGTCGCAATCAAACTGTATTCGCCTTAATCCTGCTGGCGGCAATGGAAATTTCCGCGGCCGACGAGGCGGTTATCGAGCTGGATATTCCGGCGCAACCCCTGGCCGCAACCCTGGACAGTCTGGCAAAAATCAGCCATATCAAACTCATCTATGCCGATGACACGGTGCAAGGCTTACAGGCCGGCGCCTTGAAAGGCAGGTTGAGCGTGCAACAGGCGCTGAAACAGGTATTGACCGAAAATGGCTTGCAATTCGAAGCCGTGGGCGAAGGCATGCTGGCGGTGAAAGCCGCGCCCAAGAAGTCGTCTTCCTCGCAAGATAATTCTATCTTCGAGCTGGGGGTGGTCATCGTTAGCGATCAGGCAGAGTTCAGTAAAAAACTGACCAGCCGCGATATCGCCACCTCGGTGGATGTGATGTACGCAGACAAAATCGCCGATCAAAATGTGTTGACGGCATACGACTTGTTTCACCGCATGCCGGGCGTGCAAATCACCCAGTTCGGCCAGGGTACCACCACCGGCAAGCTGTCGTTTCGCGGCTTCAACGGCGAAGGCCGGGTCAATGCGGTCAAATTGTTGATCGATGGGGTGCCCAGTAATACCAACGACGGCAATATGCCTTATATCGACGCCTTGTTTCCGTTGGATATAGAGTCCATGGAAGTGGTGCGCGGCACCAACGATCCGCGTTACGGCCTGCACAACATCGCCGGCAACGTCAATATCAAAACCTCCACCGGCGGCAATTATGTCAAGGGCCGCATGAGTTACGGCAGTTTCGATACCCACGATGTTCAGACCGGTTTGGGTTACGAGAAGGACGGCTTTTCGCAAAATTATCAAATATCCTACCGTGCCGGCGGCGGCTACCGGGACCATGCCAATTCCGATAAAAACAGCTTTTCCGGTAAATGGTTTTACACGCCAGAGGACAACAAATACAAAGTGGGGCTGAGCGCCCGCTGGAGCGAGTCCGGCGCGCAAGAGCCCGGCTATCTGACCTACCAGGAGCAACTGGCCGATCCGGTGCAATCCATGGCCAGAAACGCCACCGACGGCGGCAAGCGCACCGTGGGGCAGGTCAGCGCGCATCTGGACATCAATTTGACCGACGAGTTATTTTGGTCGAACAAGGCCTACGGTAATTTGTTCGACGATCAGCGGCTGGTCAGATTCGACGCCTGCTGCGCGCAGGTCAGCCGCAATCGCGATGAGGTGCAATACGGCGCCATCACGTCGCTGACCTACCATCCCACCATTAATTGGCTGGACGATTTTTCCATTGAATCCGGCTTCGATTTCGAACAACAGGAAAACAAATATTTGCAGTTCAGGACAGACAACGGCATAGCGCGCGCACCCGCCAGCTTTGCCAACATCCGCAACGACGAGAAATGGAACTTCCTGATTTACGGTGGCTACGTGCAAGCGGTGATCAAACCCACCAAGTGGCTGAAAATCACGCCGGGTTACCGGGCCGACCAAGTGGACGGTAACTTCAGCAACTTTAGGCCCACCGTCTCGGGCGATTTTCCGGTCAACGATTACGGCACCATCTCGCAGCCGAAAATCGGCGCGGTCGTCACGCCCGTCGAGGGCTATAGCCTGTACGGCAACTGGGGACGCACCTTTCAGATCGGCGTCGGCAGCGCCACCTTCAGAAACCTCAATGCCGCCAACGTCAAGCCGTCGATCAACGAAGGTTGGGAAGTGGGTTTCAAACTGAATCCGGTGGATTGGGCCGAGGCGCGGGTAGCCTATTGGGTGCAGGACGCCACCAATGAGTTGAGCCGGAATCTGGCCAGTGCCGAGTCGACCTCCGTCGGCGCCACCAAGCGGCAGGGTGTGGATATCGAGGCCAAAATCAGTCCTGTCGAACGGGTCGGTATTTGGGCCGCTTATTCCCTGCAGGAGGCCGTGGTGAAAAAAGCCCCGCCGTTCGTGCAATTTTCCAGCGAATATGCGGTAGGCAACCAGATCGTCAATACCCCCAATTACCTGTTTACCGCCGGTATCGATTATCAAGTTACCCCGCAGCTGCGTTCATCGCTGTGGGCCAGCGGGCAGGGCAATTTTTATGTCGACCAGGCCAATCGGCGCGGCAAACACGGCGAATACGCGCTGCTGAATCTGGATTTGGGCTATCAAGTCACCAAGGAAGTGGAGTTGCAGTTCCAGGCCAAAAACCTGACGGACGCGCAACGGGATTACTTGTGGTTCGATGAAACCTTCGGCAGTATTGCGCAAATAGAATATTCCCCCGCCGACGGCCGCGCGTTTTACGGTGCCGTCAACGTCAAGTTCGACTATTAAGCGATGAGCGGCGATGCCAAACGCGCTGCGCGCCGCCGGTGGCTGGCAGTGCATCTGTATTTGGGTTTATCGTTGGGGGTGCTGCTTGCCGCGGTTGGTATCACCGGCGGTTTGCTGGTGTTTTATCTCGAACTGGACGAGATACTCAATCCCGAATTGGTGATTGTGGAGCCGTCGGCGCCACGCTTACCGTATCAGGCTATTTTCAACGCCGTCCGCCAGGCCGAACCCACCCGACCGAACGGCTGGCGTCTGGAAATTTCGCAAGACCCGCGCCGCATGGTTACCGCGCGCTATTACAAACCGCGGGAAACAGAACACATGGGGTTTGCGCCCTTGATGCTGTCGATTCATCCGCAGACCGGCGAAGTGCTGAAACAGCGTTTTTGGGGCCAATTCGCCATGACCTGGATTTACGATTTGCATTACACGCTGTTATTGGGGGCGCCGGGTAAGATCGTTATGGCGATAGTCGGCGGCTTGTCGCTGGCGTCCTTGTGCAGCGGACTGTATTTGTGGTGGCCGTCGCCGGGCAAATGGCGCTCGGCGCTGAGTTTTAAGCCCAAGGCCGGCAAGGAACGCCTGACGTACGATCTGCATAAAGTCGCCGGCGCATACGGCTTTATCGCGATGCTGGTGCTGGCTTTAACCGGTGTTGCCTTGGAGATACCCGAATACGTCAATCCGCTGATCGGCTTTTTTTCGCCCTTGCAAACGCCGCCCAGGCCGCAATCTCTTTTGCCGGCGGCGATGCGGCCGGTCATCGCGTTGGATAAGGCGGTCGCTATCGCGCAAACGCAATTTCCGGGAGCCGAGTTACGCTGGATAGAAACCCCGGAGGATGCCGCCGGTAGCTATCGCATCAATCTGAGGCAAGCCGGCGAACCCGGCCGGCGCTTTCCCAAAACCAATGTCTGGATAGATCAGTATTCGGGAAAAGTTCTGCGGGTGAACGATCCCATGGTCTTTTCAGCCGGCGATACCTTGATTCAGTGGCTGCATCCCTTGCATAGCGGCGAAGCCTTCGATATGCCGGGCCGATTATTGGTGCTGGCGACCGGTTTGAGCTGTCCGCTGTTGTTTGTCACCGGCGTGATGCGCTGGCGGCAAAAACGCGGCGTTTACCGCCGGCGAGCGGCGGGCAGGCCGGGCAACGATTCGCGTGCCTGAGTTGCAATCAACCCGATTGGATCTTCTATCGGCGGGCCGGCATCGGCCCGCCGCTGCTTTCGCCATGCCGAACGGCGATTTTTGTTCTTACAAATTATAAAATAATCATATTTACCGCTGCGGCAGGCGGCTGTTAACGATGCCTGCTTTATTTTGAGCTGTCCGCAATGGATTTAAATCCATTTAAATTCAAGTTCTTATAAAGCATTGGCAATGAGTTTGCACTTAAAAGTGCCGGGTATCAAGTATTTGAGTGTATGAAATTAAAAAAAACTATCATACAATTGCTGCCGAAGTACCGCTCCTCGATGTGCCAAGCCCGAAGGGCTGGGCGGGGGATCAACTGTGCGGGTGAAAATGGGCGTGGTGGGCATAGTGAAGCTCGGCGATTTTTACCGGAATAAGGTTAAGCGCGCTATGCCGGATACCGGTTTCGGCGGCGAGCTTTTCGGTAAGGGTGCGGATTTGCTGGGTCAAGCCGCGTAGAAACAAGGTTTCCAGGCAGTCGTTATGATCGAGATGAACACGCATCGATGAAACCACCAGATCGTGGGCTTCGTGTTGCAGATGGGTTACCCGTTCGGCCAGATTACGCTCGTGATGGTTATAGACAAACGAGAAGGTGGCGACGCTGTATAGGGTCTGATCTTGATCCAGACGCCTGGTTTCGATTTCTTTGCGGAGTAAATCCCGAACCGCTTCGGAGCGATTGTTGTAACCGCGCGCTTCGATCCAGCGATCGAAATCCGCGGCCAATTCGTCGCTGAGAGAGATAGTAAAACGTTCCAAGGGTGGGCTCCTGTTTTTTATTGTTATCGGTGGGGCGGAATTATAACGCAACGCTTGATTAAGCTCGCCGGTCGGGCTGAAAGCGCGGCGGGTCCGATTACCGATTTAAAATTTTGTTATTAGGGGCGTACATGCAGGCTGGAGACTATTTACACGATCATTTCGGCAAAACAGTCATTCGCATCCAGGTGGCGATAGCTTTTATATTGTTGTTGCTGTTGCCCGCCGCCAATTTTTTCTATCCTACCGATTACAGCCTGAAAGCCGGTATTCATGGCGTCAGTGCGATTTTGGCCATAGTTGTCGGCACCTATCTGACTCACCGGGCCATTCCCTTGATCAAAGGCATGCAGGTCAGGTTGGAATCGTTACGCCATTGGGTATTGGCCGCTACCCTGTTAAATTTGGCCGGCGCCGTCAGCGGCAACTGGATTTACATGCGCTATCGCGGCCAGGACGGGCCGCGCGACTGGATATTGGCTCGCGTCCCCAATTTTCATAACGTACTGATGGAGTTCAAGGAATTCGTTTCCTTGTTCCCGTTCCCTTTAATGTTGGCAGCCGCTTTCATGCTCTATTACTACGGCATGCCGATGCAGTACCGGCGCGATATCGGCCGCTTTGTCGGCGTTACCATTCTGATTTCGTGGAGCTTTTTATTGCTGGGTTTCGCGGCTGGGCTGGTATTGGCCAAATTACGCTTTGTTTGACAGGAGAGAAAGGTAATGCAAAACGAATCCGGCGCGCAAAAACTTTACTCCGGCCCGTTGGTGGCCGCCAGCCTGTCGCTGTTGCTGGCCTTTTTGACTTTAATGGTCAGCCACCATATTTCCAGGCTGACCAAGGAACTGGACAAAATGGTGCATGCCTATGGGCACTGGATACCTGGGTCGACCGGCAGCGGTCCGGACGGCAGTATCGGCTCTTACTCCGGCAAGGAGACTCTGGCGCTTGGCGTCTGGCTAGCCAGCTGGCTGATTTTTCATTTTTTATGGCGCAAGCAGGATTTGTCCGTGCGGGCCTGGACCCGGTTTTTCGTAACCGGGTTGGTGCTGATTACCCTGGGATTTTTCCACCCCTTGTCCGACCCTATCGTCTTGTTTATCGCCGGACTGTTCGGAATACATTAGATTTTTTATGAAAAAGATTGCGTCTAAATCCTTGGCGGCTTTATTGCTGTCAGCCGTCAGCCTGGCGGGCCATGCCGAAGGCGTACTGCTAAAATCCGACCCCAAAAATAATGCCGAAGTGTCGAATTTCGACGGCACCATAAAGCTGTGGTTTAACGGTAATGTCGGTAAGCGTTCGCCGTCGGTCGTCGTCGTGGACGCTAAGGGGAACCGGGTCGATAACGCCGACCCCCGTCTGGTGCTAGGCGAACGCCACCGGCTGACCGCGACCACCAAACCGCTACGCCCCGGCCCCTATGCCGCGCGTTACAGGGTCATTACCGAAGACGGTTTGATCGTCAGCGGCGTTTTGAAATTTTCCATTGCCGATACAGCCGGAACAGCGGAGGCGAAGCCATGAAAACGACGCGTTTTTTCCTGATGTTTACCCTGTTGCTCGCCGCGCTCGGCCAGGCGGATGCCTCGGTGCCGCTGGGCGGTAACCGCAAAGGGGCGGACGGCAGTTACGACATGTACGGCTGCATGCAAAGCAACGACTATTACGTGGTCAATTTCGCCGCCTATCAGCTTGGCCCGAACCAGGCCACAGGCAGCAAAAACCTGCCGGAAGCCGAATGCGTCGATCTGCCGGCAACAGGCAAAACCCAAGTGTCCATCGATTTGCTCGATCTGGATGTGCGCAAAAAACCGGTGGCGCTGAAAATTTTGCGCGAAGACGGTCAAACGATCGCGGAGTTGCCGATGGCCGTCGTCAAACAGGGCGTACTGTCGACAACGGTGGATTTCAAAACCGCCGGCAAATATCGGGTGGTGCTGACTGTCGACGATACCGATTTGCATACGCAACTCGAAGTCAGCGCCCTGCATATCCCGCTCAGCGTGGCTTTGGCCGCCGAGCAAAGCGGTGGACAGAACGGCTTGCTGGTACTCTCCGTCATCATCGGCATCCTCGTTGCCGCTGCGGCCTACTTCGTGCCTCGGCTGCTCAAACCGCAACCGCTCGAGCCGTAAAGTAAACAGTAGCTTTCATTACGGGAACCCAGTATGAGACCAGCATTTATCAGACTCTGCCCGGCTTTGGCCGCGACTATTTTATTGACGGCCTGCGCCGGCCAGTACCCGCATGAACAAGACCCTACCGGCTACGCGCCGGGTTTGGGCGAAATCATGGCGCAAAGCGCGGTCAGACACGCCAAGCTGTGGTTTGCCGGACAGGCGCGTAACTGGGAACTGGCGGCTTACGAAGTGGATGAATTACATGAGGGTTTTGAGGACGCCGCCAAATATCACCCCACGCACAAGCATATAAAACGGCCGCTTCCGGAATTGGTTGCTCAATACATGGATCGTCCGCTGGCCGGGCTTGAACAAGCCATTAAAGACAAGGATATACAGGCCTTTACCGCGCGCTACGACAATTTGACCGCGGCATGCAACGCTTGCCATCAGGCAACGGATTTCGGCTTTAACCGAGTGACTCAACCCAGCTTTAACCCGTTTGCCAATCAGGTGTTTCGGGGTATCGAATTGATATTCGACCTGGCTTGTGTGAGTCGCTACGGCCGGATTCGACAGGCTTCCGGGGCTTGGCCGATATTGGCAAGCATAAACAGCCGGATTTTTTGAAACTCAATCAGCAGGTTTTAACCATGAAAGCGTCATACGGTTTTTTAGCATTGTCGATGTTTTTAGTGCTCAATGCCTGCGGCAACGCCAATCAAATCAACGCCAGCAGCATGAAAACGGCGCATAAATCGGCGACCTGGATCAAGGAACATCTGCCGGCAAACCAACGGGTCGAATTCGAAACGGCGTATTGGGCACTGCGTAAGCAGCTGAAGGACGATGCGGCGTTTCTAAAAGCGCTGGATAAAAAAAACGCGGTGGATGTTATCGAGTTGGCAAAATCCCATTTTGCCGCCGGCAAAGCCGCGGGAGCCGCCGACCTGGCGGCATACGACAGTTGGGAACAGATGATAAGCCGTCAAATCGAGCAGCGCGGCCTACAGGATCCCGGCTCGGTCGATCCCAAGGACAAAAAGGGCTATCCGCGTGTCGATTACAAAATGCACGCCATGTAAGCGGTTTTTTGCTTGAACCTTTACCACCAAAATCAGGAGGCGGAAATGACGAACAAGGCAAGATTTTTTCAATTACTCGGTTTGGCAAGCATGGCAAACCCGCTTATTGCCGATGCCCACCCTTGGCACAATCCATCCGAGGCTATCGGTTTTGTCGGCGGCATGATTCATCCGTTAACCGGTTCCGACCACATTATCACCCTGTTGGTCGTGGGCTTTTGGCTAGCCCGCGGCACCGGATGGGCGATCGCGGCCTTGCCGCTGCTGTTTGTGGCGTTGATGATAATCGGCGGCGGTTTAACCCTCATCCCCATCGAGATTGCCCATGCGGAAAATATCATGATCCTTTCCGCCACCCTATTAGGGCTGATGTTGCTTTCCAGATATAAGGTTTCGCCGCTTATGGCCGCGTTGGTTGTAGGTAATCTGGCTTTATTTCACGGGTATGTGCATGCCTACGACATTTGGTTGGACAGCGATGCCATTGCCTACACCGCGGGATTTGCGTTGTCGACGCTGATGGTAATCGCCGTTGGCGTCAGCATCAGTAAAGCGTTCGAACGTTTGGCGCTTCAAAACGATAGTCCTTTTAATAGCCGATAAGCATTCGGAGCGGTCAATCCCGCCAACGCCGGAATATCAATGCCACATTCATACAAATCAAAGGAGCCTGAAAATCAGTCAGTAATTTCACCCAACCGCTAATCACCAAATACATCCATTAAAATAGAGTTAAGTTATGTCATTTAAAAAATTTTTTATCGCTTTCGTCCTGTTTTTTGCAATGTTCGGTTTGTCCGCTTCAGCCTTTGCCAAGGAGTCTCATAAAAGCGTACCTGAGGTATTGAAGGAAGTGGACGCCAAAATTCAGGTTGTCCTGGACGCGATTCCCGCCGGCGATCCTCAACAAATAGCATCCTTGATTAAGGATGTTGCGGAAAACGCCAGCGAGCTCAGCGCTAACTATAAATTCGAGTTCGAACGCGACAAAGTCGTGCTGAAAATGAAAAAAGCCAGGGAACTGGCGAAAAAATCCGATTTTGCCGGCGCCGAGAAAGAAATAAAAGACGCCCGCGAGGGATTTGCAAACCTGAAAAAATACATGTAACAGCAGGTTTAGCGTAACGAACATACAGCCAGGGCATCATGCCGTGGCTGTATACCCTTTCCAAGATTCTTTAAACGCATCGAAGTTGCCGAGCCCTCGGATTTGCAGTTCCTGGGCGTTGCCAATATGCCTGAATCATCCCAAAGCCGGATTTTCATTTGCGAAAAATCCGAGCATCGATTTGCAAAACATAAGCCGGCAACCAGGAATCAACCTGGAAAAATCAGTTAAGCATTCCAAACACCGTTCGTCCGAAGCCCAGTCGAAGGGTGAGCTGGGTTTGGAATGCTCACCCAATGGGTAAGGGGGCCGTGAAAATCGCTCATGCTTCGCCGGTTAGGCATACGCCAAGACTATATTCCCAAGCTGGAGCTTGGGAATAAGCGTAAACAGCGGCTGTTCCTTGTTAACGCCATGCGGACTAAGGGCGCCTGCTTCGCTCGGCATGAACGGTTGCCGCACTCGCCAACTGATTTATTTAGGACCAACTCATGCGATTGTTATTGCTGGAAGACGATGCGCTACTGTCCCGCGCGCTAAAAATGGATTTAGAGAAGGCTGGTTATGTCGTCGATAGCGTTCAGGACGGCGAACTCGGCGAATTCATGGGCGCAACCGAACACTACGACGCCGCCATACTTGATCTAGGCTTGCCTAAACTGCCGGGGCTGGAGGTGTTGAAACGCTGGCGTCTGGCCGGCAATGCGATGCCGGTCATCGTCCTGACCGCGCGCGATGCCTGGCACGAGAAAGTGGACGGCTTTAAAGCGGGTGCCGACGACTACCTGGGTAAGCCCTTTCATCCCCAGGAATTGCTGGTGCGCTTGCGGGCTATCATGAAACGGGCGCATAGCTTCAATCAAGCGAGCCTGAAGCTGTTGGGCGTCGAGCTCGACGAAGACGAGCAGACCGTCGCGGTCGATGGCGGGCCGGTTTATCCGCTGACGGCCATCGAATTCAGATTGCTGCGTTATTTCATGCTCAATGCCGGCAAAGTGCTCAACAAGGCGCAACTGGGCGAGCATATATACAACGAGTCGGCTGAGCCGGACAGCAACGTGATCGAAGTGTACGTGAAACGCTTGCGCAAAATTGTCGGCGGCGATCTTATCCAAACCCGCCGGGGGCAAGGCTACGTTTTCGGCGCAAGGCCATGATGCCGTTACGGAAACGCTTGGGCCGCGGCCTAAGCGCGGTGTTGTGCGCGGTTTTCGTGGTGCACTGGTTCGCCGCCGACTGGGTAATCCGGACGGTCGCCGAGAAGCAGATGGCCAACCGGTTGGCCGACGACGGCTATTCGCTGATGGAAACCCTGGCCGCCGGCGAGGATGACCGCGTTACCTTCAACGGCTTGCGTATCAGCTCGGTGTACAGCCGTCCGCTGTCCGGCCATTATTATCAGATCAAGGTCGATACCCAGGTCTATCCTTCGCCTTCGTTGCTCGATTTTCCGCTGCAAACAATAGCCATCGGCCCGGAGCAATCCAGGGTCTATCACCTGAGCGGGCCGGGGCAGCGGCCCTTGTTGGTACTGGGGCTGGGCATGGTGAGATTCGGGCATAGGATCAACATCAGCATGGCCGAGGATTTGTCCGCCGTGGACCACGATATTACGGCGATACGCATCGCGTATTTCGGTCTCACCCTGACGATATTAATTTGTGCGCTCCTGCTGCTCGGCTGGGATGTCAAGCGCTCGCTACGGCCACTCATCTTGGTGGGGGGCGAACTCGAACAGGTCTCCAGCGGGCAGCGGCAACGGATCGACCCGGATGTGCCGGACGAGATCGTCCCGCTGGTGAAGGAAATCAATCGCCTGCTGGAATTGGTCGTGCGCCGTCTGCGGCAATCCCGCACGGCTATCGGCAATTTGGCGCATGCCTTGAAGCGGCCCGTGGCTATTTTGTTCAGCATGGCCGAACAGCCCGCGTTTCAAGACTATCCGGAACTGCGCCGGCAATTGCAAATTCAGAGCGAAATCATCCACCGTTGCATAGAGCGGGAACTGAAGCGGGCGCGGATTGCCGGCGATCCGCACGCGGCCGCCGCCTTCAATCCCAGAACGGAACTGTTCGCGCTAAAAAAGATTTTGCGTTCCATTTACAGCGAAAAGCGGTTGGATATTCAAATCACCGCGCCGGACCAGCCGATACATTTTGACCGCGAAGACATCATGGAGCTGTTGGGCAATTTATTGGACAACGCCTGCAAATGGGCCCGGCAAAGGATCGATGTCGAACTGGAATACGCCGACCCACTGGTTATCCGCATCGCGGACGACGGTCCCGGATGCGGCGAGGCCGATGCCGGCGCCCTGATTCTGCGCGGGAAAAGGCTCGACGAATCCGTCCAGGGTCACGGACTCGGCTTGTCCATCGTTTGGGATATCGTCGACTCCTACCAGGGCCAATTAAGCATAGGCCGCAGTAAATCCTTGGGCGGTTTCCTGGCTACGGTGTATTTGCCGCGGCATCGATAATTTCCGGAGCCATCGCCGACGATGGCCGTTTTTTCAGCTTCGATTCAGGCTGCTTGGTTAAATTAGGCAAAGATTTAGCACAGCAGCGCGTTCTCTCGGCGGCATGCCGGCGGGTAGAAGTTCCGATTGAGCGGCGCTTTCAATTTCAGTCGCCATGAGGAAAAAAATGAAGCGGAACAAACAGGGGTTCTTATCGGTTTTGTTGTTGAACGTAATCGTGCACTGCGCGGTAGCGGAATCGGCCAATCCGGACAAAACAGGCAAGCAGAACGACAATAACCCCGAGGCCCTGCCCAGCGTGGAAGTCGAGGAAAGCGTCCATAAAGCCGAGACCTTTTCCGGCTCGACTTCCGTGATCGATAAGGCAACCTTGGAACGCGACCAGGTTTTCACCGTCAACGAAGCCTTGCGCAAGGCGCCGGGCGTCTACGTGCGCGACGAGGAAGGCTTCGGTCTGCGGCCGAATATCGCCTTCCGCGGCCAGAACCCCTTCCGTTCCACCAAGGTGCTGTTTCTGGAAGACGGCATTCCGTTCAACTTCGCCCCTTACGGCGACAACGACATTTACTACCACCCGCCCATCGAACGCTACGACGGCATCGAAATGTACAAGGGCGCCGATTTGACTCAGTTCGGCCCGCAAACCATCAACGGCGCGGTCAATTATCTGACGCCGAAAGTGCCGGTCGAACCCGGTGGCTTCGTCAGCTTTATGGGCGGCAACCGGGATTACCGTAACGGCCACCTCCGTTACGGCGGCATGGCCAAGAATGTCAACGGCCTGGACGCGGTGGGCGGGGTGGTCGATTACATTCATAAGGAAGGCATGGGAAACCGGGACAACACCTTCGCTCAGGTCGACGACGCCAATCTGAAAAGCATCATCGATTTCGACGCCCGCAACCGCTTGACCTTGCGCGGCGACTTTTACCGCCAGGACGAGCAAGGCGCGGCCTTCGGCTTGACGGAAGCGGAATACCGCACTATAGGGGCGCGCTACAATCCGGACAAGAATGCCAGTTTTATTAACGACCGCTGGTCTACCTCGGCCACCTACGAGCATAGCTTCAATAACGATGTGACGCTGGAAACTAGCTTTTACTGGTCGTCCTACGAGCGTAATTGGTGGCGGCAGCAGAATGAGTTTCCCACCGAGAATCAATGCCAAGCGAGTTATCCAGCTTACCAATCCAATCGACTAAACGGTATTCCCATCGATATGGACTTATGTGCTTATAACGTCGGCCGCAAGCGTAATTACGAAACCTGGGGCGTGGCGCCGACCTTGCACGCCAAGCACGATTTGTTCGGCATCGAAAGCCAGTTGGATGCCGGTTTCCGCGCTCATTTCGAGAACCAGCACCGGGAAATGATCAGGGGAAATTCGCCCAACGCCCGGGACGGCCAGTTGTTGGAAAAAAACGATCGTTTTGCCGATGCCTATTCGGGCTTCGTGCAAAACAAGTTCATTTGGAACGACTGGACGCTTACGCCGGGCGTCCGGGTCGAATCCGTCAGCTACGAGCGCAAGAATTTGTTAAACGGCACGGCGGGCCAAAGCAGTTTGACCGAAATCTTGCCGTCGTTCGCGATGACCTACAGCCCTATCGATGAAGCCACTTTGTTTTTCGGTATTCACCGCGGTTTTGCCCCGCCCAGGGTAGAGGACGCCGTTTACAACGATACCGGAGGCTCCGCGGAAATCGGTCCGGAAATCAGCTGGAATACCGAGTTCGGTATCAGGGCAAGACCTACGGCCGGCGTCAAAACCGAGTTGACGTATTTTCACAACGACTTCGATGCCCTGACGGTATTGGGTACGGTCGGCGGCGGTACCGTGCCGGTGGCGCAAGGCAAGGCCTTGTACGAAGGCATCGAAATGATGGCGCGGGCCGATTTCGGCGATGTGCTCAACTGGACGCACAATCCTTATGCGCAGATCGCTTATATGTGGTTGCCGACCGCGGAGACCACGGAGGCATTCCGTTGCGTGCCTTTGTCCAGCGGCGCGCTGCCGGCTAGTTGCCCGGGGGGTAATGTGTTCGGCTCCGCGGCGGGCAAGCGGGCGCCGTATGCCCCGGAAAGCCTGTTGGCCGCAACCTTGGGTTACTCGCATCCCAGCGGTTTCGATGCCCATTTGGAAGCGGTGTTCGTCAGCGAACAATATGCCGATTTCATGAACTTGGAGAGCGGCACCGATCATCCCGATGGGCCGAACAGCCTCAACGCCCGCACCGGTACCTACGGCAAAATCAACGATTACGTGGTGGTCAACTTCACCACCTCGTATAAGGTACGGAAGGATTTGACCTTGTACGTGTCGATGAAAAACATGCTGGACAACACCTATATCGTTGACCGGGTGCGCGGTATTCAAGCCGGCATGCCGAGATTGGTGCAGGCCGGCTTCAAATACGAATTTTAACCAGGGCCTGTTGGAAATGGATAGTTCAGCGTGGGTTAGGAAGCGGTCTCAATATTAGCTTCCTCTTTTCGAGGTTATCGTAAAGGGTAGGCCGGAATAAGTCTGTCCGGCGTTAGCCAAGGCGGATATTTCCGGCAAGTATTTGATTTTGCCGGAAACATCAGATTCCTCTATCGCTCCATCGAATTTATCCCAGTCTACCCTTTGGCTTTGGATAAAAACAATCGTAGGGTCATGATCAATGGTCTGCCGGCCGCTACCGCGATCGTCAGGACAGCCCGTGAAGCCGGGTTAAAACACCTTGTCGGCGGTCAGGGGCTTCGAATCATAAGCAGTAAACATTCATCTCTTTCCAGTGACTGTTAAATGCCATATCGGAATGCTGAATATGTTGAGCCCATTTACCGATGAATTCCTGCAAATCCTGCGCTTGCCAATTGTCATGCTCTATTTTCGCTGTTATGGCTAGCAATTGTTCCAGCATCAGTTCGTGTTCCTTGGCATGACTTTTGGTCGAATGAAAGCCTGTGCGATACATTAAGCTTTCTTCTTCAGCGAAGTGCGCTTTCACATGCTGCTGTAATTCGGACAGGGTTTCCAACAAGGTGAGTTTATGCGGAGACGAGAGTAGTTTTTCCGCCAGTTCAAAAAAATCCTTATGCTCCCGGTCTATTTTTTCGTCGCCCAGCGCGTAACTGTCCTGCCAGACGAAATGCACCATGCCGCCGGGCGATGCGGGTTTTACAAAGCTATCCAGCCTATGTTTGGCCAGATTGTCCGGCGTTTTAGTCAACGGCTTTTTGTAAACGAAGCATTGTCTGGCCGCGTGATAGGCATTATCGGTATAAAAATTGGCATACATTTGGGTTAATTCGAATTTCCGATAAGCGGCCAAGGGTTTGCTGATTTCATCGATACAGCGGGTATTGGCTTTATCGGTCAACAGTCTTTGCAATTCGGCCGGATTGCCGACATAGGTGTCGACCAGATGTTTGACTTGGGCAGTAAAAATCGAATGTTGTTTATCCAGCACTTTATCGACCAGGCCTAGTTGCCAGGCTTTTTTGGCGCTGATGGGCAAGCGCTGTTCGGTTAATTGCGTGGCCGCGGTTTGGCCGACGCGTTTGGGCAATAAATAAGTCCAGTATTCGGAACCGTACAGTTCGCCCATGTTTTTGTAATGCGGATTGAAAATCACCCCGTCCCTGACCACGACTTTATCCGGAGCAACGGCCAAAATCGCGCCGCCGGCGCCGGCGTTGCCGGAAATGGCAGCCAGCGTTAATTTATCCAGGGTGGTGATAATTTGATAAATCAGATCGTCCATGGCATTGATGTTTTGCCAGGATTCGTCGGCAGGGTCGTCCGCTGCTTCGATATGGTTCAGGTGGATGCCGTTGGACCAAGTGTCTTCGCCGCCCATCAAAACAATGGCTTTGACATTCAGGGTGGCGAGATGCCGATACACCGACAGCAGCCGTCGGCATTGCGCGGTGCTCATGGCGCCGTTATGAAACGGAAAATAAAGATAAGCCGCCTCGCCCAGCAACTCGTACCAGACCTCCTGGCAGGGCAGTTGCCGGCCGGGTTGGGTGTAATCAATCTCCAGGGTTTTGATGGGTTTGCTTAGCCAGCTTTGCAGACCGGACTGAGGTTTTGGCCAACAATCCCGCAAGGCTTGAGTAGCCGGCAGTTTGATGCCCTTGCCATCGGCCAGTTTGGGTTTTAAATGCCCGATCCAGATTGCGCCGTCAACGGTGGCGCGGCAAATGGCCTGATCGGTCATGGCGATAATTTCGCCGGGCTTGCCGCTTAGCTGGGTTTCCTTATGGGCATTGAACAGATAAAACGGTTGGCCGAACATTTCATCCAATACGCCGGGGCAGCCGTCGGCAGCATGAATATGTCCGAGAATGTCGTCGGTTTTATGTTTTTTCCAGTCAAGTTTACGCTCGCTTTGTTTCATCTGCGGGCGCAACTGACCTTTAATGCCCGGTTTGCTGTATTCCAAAGGTTCCGGTTGAAAGTTGGGCGCATCGAAATAGGTTAACGCCTCCCATAGGCACTCGACCGCCGCCTGAGTCACTTCGCGGTTAAACACGCTGCTTTTCGTGGCGGGACGTAAAGGGAAAGTTTTACTGGCCCAAATGGCGCCACTATCCATTTCATCGGCCGCTGCCAGCAATGTGACGCCCCATTCTTTCTCGCCCTGCTGTATCGCCCAGTCTAAAGACGCGGGGCCGCGATCGCCCTTGATGCCGGGATGGACGATCAGGCAGGGATAGTGCTGATAGATGGTGGCCGGTAGCCGCTTGGTCAGGAACGGGCATAGAATCAAATTGGGTTGAAAAAGCTGCACGCCTTCCAGCAATTGGGCTTCGTCACCCAGATGCAGTTCGACGGAAACCTCGTACCCGGCATCGTTCAGTTCGGTATAAAAGCGCTGGGTGAGTCCGGAAAATGCGGTGGAAATCAGTAATATTTTCATGTCAATCTCCTGAGTTGAGTGTTTGTTCCATTCGCAGCCAACGTCAACAAAGCATGGCCGTTGCATGTTTAAAGGTATGCCGAACGGTTATGCGATAGTCGAACCGCTAAAGCGTTGCCGGTAATTTTGCGGATTAACCCCCAACTGACGTATGAATGCGCGCCGCATGCGTTCCGAATCTTTAAAGCCGGTTTTTTCCGCGATTGATTCCACGGCGAGATCGCCGGTTTCAAGTAAAAATCTGGCGCGGTCGATGCGGGTTATTTCCACGAATTTGGCGGGCGTCATGCCGGTTTCGGCTGAAAAAAGGCGGGCGAAATTACGGGTGCTCATCGCCATGCGGGTAGCCAGGGCTTCGACATGTAAATCCTGATGGATATGTTCCATGATCCAAACCTGCAGATCCCGCAGATCCGGGCGATGGCTGGCTTCATTCGTCAAATAACTGCTGAATTGCGACTGGCCGCCGGGACGCTTCAAAAACACCACCAAATAACGCGCCACATATAACGCCAAATCCCGACCCCAATCCTCCTCCAGCAAGGCCAGGGCCAAATCGATTCCCGAGGTGATACCGCCCGAGGTGAAAATATGGCCGTCTTTAATAAAGATATAATCCGGCTCGACTTGAATGCCGGGGTAGTTTTTGGCAAGGGGTTGGCAAAAATCCCAGTGGGTAGTGGCTTTGCGGCCTTCCAGCAACCCGGCTTCGGCCAG
This sequence comes from Methylomonas rivi, assembly GCF_024505165.1. GTDB lineage: Bacteria > Pseudomonadota > Gammaproteobacteria > Methylococcales > Methylomonadaceae > Methylomonas > Methylomonas rivi. The sequence continues at coordinate 18,947 of NZ_JANIBK010000036.1, forward strand.
TAGAAAAGCCCCGGTGCACACTGATACCAGGCGGCGTACCTTGGGGGACATGGCTCTAATCCAGGCAATCAGCTTTTCATTGTTTAACGCATTTTTTATGCGGCCGCCCGGAATCAACAAGGTATCGAACGCGGCGTTCGGAGCGTCGTAGATGTCTTCGGCCACGATCTGTAAACCCGACATTGTGGTAATCGGGCCTGGCGTTTCGGCAAGCAGTTTGAGGGTATAAATGTTTTGCTGGGTAATGCCTTGGTGGATCAGGCCCAGGTTGGCAAAATTAAATACTTCGAACGGGCCGGTAATGTCTAAAACCTCCACGTCCGGAAACGCCACGATGCCAATGGTTCTGGATTGATATTTAAAGCTATCGGGCTTGGAAAAACTGAAAGTCGTCATGGCGACACCTCTATGGCTGAGCGTGCTAACATCATGTCTAATTACCATGACTTATACAATGACAATCATCCCTCGTTTTCCGCCAGCCATTAACGTTGACGTTTTATGCTGTCGCGAAAGGGCTGCGGCCTAACTTTGCCTTCGAATCGGCTAAACTTTAACGCCGGGCTGCCCAGATGTTTGTTTGGGCCGATTTTTATCGATACTCATCTACTACATTAATCCCATGCCACACGATAATTCCACGAAAGCCATTGTTTACGCCTTTGCGGCAAATTTGGGCATCGCCGTTAGCAAGACCGGGGCCGCGATTTGGACCGGTTCCGGTTCGTTATTGGCGGAAGCGATTCATTCCTTTGCCGATTGCGGCAATCAGGTCTTGCTGTTTATCGGCATGAAGCGGGCGGAGCGCTTGGCGACGGCTAAACATCCGATGGGGTACGGGCGCGAATCCTATATCTGGTCCATGATGGTGGCGATAACCTTGTTTTCGGTGGGCGGCTTGTTTTCCATTTACGAAGGTTGGCTGCGCATGGGCGAACGGCATGAGGTGGAAAATGCCGGTGCGGCGATGTTGGTTTTATTGATCGCCGTGGCGCTGGAGGCGTTTTCGTTAAAAGGCGCTTTAAGCGCCTTGCAGGATGAAAAAGGCCGGCGCGGTTTGTGGCAATGGTTCAGGGAAACCCAGTCCAGCGAGTTGATGGTGGTGGTCGGCGAGGACTTGGCGGCCTTGCTGGGCTTGGTCATAGCCGCGCTGATGCTGGGTTTGACCATGCTGACCGGTAATAGCGTTTACGATGCGATGGGTTCGATCATGATAGGCATGCTGTTGGTGATTGTGGCCGCTTTGGTGGGGCGGGAAGTGCATTCGTTGTTGCTCGGCGAGGCGGATACGGCCATTCGCGATGCGGTACGTTCCTTTTTACAGCAGCAGCCCGAGGTGGTGCGGGTATTGAATATTTGGGCCATTAGTCACGGCAATCAGGTAATGGTTGCCGTCAAAGCCGAGTTATTGCCGGATTTGCGGGTGGCCGAAGCGGCGGTGGCGATCAATAAAATGGAGCAACAGATCAAATCCGCCCATAATCGTGTAAATTGGGTCTTTTTTGAAATCGATAATTCTGATTAAATGACCGGCAGATACTTAGGCCATTAATCCGCAGAGAATTAACATCTTGAACGTTGCTCAAAACCTCAAAACCCGCCTGTTTGCCGGCGCTTTTTTATTACTGATGGGCGGGTCCGCCTCCGCGCGTTACGCGGCGATCGTCATCGATGCCGATAGCGGGCGCATCGTACACGAAGTGGAAGCCACCCAGCGTTGGTATCCGGCTTCCCTGACCAAGGTCATGACGATTTATATGACGTTTGCCGCTATCGAAGCGGGCCGCTTGCAATTGCACGATACGCTGAGCGTGTCCGCGCACGCGGCCCGGCAACCGACGTCCAAGCTGGGTTTGCGTCAAGGCCAGACCATCAGCGTCGAGAACGCCATCATGGCCGTTACCACCCGCTCGGCCAACGATGCCGCCGTGGTATTGGCCGAACGGCTGGGGGGCAGCGAGTCGCAATTCGCCGCCATGATGACCCGGCAGGCGCAGAGCATGGGCATGTATAATAGCGCCTTTCAAAATGCCAGCGGTTTGCCCGACGAAGGCCAAATCAGCAGCGCCCGCGACTTGGCCTTGTTGTCCGCGGCCCTGATTCGGGATTTTCCGCAATACTATCGCTATTTTTCGGCCACCGAATTCGCTTATAAAGGCCGGGTTTTGCCGAACACCAACAAAATTTTGAAAACCTATCCCGATGCGGACGGCTTGAAGACCGGTTTTACCTGCGGCTCCGGCTATAACCTGATTGCGTCCGCCCGCCGCGGCGGCCGCCGCTTGATTGGAGTATTGCTGGGCGCGCACAGCAGTGCCGAACGCTTCCGGCAAATGGCCAACTTACTGGACCTGGGGTTCGAAAAATCCCAGCTGGGCGCCTACGGTATGCCGGTAGCCCAATTGCGGGACGCGAATTTTACGCCGCCGCCGTTTCAATTATCGTCCAATCGCTGCGCCGGCAGCGCCGAACAAATGGGGGCCGATTCCGGTTCCGTCCGTTCGGAACCCATTCTCATCAAGCCCGGCAAGTCTGCCCGTTTGGCCGACAAGAGGACGCTTAAAACCAAAAGTCCAAAAAGCCACGCGGCCAACGAGCATTGGACCGTCATGCTGGGCGATCACAGCCGCAAAATCGACGCCGATGTCAACCTAAAGCAAGCGCGCTATGCGTTGGGCCCGGCGGCAAAAACCGGCCAACCGCATGTGGTCAGGATCAAAACCAAGGGCGCACTGCTGTGGCGTACCGAGTGGATGAACTTGAATTCAACGCAAGCCAGGGATTTCTGCAAGAAATTACGGGCCAGGGGCCGGGATTGCACCTTGTTACCGGGTTAATGAGGCTATTTCCGGATTTGCAGGATTTCTTTTTTACCGGCATGAAAATCGATAATGCAGGCGGCTTTTAGTCTGCCAATGCTCATCGGCGAAATTCGCAGCCCAGTCGACGCCATCCGGGCGGTGGCGTAAACAGCAAAACAGAATGATTTGTTAGTTGTGTTTTTTTTAAATTATTGAATTTAAATTACTAATAATGCGGCGGCCGCTCATCGGCAATCTCGGGATTGCGTTCGGCTTGGGCCAGGCTTTTAATTTTGTCGTGCAGTAATTTGCAGGTTTCTTCCAGCTTGCCGATTTGTTTTTGTTGTTCGGCAACCACGCTATTGAGCGCTTGAACCAAGTCCTCTTGGTATGCTTGTTTGATTTCCAGCTCGATAATACGTTCTTCGCTCATGGCCTGCCGAGGGTGTATGGATGATAGGTATATTCTAATAGAATTTAGCTCGCAATTTTACCGGCCCGTTGACACGGCCTGAAAAAACTCGGCTATGATAGCTTCACCATCAACCACAGCGAGGATGCGACAATGACAACGATCACAGATCCGGTCATAGGCCGTTGGTATAAAGATTTTGAAAATAACCTCACCTTTAAAGTCGTTGCCATAGACAGTAAGGAAGAAACCATAGACGTGCAATATGCCAATGGCGATTTGGGCGAGTACGACAATGACGCCTGGTATGCGTCGACCTTTGACTATATAGAAGATCCGGAAGACTGGAGTGCGCCGTTCGACGACATAGAACCCGACGATTTGGGTTACAGCGACCCCGATAGACACGCCCGTCCGGATCAGGAAGATTTGGATATCAGCAATTTTTTGGATTGAGTAGCGTTTTATGAAAATGACCCCGCAACAATTTTTGGACTGGGAATCCAAGAGCATCACCCTGCTGGCCATGTCCGGAGCCGGCAAAACCACGCTGTCGAGCAAATTGCCGCGCGACAAGTGGTTTCATTATTCCGGCGATTACCGCATCGGCACCAAATACCTGGAAGAGCCGATTCTGGACAACATCAAGCAGCAAGCCATGGGCGTGCCTTTTTTGCGGGACTTGCTGAAATCCGACTCTATCTATATTTGCAGCAACATCACGGTTGAAAACCTGTCCCCGGTATCCAGTTTTCTGGGCAAAATCGGCGATCCCGCCAAGGGCGGGCTGAGTTTGGCGGAATTCAAACGCCGGCAGGCCCTGCATCATGAGGCCGAAATCGCCGCCATGAACGATGTCCCCGAGTTTATCCATAAAGCCGAAGCCATCTATGGCTATAAACACTTCATCAACGATGCCGGCGGCAGCGTTTGCGAACTGAATTGCCCGGAAGTGATAGAAAAGCTGGCTGAGCATACCTTGCTGCTGTACATCAAAATTCCGCCGGCGTTGGAACAAACCATCATCGAACGGGCTAAAAAAGACCCCAAGCCGCTGTATTACCGGCCGGAATTCGTCGATGAAAAACTGGCGCTGTTCATGCGAGAAAGAGGCTTTACCTCTACCGAGCAGATCGATCCGGACGATTTTGTCTGCTGGGTGTTTCCCGAATTGTTTAAAGCGCGGGTACCGCGTTATGAGGCGATTGCCGCGCAATACGGTTACACGGTCGATGGCGACGAAGTGGCCAAGGTTCGCGACGAAGACGATTTTATGCAATTGATTGCGCAAGCCATTGCGCTTCAGCAAAATTGAGCGGGTTATAGTAATGCCGTTAGTTGCTCATACCGATTTGCCGACCTTTCAACGCTTGCACGAGGAGGGCGAGGAAATTCTCACTCCGGAGCGCGCCAGCCATCAATGCATTCGCGAGCTGCATATCGGTCTGCTCAATATCATGCCGGATGCGGCCATGGAAGCCACCGAGCGGCAGTTTTTCCGCCTGGTGGGCGCCTGCAACCAGATCGCCCAATTTCACGTACATCCCTTTACCATAGACGGACTGGAAAGAAACTCCGCCGCTAGGGTACATATTCAGCGTTATTACGAAAGTTTCGAGCAAATCAAACGAGACGGCCTGGATGCGCTGATCATCAGCGGCGCCAATGTCACCCATGACCATTTGCAGGACGAAGCTTTTTGGCAGCCCCTGACGGAAGTGTTCGAGTGGGCCAAGCGGAATGTGACCTCCATCCTCTGTTCCTGTCTGGCCACGCATGCGCTGATTCAAAGTTGTTACGGCGTCGAACGCACCCGTCTACCGGAAAAACGCTGGGGCGTTTTCTCGCACAAGGTCGTGGACAGGCAGCATCCCTTAATAGCGGAAATCAACACCCGCTTCGATGTACCGCATTCGCGCTTTAACGAAGTATTTCGGGCCGACATGGAGAAGCACGGCTTGAGAGTGCTGGTGGTCAGCGATGAGGCCGGGGTGCATCTGGCGGTGAGTCCGGACGGTTTTCGCATCGTGTTCTTTCAAGGCCATCCGGAATACGACGACATCAGCCTGTTAAAGGAATATAAGCGCGAGGTGCTACGCTACTATAACGACGAGCGCGACGATTACCCGCCGTTCCCCGACCATTATTTCGATGCCGGCGTGCAAAAACTGCTGGCCGATTATGCCGGGCGGGTCATACTCGCCAAGGCGAAGGGCAGGCCGCTGGAACCCATGCCGGAAGCGCAAATCGTGCCCCATCTCGACATTACCTGGCGCGATTCGGCCAAAGCCGTATTTAACAACTGGCTGGGCAAGGTGTATCAAATCACCAACGAAGACCGGCGTCTGCCGTTTATGGACGGCATCGATCCGGAAAATCCGTTGGGGTTATAAGTGCACGCGGATTTTTTACGGCAGGCGGTCGATCTGGCTTGCGCCAATGTCGCCAATGGCGGCGGGCCGTTCGGCGCGCTGGTGGTAAAAGAACACCGTATTATTGCCGGTAGCGGAAACCGGGTTACGCCCAATCTCGACCCTACCGCGCATGCCGAAATCATGGCTATCCGGCTCGCCTGCCAACGCCTGGGCGATTTTCAGTTGGCCGATTGCATTCTCTACACCAGTTGCGAGCCTTGCCCGATGTGCCTGGGGGCGATTTATTGGGCGCGCCTGCAAGCCGTTTACTTTGCCCGCAACCGTTTCGACGCCGCCGCGGCCGGATTCGACGATAGTTTCATTTACGACGAAATTCCCAAATTACCGGCTGAACGGAATATTGCCATGCATTACATCGATTTGGCCGGGTCTGCTTCGCCTTTTCAGGCTTGGAACCGGCTGGAAACCAAGATTCGCTATTGAACGGAGCGGGCCGGATGGCGCGATCCGGCCCGCCGGACCAACGTTAGTTCTCGTTTTCCGCGCTGGAAAGGCTGCTATCCTGCCCGTTTTGTTCGCGCTCTATCTTGGGCGCGGCGGCATTCTCGCTGATTTTAACTAGCCAGCCGTCCTGGCCTATGCAGTCGCCTTCTGCGGCCTTGGCTTCGATATGGATACGGGCATAGCCGTCCCGTAATTCCGCCGGCAGTTTGGCGGTGACGTAGTAAAAAGTCTTTTTGTCGTCTATTTCGACCTTCAGCGGAATTTTTTTGGCGCTGGCGCCGATGTGCAGGGGGTCGGCATTGCGGTTGATGTGAAAGGAGATCTCGGTTTCCGGCTTTACTTCGGAATTGGGAGCGGGAGAGAAATCCCTGAACTTGGGTTTGACGCATTTTTTTTCCGTTTCCTCGGCGGGCGTAATTGCCGAAACCAGGGGGGCGAAAGCCAAGCCGGTCAATAGGATGGCACTTTTCCAGGATGTGGATAATTTCATAGCGGGCCTCTTGATGTTGTTTTTATTATGTTTTTCCAATCCAACTTTAATCAGTTTTTTCACACAATTCAATCATTAAACAACCGGATAACGGGTGGGGTCACTTGAAACTTCTGGCCCATCGCCATTCATACCATGTAAAATCCTCGACTTTTCTTGGTAGCAGTTGGAACAAATGAGTATAGAACTGAGAGGCACCACCATCCTGGCTGTCAGGCGCGGCGATAAGGTCGTGATCGGCGGCGACGGGCAGGTCACTTTGGGAAATACCGTGATGAAAGGCAATGCCCGCAAGGTCAGGCGTTTATATCACGACAAGGTGATTGCCGGTTTCGCCGGCGCCACCGCCGACGCCTTTACCCTGTTCGAACACTTTGAAGGCAAACTGGAAAAACATCGCGGCAACCTGACCCGCGCCGCCGTGGAAATGGCCAAGGACTGGCGCACCGACCGGGCCTTGCGCAAGCTGGAAGCCCTGCTGATCATTGCCGACGGCAAAGCCTTGTTGACCATTTCCGGCAACGGCGATGTCATCGAACCCGAGCACGATTTCATGGCCATCGGTTCCGGCGGCGCCTTTGCGCAAAGCGCCGCCCGGGCCTTGCTGGAAAATACCGACTTGAGCGCGCGCGAAATCGTGGAAAAATCATTGAATATCGCCGCCGATATCTGTATCTATACCAACCGCAATCTGCGCATCGAAGAACTGGATGCGGAGCCGCAAGCGCCGGAGAAAGAATAAACCCATGAGTCAAATGACCCCAAGAGAAATCGTCAGCGAACTGGATAAACATATCATCGGCCAAGCCGACGCCAAGCGTTCGGTGGCGATTGCGCTGCGTAACCGTTGGCGCCGCAGTCAGGTCGCGCCGGCGCTACGCGAGGAAATCACGCCGAAAAATATTCTGATGATAGGCCCTACCGGCGTCGGTAAAACCGAAATCGCCCGCCGTTTGGCCCGCTTGGCCAATGCGCCTTTCATCAAGATCGAAGCCACCAAATTCACCGAAGTCGGTTACGTCGGCCGCGACGTGGAGTCCATCATTCGCGATCTGGTGGACACGGCGGTAAAAATGACCCGTCTGTCGGCGATGGAAAAGGTGCAAAACCGCGCCGCCGATGCGGCCGAGGAAAAAGTGCTGGATATTTTGTTGCCCAGAGCGGAGGGGGGCATGCTATCCGAATCCGAGGAATCCACCCGGCAAAAAATGCGTAAAAAATTGCGCGAAGGCCAATTGGACGACAAGGAAATTCAGATCGACGTGGCGGCACCCGCGGTGGGGGTGGAAATCATGGCGCCGCCGGGCATGGAAGAAATGACCAGCCAGTTGCAGGGCATGTTTCAAAACCTGCATAGCGGCCGCACCAAGGAACGCAAATTGAAAATCAAGGACGCCATGAAGCTGCTGCAGGAAGAGGAAGCGGCCAAGCTGGTAAACGAAGACGACATCAAGCAAACCGCGCTGGAAGCCGTCGAGCAACACGGTATCGTGTTTCTGGATGAAATCGACAAGATCTGCAAGCGGGCGGAAATGGGCGGCGGCGAAGTCTCCCGCGAAGGCGTGCAGCGCGATTTGCTGCCGCTGGTGGAAGGCAGCACCGTCACCACCAAATACGGCATGATCAAAACCGACCATATTCTGTTTATCGCTTCCGGCGCCTTCCATTTGACCAAGCCGTCGGATCTGATTCCCGAACTGCAAGGCCGGTTTCCGATCCGGGTAGAACTCAGCGCCTTGAGCGCGGAGGATTTCGTCCGTATCCTGACCGAGCCGGATGCCTCCCTGACCGAGCAATATCAAGCCTTGTTGGCCACCGAAGGCGTGGACGTCAGTTTCACCGCCGACGGTATCCAACGCATAGCCGAATTGGGTTGGCAGGTGAATGAAAGCGTGGAAAATATCGGCGCGCGCCGCTTGCATACCATTTTGGAAAAACTGCTGGAAGAAATTTCCTTCGATGCGCCGGATATGCCGGAAAAAACCGTTCGTATCGATGCCGCCTATGTGGACGCGCATCTGCGGGAACTGGCCGCCGATGAAGATTTGAGCCGCTACATTCTGTAAACCATGCGCCTGAAAATCACCCCTTGCCACTGCTCGCCGACCGAAATCAAGCTGCACAAGCTGTCGGCGATCCTGGAAATCCATTTCGACGACGGCAGCATTTTCGAAATGCCCGGCGAATACTTGCGGGTTTATACCCAATCCGCCGAAGCCGTCGGACATGGCCCCGGTCAGGAAACCCTGCAAATCGGCAAACAGGATGTAACTATCACCGACGTCCGCCCGGTCGGAAATTACGCCATAGCGCTGACCTTTAGCGACGGCCATGACAGCGGGATTTATTCCTGGGATTTGCTGTATAAATTAGGCTCGGAATTTCCGCTGCTGTGGTCGAATTATCTCGAACAACTCCGCGCGGCCGGCATCAGCCGCAAGTCGCCCTTAAAAAATTAATTGCTATCATGACAAACGACAACACTACTCACTTCGGTTTCAAGGAAGTTCCCAAACAGGAAAAGGTTGCGCTGGTGCGCGGCGTGTTCGATTCGGTCGCCAGCCAGTACGATGTGATGAACGACTTGATGTCGTTGGGCATACACCGCATCTGGAAACGGGTGGCGGTGCAGTTGGCCAATGTTCGCGAGGGTGATCAGGTACTGGATTTGGCCGGCGGCACCGGCGATTTGACCACGCTGTTCGAAAAACGCGTCGGCAAAACCGGCCGGGTGGTATTGGCCGATATTAACGCGGCCATGCTGCGCACCGGGCGCGACCGTTTAATCAACCGCGGCTTGGCCGGCAATATCGAATACGCGCAAGTCAACGCCGAATGCCTGCCGTTCGCCGATAACAGCTTCGATTGCGTCTGCATCGGCTTCGGCCTGCGCAACGTCACCGACAAGGACGCGGCGTTGCGATCCATGTATCGGGTGTTGAAACCCGGCGGCCGGGTAATCGTGCTGGAATTTTCCCATCCCACCGACCCGATCACCGAAAAAGTTTACGATTTTTACTCCTTCAAACTGCTGCCGAAAATCGGCGCCATCGTTGCCAAGGACGAAGACAGCTACCGTTATTTGGCGGAATCGATCCGCATGCATCCCAAGCAGGATGAATTGAAAGGCATGATGGAAGCGGCCGGCCTGGAGCGTTGCGAGTATTTCAACATGACGCAGGGCATTGTAGCGGTGCACAGAGGCTATAAGTTTTGAGGCCACCCCAGGTTTAGGAGGTTTTATGGCGCTTGAACGGGCTCAGTCCTTCATCAGTGAGCAAGAGTACCTGCAAGGCGAACTGATCGCCGAACTTCGGCACGAATATATCGATGGTCAAGTGTTTGCGATGGCCGGGACGAGCCGTAATCATAATTTGCTGGTGAGCAACTGCGTGCAAAGGATCGCCAATCACCTGCAAGCCAGTCCTTGCATGACTTTTTCCTCGGAAATCAAAGTTAAAGCCGGGCGTTGTTTTTTCTACCCGGATGTGATGGTGGTTTGCGACGACGAACAGGGTGACGACTACTACACCGATAAGCCGACTTTGATCATCGAAGTGCTCTCCAAGTCCACTCGCCGCCTGGACAAAACCACTAAACCGGCGGCTTACAAAACCTTGCCCAGCCTGCGGGAATACGTGCTGATCGAACAGGATCATGTCGAAGTCGAGCTATTCCGCCGGTCGCAAAATTGGTTTGCCGAGCATTATTTTCTCGGCGATAGCTTCAACTTGGAATCGATAGGCTTGACCGTTAATGTTACCGACTTGTATCAGCGGGTCGACAACGAAGACATGCGGGATTATCAGCAACAACTCGCACAACAGGCAGGCTAATGACCGGCAATTTAACCCATATCAAACCGCTATTGATTAGTGTCCTGGAAACCGCGCTGAACAGCTATTTAACGCTCGACGAGCAGATAGAGCAATATTTGGCGCCCATGGCCGGCAAAGTCATCGCCGTTCATATTACTCCGTTTAACGAAACCCTGTATCTGTGTCCGGCCCACGATCGTATGCAGATGCTGGAAAGCTATGCCGGCGAGGCGGATGCCCGCTTAAGCGGTTCTTTATCGGCTCTGGGCTTGATGGGTTTGAGCGCCACGCCGATGCATGCGTTGTTCAAGGGCGAGGTGCGCATCGAAGGCGATACCCAGCTGGCGCACAAGCTGCAACGGCTGTTCGAAAAACTGGATATCAACCTGGAAGCCAAATTGGCCCGTTACACCGGCGACCGTTTTGCCCAGCGTTTGAGTGGCTTGCTGCGCGGCAGCCGCGATTGGACCCGGCATGCGTTGACCAGTTTTCGCCTGAATCTGGAAGAATTTCTGCAGGAAGAAACCCGCGACTTGCCCGCCAAGGCCGAAGCCGAACTGACTTTTCAACAGATCGACGCCCTCCGCGGCGATGCCGACCGGCTCGACGCCCGGGTCGAGCGTTTGACCGCCGCCCTGCATAAAGCTTCCGAGCTTCAATAAACCCAAGGACTTTGTCGTGATACGCCCCAAAATTCTCATGCGCCTGATCCATATCAATTGGGTGATGATGACTCACGGTCTGGATGAGATTGTTCTAAAAACCCATTTGTTGCGGCCGATCCGTTATCTGGCCTATTTCTCGCCGACGTTTTGGTTTCGCAAACCCACGGAATCGCGCGGCGTGCGGATTCGCCGCACCCTGGAAGATTTGGGGCCGATTTACGTCAAATTCGGCCAGACCCTGTCGACCCGCAAGGACTTGCTGCCCGAGGACATCGCCGAAGAGCTGGTCAAGTTGCAGGACCGGGTGCCGCCGTTTTCCGCCGAAACCGCGCGCGGCATCATAGAAGAACAACTGGGCCAGTCGATCGAGGCCGCCTTCGACGAGTTCGATCCAAAACCGTTGGCGTCGGCGTCGGTGGCGCAGGTGCATACGGCTAAATTGAAGACCGGCGAACAAGTTATCGTCAAAGTGTTACGGCCGGATATCGAAGATAAAATCCACTCCGATGTCGGCTTGCTCTACGAATTGGCGCGCCTGGCGGAACGCTTCTGGAGCGATGCCCGCAGGCTCCGCGCCACCGAAGTGGTGGCCGAATTCGAAAAAACCATCCTCGACGAGCTGGATTTGCTGCGGGAAGCGGCCAATGCCAGCGCGATCCGCAATAATTTCAAAAAGTCCGACTCGCTGTATATTCCGGAAATCCACTGGCCGCTGACCCGCCGCAAGGTGTTGGTGATGGAGCGTATCTACGGCATTCCCGTCGGCGATATTCAGGCCTTGCGCAACGGTAACGCCGATTTCAAAAAGCTGGCCGAGCGCGGCGTGGAAATCTTTTTTACCCAGGTGTTCCGGGATAATTTTTTCCATGCCGACATGCATCCCGGCAACATATTCGTGCAGTTGCCGGATAAATATCTGGCGGTGGATTTCGGCATCGTCGGCAGCCTGTCGGATACCGACCAACGCTATCTGGCGGAAAATTTTCTGGCGTTTTTCAACCACGACTACCGCCGCGTCGCCCAAATGCATATCGAATCGGGCTGGGTACCGCCGACCACCCGGGTGGAGGAATTCGAAGCAGCGATACGTAGCGTCTGCGAGCCGATTTTCGAAAAGCCCTTGAAAGACATTTCCTTCGGCCTGCTGCTGTTGAGATTGTTCCAGACCGCCCGCCGCTTCGACATGGTGGTGCAACCCCAGTTGGTGCTGTTGCAAAAAACCTTGCTGAATATCGAGGGCTTGGGCCGCCAGCTATATCCGGATCTGGATTTGTGGCAAACCGCCAAGCCGTTTCTGGAGAACTGGTTCAAGCAACGCTTGGGCCCGGCGGCCAAAATCAAGGAATTGCTGTCGAAACTACCGGAAATGACCGAGCAACTGCCGGAATTTCCGGCCCTGATATTTCAGGCCCTGCAAAGCAATGCCCAGATGCAGCAACAGATTCAGCAGCACAATCAGGAAATGCTCCAGCTGCGCAAGCAGTTGAATCGTAATAACAACCGCACCCTATGGGCGATTTTAACCGGCGCGTTAATGGTGGCCGGGACCATATTGTTGCAATCGCCGTTGTTGGCGGGTTTTCTCGGTTGAAGCCTACCCGCTTTTTCCGGTAGGCCGTTAGTTTCCTTTGGGGGCGGAATTCCCCTTCCGAAAACCCTCGCCTAATGCGAAGCACAATCCGGGTTTTATAGCTTCATTCCCCGGATTTCATTTCATTCCAATGGGCTACGCAGACTGGTAAAAACGATCCAGGGTAGCCATTAACTATGCAACGTTGTATGTTCGCTATTCGGCGCATACCCGACATTTAAAATTCACGATAAATGGCGATTAATTTTGAAACTCGGGTAGGATGTGCCAACCAACGGGCGGCGCATCGGATGATGATAATAATGGCATAAACCATCGATCTAATATGACGGATTATCGTAGACTCTATATTCCCGGCGCATCATGGTTTTTTACCGTAAATTTGGCGCAACGAAAGGAAAACCGATTATTGATTGATAATGTCGATTTATTGCGCAAGGCATTTGCCTATACCAAACGCCGACATCCCTTTAAAATAGATGCCGTGGTTGTTTTACCTGAA
>NZ_JANIBK010000037.1 GCF_024505165.1 Methylomonas rivi
GCTGGGAAATGCCGCACCGTCGCCCAGGGCGGGAATGTCCAGCCGCGGCGCTGCAACCCCGAAAAGTTCTTTTTGAGGCGCTACCCGCTTTTCGGTTTTTGCCTGCCGCGGTTTTCTCGGCGCGGGTATCTGCTTTGTCACGGTTGGATGGGGCTGAGCGGGCGCCTGCTGAATGGCGGCAGCCTCGACCGGCGATTTACTTCCGATCGGCTGCGGCTTGGGGCGCACTCGCACGAAATCGATCGGCTGCAGTTGCGGTTGTTGCGCCAGTTCGATGCGCCGGTCGCTGATCAACGCGCCGATCAATAATAACAAACCGATGTTAACCGTCACGGCGGCCAACAAAGCCAGGCTGGGCACGAGAACTTTCCGGTTCGGCCGGGCGGTGCCGCTTGCCGTCGTCATCAACTATCGCCGGAACTGGCGGCAACCGAAATATTCTCGAATCCGGCCAGACGCAGTTGGTCCATGACCTTGACCAGCAAGCCGGTACTGGTCATTTGATCGGCCAGGATAATCGCCGAGCGGCTACCTCCGGCCGGATTTTGCGCCTCTACGCTGGCACGCAACAGGCGAATATCGACCGCGCTATTATTTAGCCAGATCTGCTCGTCGGCGCTGATAGTGACTACCAGATCGGCATTGGCTTGCGACTGCGCGGTATCGGCATGCGGGCGGCGCACCGCTACCGACGATTCGCGAATAAAGGAGGTGGTCACCAAAAAAAAGATCAACAGAATGAATACCATATCGATCAACGGCGTCAGGTTGATCGCATCGCTGTTGTCGTCTTCGGGACGTACCCTTAGATTGAAACGTTTACGTCTTCTCATGGTTTCAACACTTGGTGGATTTTCGCTTCCGCAGCCATGGCGCGCCGATTGAGGTCGTAGCCGATGCCCACTCCGAATAAGCCCATCACCAGGCCTGCCAGGGTGGTAATCAAGGCTTGCGAGATGCCGCGGGCAACGATACGGGGTTCGGCGCTGCCAAAGACCCGGATCAGATCGAAGGTTTCGATAATCCCGGTCACCGTGCCCAACAGCCCCAGCATCGGCAGCACGCCCGCCAGGGTTTTGATCAGCCTTAAAAACCGCCGGATGGCCAACAAGGTTTCGGTTTGGGCAATTATCCGGCTGGCGGCGGATGGTGCGCTGGCTTGTTGGTAAGCGATCAATCGCGGCAAAATCGAGAACATAAACCAGTAACGCTCCAGCACCAGGGTCCAAAGCAGGATGGACACGATAAGCAGCGGCCACATCACCGGCCCGCCCAGTGCCATGAGGTCTTCGATATGCTGTTCGGCCCGATGGAATGCCGCCAACGTGTCGGAAAACTCAGGCATGTCGATTAGGGGTTACCCGGCACCGGGTGACGCGCTTCCAAACGTTGCGCAAGCGCGGCGGAAGCGTGGGCTTCCAACAGCGCGCCCAACGCCTGGCTTTTACCGCTTAGCAGGCTATGCAGCAGCAAGATGGGAATGGCGGTGACCAGCCCTTCCACGGTGGTTACCAAGGCTTCGGAAATCCCCCCGGACATCAGTTTCGGGTCTCCGGAACCCTGCAGGGCAATAGCCTGAAAGGTTTCGATCATACCGGTTACCGTACCCAACAGGCCCAACATCGGTGCAATCGCGGCGATCAGTTTCAAAAAGGTCAGGCCGTAATCCAGCTTGGCCTGTTCCGCCGCCAGCGCATCTTCGATCACCAGATACAACGCTTCGTCGTCGTTCATCGGCGACTGTTCCAGTTTGCTCAGCATGCGGCCGAGCGGGTTATCCGGCTGCCAATTGCCGCCAAGCAATTGCCTGCGCATACATTTGCCGGCCCGCGTCAGTTGCGCGAAGCGGTAAACGCTCAGCGTCAACGCCAAACCGGCTAATACAAGGATCAGGTAACCGACCGGACCGCCCTGGTCGATCCGCTCCGCCAGACTGGGAATCTGTACCAGCAATTGCAAGGTCTGCCCGGAAGACGGGTCGATCGCCACGCGACACAACGAAGCCGATTCCTGCCCGGCAAATTGTCTCGCCTGCGCCAGTATCGCCGAACCGGGTTGGCGCGGGATTTCCGCAAGGCGGGCGGTGTCGCGGTTATAGGCCAGATAACGGCCGTCGGCGATCAAGCCGAAGTCGCCAATCCGCACCACTTCCCGCTCGGTTGCCACGCCGGTGGGCGCATAAACCGCCGCGTTGAATTTCAGACTGCGGGATTGCGCATCCAGCAGTTTGTTCAGCAGCGCGAATAATTCCGCCACGCCTTCGGGCGTGGCCATGGCCCGGCTATCCGCCAACCGCTCCAGCAAGTTGCTTTCAGTCACCCCCGCCAGGCCCAGCAAAGGCCAGGGATAATCGCTTTTCAGATTGGCGGCGAATTCGCGCAGCGCGGCGAACAAGCTTTCCTTGCCGGCCAAAGCCATTTCGGCTGGTTCTGTCGCTGCAACAGTCCAGGGTGGTTGCGGATTTTCGCCGCTTGACCGGACGGACCTTGGCAACGACTCGGCGCCGAACAGCGGCACCATCATCAATTGCGGCGGTTCCAGCTTTTTCGCGATCCGCAAATCCAGACTGATATCCTCGTTGTCTTCGCTGGCGAGGTGGCGCCATTGCCCTTGTTTAGCGTCCCAAACGCCGGATTCGCGGCCGTCAAGGGTTTGGTAATACAACCCCAACCTGCCGACGCGCAAAAATTCCACCAAACGCTGGCTGCCAGCGTTATGCAATACGTCCTGATAGGTTTCAATGCTCTTCGCGTAATCGAGTTCGATGCGGTAGGCCTCCAGAATGCGCCGGTACTTCTCGGTCAATTCGGGATCGTTGCCGTCCGGCAATTGCCGCAGACGGTCGAGCCTAGACGTACGTTCGGCCGGTAGAAACGGAACGCCGGCCGCGACGCGGTTTTGTAAACCAGCGATGCTCTCGTTGGCGAGCGTTCGCAAGCGGTCCCCGAACGTATCGGTAATGGGTGATGGCCGATTCGCCGTGGCCAGCTGCGGTATATTTTGAGCATTAACGGCTGTGGCAAACAAAGACGTCAGCACCAGCCAGACGGTGACGACAAAAATTCGCTTTTTACCTGCAATAAGCATCTTTAGGGAGCCTCTAATAATTCAAAATTCAAGCATTTTGACGTTTGTAAAGTATTGAATTTACTTTAATGCGAACTTCTAAAATGTCATTTTTAGAGATTCCCTTTATTTGAAGAATCGCGATTCAAAGTTGTCGAGAATAACTTATTATGAGCTTTCGGCCAGTAGGGACTTGGATGATCGGGAATAATTCCCGCTTAAATACGCTAGGTCGGGGTGCTTTAATTTCTTTGAAATCGATAAACGGCACTCTGTGCATCGAGAGATGCTTTTTGAGGTTGTCGTTGGAATGCATCCAAATCAATTAGGCCTTGAAACGCAAATGCGGAGGATAAAAAACTCCAAATAGTTTTTTTGAGCCAAGTCATTGGCCGCAACGCGCTGGTTTGCGTTCGTTGGTTGTTGCTGGGTGGTTATTGGCCGAAACTGTGAATTCGTGGCGCGGCGAAGAGACTCGATCTCAAACCCGGTACGCTGCGCTAGCGTATGCAAAAACCGGGCATAGTCAAAACGAATTTGCACACATAATGCGGCACTTTAGCGCGGATTCTCATAGCGGACGTTTGTTACTGAAGCCGAAAGACTTTTAAATATTTTTGCGGACAAAGTCGCCGCTACTGCTGAAATTTTCGGAAATGTCGCGAACCAACTCAAGCTCTTTACCGCGGCGGCGGCAACCCTTGCGCCTATCCGACAAATGCTGGGTAACAGTTATTTTATGATTTTGGCGCGGATCGTTGTGCCAGTCTCTTTGGTTGTATTGCCTGACGACGACCAGCTTGCCTTTAAAACGCTGGCCTTTCAAGCGGTCAATGGCCCTCGCCGCCACCGCGTCGGGTTCCACGGTAATCAAGCCGTGAAATTCCAGCGCCTTGAAACGTTTATCCTGCAATTCGAGAATTTTGATGCCTACGACTCTGCCCGACTTTCTAAAAAGTCCGCCGGTTATTGCCGGTCTGACAAATTCCAAAAGATCGCTGAGTTTAGTGGTGGCGGGTATCCTTCTCAGGAAAATGATCATCGCGAATTTCTATGTTTACCGATTCAAATGATCCCAAATTCAACCACGGGTGTTATCCAATAATAAATGTTTTTACTGGAAAACTGGGTTTTGATCTTTTGCAATACCTCGGTAATCACCAGCTTATTGGCAAAAAATTGAAAGCGGCGCGATTTTTTTTCCGGCCCTTCCAGTTCGGTCATAAAGCGGGTAATGCGGTGGTCGGGCGAGTCCAGCTCGCCTAAAGGATCGGTATGTTCGATCTCAAAACCCACCAAACATTCCGCCACGGCCATTTCGATTTCGGCGGGCACGATAAATGTCACCTGAAATTGCTGGTGGTGCAGGGCGTTGCAAAATTCGTCCTTGGAACTAAACTGATCGGAAATGTTTTTTATGACTTCCAAATGTTTACCTCGGCGTCTGTCGCCGTGGCGCTTCTCTAAAAAGTTGGCGTCATCGGCATGCGTTTGTTGTTGGCGATGGTCATTGTCCCAGCTACGGTGGTAATAAGGTCTGACCGCTACATAGCGCCCGTTCAAGCGCCGGTTTTTCAGATTCTTCACCGCGAGCTTAACGCTCCATTCCGAATCCAGAGTCACCAGACCATGATATTCGATCGAATCGAGCCGGGTATCCCGTAGCGCCAAAATCTCAATATTCAGTATCTGCCCGGATTTACTAAATAAACCTTTTTTTAAAGCCGGACCGACAAATTCGGATATTTCAGCGTGCTGGGTGTTGGCAGGAATTCGTCTTAAAAAAATATTCATATCGGATGTCTGCAGAAACACAATTCTCCGCAATCAAATATTAATCGCGGCACCGCAAAAAGCATAGCATTCAAACTTAAAATCTGCTTAAGATTCGATTAAATTTCGCCATGTTCCAGTACCGGCACTACCCAATAATGCAGCCCGGTACCGGTAAAATTGGCTTTTATTTTGGTTATGAAAGCGGAGACATCTTCTTTATCGATATACATTTGAAAGCGGATTTTACGCTGGCGGCCGGTCACCTGTTCCGCAACCGACAGCCCCCGATTGCGGTGATCGTGCGCATTGACCGGGAAACTGGAAAATCCTTGCGCGGTTTCGAAGGTCAACAGGCAGTCGACCACCGCCTCCTCGAGCGCCGGCGAGACATTGATGGTTATTAGATAAGTGTCGTGCGTCATGCGGTTTGCTCCCGGCCTTGCCCGAATAATTGATACAGAATGGGCAATAAAATTAAGGTTAAAAACGTCGAAGAAACCAGACCGCCGGTCACCACTATCGCCAATGGCCGCTGTATTTCAGAGCCCGGCCCGGAAGCGAACAGTAACGGAATCAAACCGAACGCCGCGATGCTGGCGGTCATCAATACTGGCCTTAACCGCCGCGCCGAACCGACTATCACCACTCGGGATAACTCCATACCGCTCGCGCACAGCTGATTGAAATAGGTCACCATTACCACGCCGTTCAATACCGCGATACCCAACAGCGCGATAAAGCCGACCGAGGCCGGCACGGACAGATATTCTCCGGAGGCCCACAACGCAAAAACTCCGCCTATCATGGCCATGGGAATGTTGGCCAACACCAAAACCGCCTGCCTGACCGAACCAAAAGTGGTAAACAACAGCAAAAATATCAAGCCCAATGAAACCGGAATCACCAGCGACAATCTGGCCGCGGCACGTTGTTGATTCTCAAACTGGCCGCCGAACTCGATACGGTAGCCGATCGGCAACTGGACTTTTTCGGCCACCAACTTACGCGCTTCGTCGACGAAACCCACCAAATCTCGGCCCTCCACATTGCTGCGGATCACCACGAAACGCTGGCCTTTTTCCCGGCCTATCGAAACCACGCCCTCGACCTGCTGGATTTTCGCCAGCGCGGTAATGGGCACATGATCGCCGCCCGGCAGGGTAATCTGCAGATTGGCAAAGTTTGCCGTGTTGCTATCGCCGCGCAACAGCAGCGGGGTACGCTTAATGCCTTCCTGCACAATGCCCAGCTGCACGCCTTCGATCTGCGCCCGCAACATGTTTTCGATACTATCGGCATCCAGGCCGAAGCGGCCGGCCGCCTGCCTGTCTATGCTCAGTTGCAAAAACTGCATGCCTTCGTTTTTGCGCATGAATACATCGCTAGCGCCTTTAATGGTATGCAACAAGGCTTCGATTTCCTCGCCTTTGCGATTCAATACATCCAGATCGGGGCCGAATAATTTGATCGCCACGTCACCGCGCGTCCCGGTCAACATTTCCGATACCCGCATTTCTATCGGCTGCGTAAATCCGAAAGCAATCCCGGGCGTATGCGACATGATGCCGCGTATGGATTCGATCAAATCCTCCTTATTCGCCGCCCGCCATTCTTCCTTGGGTTTAAGCACCAAAAAGGTATCGGTTTCGTTCAGGCCCATGGGGTCCAGCCCCAGTTCGTCGGTACCCACCCGCGATACCACGGTCTCGACCTCAGGAATATGTTCGAGAATGTTTTTTTGCACCTGTATGTCCAGTTTCACCGAATCCTGCAGGGTAATGGAGGGTAACTTTTCCAGTTGCACGATGATGTCGCCTTCGTCCATGGTCGGCATAAACGTACTGCCGATTTGGCTAAACACCAAGACCGTCAACACCAACAAACCGCCCGCCGTGATAAAGATTTTTTTACTGTTATCCATGCACCAGACCAGCAACGGCTCGTATAAACGTTGCAGCTGCCGCGGCAACCACGGTTCTTCGTGCGAAACATGGGTGAGCAGAAAAGAAGCCAAAACCGGAATCACGGTCAGGGACAATATCAACGACCCGCTTAAGGCAAATACGATGGTCATGGCGACCGGGCCGAACAGTTTGCCTTCCAATCCTTGCAGAGTCAGCAAGGGCAGAAAGACGATGATGATGATCAATATGCCGGACGTAACAGGCGCCGCCACTTCCCGGGTGGCGCGGTAAATCATGTGCAAACGGGGCAGGCGTTCGGCTTTTTCATGATCGGCCAACTGGGTGATGATGTTTTCCACCACCACCACCGCGCCGTCCACCAGCATACCGATGGCTATCGCCAAGCCGCCCAGACTCATCAAATTGGCGGACATGCCGAATGCCTTCATCATAATAAAGGTGAATAAGGCCGCCATCGGTAACGCCAGTGCCACCGTCAATGCGGCGCGCAAATCGCCTAAAAACAGAATCAGCAACACCACCACCAGCACGATGGCTTCCAGCAGGGCTTGGGTGACGGTATGCACCGCCTTACCGACCAAAACGCCCCGGTTGTAGAACACATTGATTTTCACCCCTTCCGGCAAGGTGGCTTGTATCTCGGCCAACTTGGCTTCGATAAGCTCCACCGTTTGCCTGGCATTGGCGCCGCGCAAACTCAATATGACAGCGGTGGCGGCTTCGCCCAGGCCGTCTTTACTGACCGCGCCGTAGCGCGTCAAGGAGCCGATACGCACCTCCGCCACGTCATCCACCCGGATCGGCTGGCCGTCATTTTGGGCGATGACGATGGCCCGGATATCCTGCTCGGTTTTGATGCGGCCTTCGGCGCGCACAATCAGCGCTTCTTCGCCTTCGCTCAAGCGGCCGGCGCCGTCGTTGCGGTTATTGGTTTGCAGTGCCGCCGTCAACCGAGCCATGTCGATATTGCGCGAAGCCATGCGCAGGTTGTCGGGCACCACCTCAAAGCTGCGCACCACGCCGCCCAAGGCGTTGACGTCCGCCACGCCCGGCACGGTGCGCAAGGCCGGCCGCAGCACCCAATCCAGCAGGGTTCGGCGTTCCATCAAACTCAAATCGCCGCCTTCGATGGCAAACATAAACATTTCGCCCAGCGGCGTGGTCATCGGCGCGATGCCGCCCTGCACGCCGTCAGGCAAATTACCCCAGATGCCGTTCAAGCGCTCGGCCACCTGCTGCCGGGCCCAATAAATATCGGTGCCTTCCTCGAAATCCAGGGTGATGTCGGTTATGGCGTATTTGGCCAACGAGCGCAGCATGGTCTGGTGCGGAATACCCAATAATTCCACCTCAATCGGCGCGGTGATGCGGGTTTCCACTTCCTCCGGGGTCATGCCGTTGGCTTTGACGATGATTTTGACCTGGGTCGGCGAAACTTCCGGAAAGGCGTCGATAGGCAAGTTTTTAAAGGCGAAATAACCGCTACCCGCCAGCAAAACCACCAACAAGCACATCATCAGGCGCTGCGACAGCGCAAAACGAATCAATGCAGTCATCATTCGTCTCCGCCCATGCCCAACCAATTGGCTTTTAAGGCCACCGCGCCGCGCACGGCAATCCGCTCTTGTCCCTTCAAGGGCCCGCTAATCAACGATTCGGCATCCTGCCGCCCCAACACATCGACTTCGGTGACGGTAAAACCTTCCGCATTACGCACAAACACATAGGATCGGCCGCTGTTTTGGGCAATGGCCGCGTTGGGCACTTTAAACCCGGTTTGCTGGCCGGCCTGCTTGATTTGTACGCTGAGATGCTGCCCCACGCGCAAGTTATCCGCTCCGCCTTGCACAGCCGCGCGAGCCAGCAGGGTTTGATTTTCCCGGTTTACGCTTTGCCCCAACAGGGTTATTTTGGCGCGCACCCGGCCGGTTTCGTCCTCGACCCAATCGCCTATATGCACGCTGTCCATGCGTTCCTGCGGAATATTGATCTCCAGCCACAGTTCGGACAGGTCGCCGATGCGGTAAATGGGCGCCTGTATGTCCAAGCGCGAACCCAGGGTTGCCAAGCGCTCCAAAACCACACCGCTTATCGGCGCCCGCAGATTCAACAGGCTGTCGAGTTTGCGGGTTTTGTCCAAAGCGCTTATGTCAGGGGCCGTCATGCCCGCCATCAGTAACAGCTGTTTGGCTTCATCCGCCAACGCCGCTTTGCTGTTGTGCATGGCCTGGGTTTCCTGCCAGCGCCTTTCGGCTATGACGCCTTCCGCCAGCAAGGTTTTGTCCCGCTGCTGCTCCAGACTCGCCAACTGTAAATTACTGCGCGCCGTCAGATATTGCTGCTGCAAAGCCACCAGCTCGGGGCTATGCATTTGCGCCAGAACCTGGCCTTTTTGCACCTTATCGCCCAGATTGGCCTGCAATTGCGTCAACAACCCCGGCTGCGATGCCGTCAACAGTAACTCCCTATTCACGGGTACCGCCACCCGGGCCGGCGCATAAAATACCGACAAATGCCGGCTCGGCTCCAAGCTCCCCACTTCAATCGCCAGATTATCGATTTGTTCGGCACTCATCCGAATTTGCATCTCTTCGGCGAAGGCCCCGCATGCGCAGCCGATCAGCAAGCTGAAAATGATTGATCTCATGGCATGACTCCGACGGCTTGGTTATATAGGGCGATGTTGCGTTGTAATTTGACTTCCTGTTCCTTGGCGTTACGCACCGCTTCCAGGCTGCGGGCCTGCACCTTCAGCAAGTCCAGCAAATTGATTTCCCCCGCTTCGAAACTGGTCTGCATCATTTTCAAATGCTGCTCGGCGATGTCTTTCAATTGCCGGGCAATCACCAGTTCCGCTCGATTCACTTCCAGGGCATGCTCGGCTTCATGCAGGCCTTTTTCCAGTTGCCTGGCCAAATGTTCGCGCTGGGCCATGATGTGGCTGAGTTCCAAGTTGGCGGCGGCAATTTCCGGCGCATCATAGGTACTGTGGCCAAAGGGAATCACTACCCCGACATTGGCGCTTTGCATGTCATCCGCGCCGCGTTGCTCCCGCGCGCTCTTGGCGCCGACGATCACTTTGGGTTGATTGACCGAGTCTGTGGTTTTCGCCCACTCGACCGAGGCGTGCTGTTTGGCCACCAAGGCATTGATGGCCGCCAGGAAGGGATGGTCGGGCTGAATGGCTTGCAGCGTGCTTTGCTGCTCCAGGTAATTCGCCGGCAAACGGGTGGTTTGGGTCAGGCTGGCGTAGCTTTTACGGCTATGCATGACTTCGGCTTCGGCTTGCGCCAGCAATGTCTTATGCTGCAAATGTTCGCTTTCCGCCAGCAGCAAATCCGCGCGAGGCAGATCGCCCAACTCCACCCGCCGCTCGACTTTCCGCAACAACTGCCCGGAAATATCCAGATTGATTTGCGCCTGTTGCAGGCGGTTTTCCGCCAGCGCCATGTCCCACAAGGCTTCGCGCAATAATTTGGCCACCTCCAGACGCACGGCGACCGATTGCTTGCCGGCCGATTGATGCGATTCGTAGGCCACCTGCTGGGCCGCATCCCGCTGCCCCCATAGCCAGACGGTAAATTCCAGATTGGCCGATGCCTCGCGAGAACCGTTATCGTTGGCCATCCTGTCGTCGGCATAATCCAAGGCCAACGCCGTGGAACCGGCCAGCCAACTATCGCCGCGGGTTTGCCAGGCTTCGGCCTGTTGCATCAGCGCTTCGTTTATCAAGCGGTCGGGATATTTTTGTAGGGTTTCTTCCAGTAATTGCGGCAGGGTCAGGGCCGGGTCGACTTCAACCGGATCGAGATGTTCGACCAATAGTTTTTGGCCTTCCGCCCCAATCGGCGCGGACGGGTTAAGCACGGCGGGCGGCAACCGATCGTCCGCCCGGCAGGGCAAAACCGCCAGCCAAGCCAACGCCAGGCAAACCTTAATATGACCGTATGCTGTCATATTGAACTCCAAAACAATGAAAACAGAGGGCTAAGACCGTGTAACGGTCAAATCAAACGCAGGTATCCGATGGATACCGAGAGGGAATCAGGCGGGAGGTGCTCGGGTCGGATGCTGATTATAGGCAGGGGCGGTAAGGTTTCCGGTCTGGTGAGGCGAGAAATTAATCTCCTCGAGCACGGGTTGCAAAACCCATCCCTGGCTATCGCTGATGAGACAATAGTCCGCGTCCAAATCGCCGATGGGCGACTTTAATTTAATAGCGGAACCCAATTCGACAACGGCCGACTGTACGCAACTGGCATGATCGAGCCTTGCTTGGGCAAAGGCAGCGGTTTTGTGCACATGCAGGTTTTCAAACTCATGCAGATGCAAACCGCCGACCTGCGCGGATTCGCCAATATGCGCATGCACCAGCGGCGCTGCAAATTGCAGCAACACCAGTATCAGAACTAAAAATAGGCGAATCAATGCAACCATTACGGGATTGGCGATGTCTTGGTATGTGTTTAAATACGCTACGGTATTGTAGTGATAACAGCGAAGGGCTATTCTACTTGAAATTACTGTTAGCGCCCTAACTAATCGTTTTACGTTTTCTTAACTAGGCAACAACTTATTATGAACAGAAAATTCCGTATTCTGGCTTCCATTTTTTTCACTTTGACCTTGCTGATGACGGGTATCCAGGAAGCACAGGCCAAACGTTTCGGCGGCGGCGGTTCGTTCGGCGGCAAACCGAGCTTTAGCGCGCCATATAAACGCTCCGCATCGCCTTCGCCGACCAGCCAGCCTACCCGATCCGCCAGCCAGCAACAGGCGGCCGCCCAAAACCAGGCCGCCAGACAAGGCTGGGCCGGCCGGGGCGGTTTAATGGGCATGTTGGGCGGTTTGGCATTGGGCGGCCTGTTGGGCTCGCTGTTTTTTGGCGGCGCCTTCGAAAACATCAATTTTATGGATATCCTGGTGTTTGCCGGCATCGCTTTTCTGCTGATGCGCTTGTTTGCCTCCAAGGCGCGTCAATCCCAACCCGCAGCCAATAACGCTTACGACAGAAGCAGTTATTCCGAGCCAACCGGCGCCGGCGATTACGACAGCGCCCCGCAAGCGGGTGCAAATCCGACCGGTTTCAATACCGACCTGTTATTCGGTAAAAATGCGCCCGCAAACGCAGCCGGTTTTAATACGCCTGCCTTTGACGTGCCCGCCGATTTCGATCAAGCCGCATTTTTAGCCGGCGCCGAAAGCGCGTTTCGTTATTTGCAATCCGCCTGGGACAGCGCCAATCTCGCCGCTATCCGCGGCCTGACTACCGATAAAGTCTTTGCGGAAATTCAGGACCAGTTAAAGGCTTCCGGCGCTAATAACAAGACCGAGGTGTTAAAAGTCGTGCCGGAATTGCTTGAAATACGCGAAGTGGGCAACGAATTGGAAGCCGTGGTGCTGTTCGACTCCATCATGCGCGAAGATGACGGCGAAACCGAACAAATTCGGGAAGTCTGGCATTTCATTAAGCCGATCAATAGCAAACAGACCAAATGGTTTTTAGACGGTATCCAACAACTGGAAATTTAAGGGTGTCGGTTAACGGCGATAAAATCCGCCAGCGCTACGATAGGCTGGCGCCTTGGTTCGATGGTCTGGAAGGTTTTCTGGAAGGTCTGATTTTTCGCCGTTTACGCAAAAAACTTTGGGCCATGGCCGAAGGCCAGCATATTCTGGAAGTTGGAGTGGGCACGGGGAAAAACTTTAATTTCTATCCGCCCAGGGCCCGCATGACGGCGATAGACTTTAGCCCGAAAATGCTGGAACAGGCGGAAAGGAAACGCGAACGTAAACAGCTGGATATACATTTGGATTTAATCGACGTGCAGTCGCTGTGCTATGCGGACAACAGCTTCGATACCGTGGTGGCCAGCTTCGTGTTTTGTTCGGTACCGCGACCCCGGAAAGGCTTGAAAGAGATTTATCGGGTGTTGAAACCGGGCGGACAATTATTATTACTGGAACATGTGCTCAGTTCCAATAAATTCATGGCCGCGGTGATGAACTTGCTAAATCCGCTGATAGTTCGCTTGGTCGGCGCCAACATCAACCGGCAAACCGTAAAAAATGTTCAGGCTTGCCCGTTTCGCAGCATCTTCATCGACCCTGCCAGTAGCGACATGATTAAACTGATTAGGGCGGTCAAATAGCCTTACACCCTACGGGCGGTCAATGAGATCTGTTTCAAAAAACCGGGCCCGTAGGTATTGAAGATCTAAGTAGATCACATGGCCTTTACGGCGGCATCCCGCCGGTTTTAGGCAGCTAGGCTTACATTAAGCCGAATGTAAATAGTGTCCTCTGATAGTCTGCCGGTTCGCTTTTTGAGTGACGCCATGATTTACCGAGTCAGGCTGAGAGCGGTTTTCAGTAACACCGGCGCTATCTTTATCAGCGGGTAACAACAGAAACACCGCCGCAAATGCGGCCGCGGTTAATACGATATTAAAAGCTTTGATCTTTATCATTACCTAATCCTATTATTTTCATTGTTGTTTATCGCTTCAGGTTTTTCATGCAGGGTTAAAAACCCACACAAAAGCCACCTGCTGACTTTTGGAGTTAAGCGATTAACATGCCACATCAGTTAACCGATACTGGCCGGCTTCTCGAATTCAAGTTGCCGTCTCCAAGGCCATATAACAGGCACACCGTAACGCGCCGTTTTTACTGACTTTAATTGGATTTTGCCGGGTTTATCCCGATAAATGGCTGGCCATCGGCGGCCAGCTGGGCGAACCGGGCTAAAGAAAATGGCGGGTATCGAGCGTTTTGGCGACTGCCAAGCATGACCAGCACTGACAAATTTGTCAGTGCTGTCAGATAGGGGCCCGGCCAATGCGCCGGTTTTCTATGCAACGGCCTTTTTAAAAAATTCCGGCATCGCCAAGCTGGCTTTATGGATGTCGCTGTTGTAATAGACAGTATCGAAACCTTTGTTAACGGCATCCTGCTCGCGGAATGCCGAAAGGTCTTTTTTACCGGCCATGGTAGCGCTCCACCAGCCTGACGGATAAATACATTGCGGGAAAAACACGGTTTGCAAATGGGTAAAACCGCCTGCCTGCATCTCGCCGCGCATTTCCTGCAGGATTTTCATGTGCAGCAACGCCGATTCGCTTTGCTGCACCACGATGCCGTTTTCGGTCAGGCAATTAAAACAATCTTTATAAAAATCGGCGCTGAATAAGCCCTCCGCCGGGCCGACCGGGTCGGTACTGTCGACGATGATAATGTCGACGCTATTGGGCGCCGCGTCTTTCACCCATTTGATGCCGTCGATAAATTTCAGGTCGGCGCGCGGATCGTTATTCGACTCGCACAATTCAGGAAAATAGATTTCGGACAACCGGGTGACCCGCTCGTCGATATCGATTTGCACGGCTTGCTCGATACCGGGGTGTTTCAGCACTTCCCGCAGGGTGCCGCAATCGCCGCCGCCGATAATCCAGACTTTTTTCGGATTGGGGTGGGTATACAACACCGGGTGGCTCATCATCTCGTGGTAAAAGAAGTTGTCGCGGGTCGACACCATGGTGCAACCGTCGATGACCATCAGATTGCCGAACTGCTCGGTCTCGTAGATTTCCAGAAACTGAAACTCGGATTGCTCCTCGTGCAGTTTGCGTTTGATCTTTAGTGAAAAGGCGGTGCCGGAAGGTTCTTGAGCTTCGCTGAACCATTGATCGTCGAGCATGATGAAAGTCCTGTAAAAAGTCATATAAGCTTCATCATTATACTTTAGAATTTCCGCACCATTATGACAGTCCTTTAGGAGCGTGCGTGCATACACAACCATGGTCGATTGAAAAATCCAAACAGCTTTATGCCATCGAACAATGGGGCAATGGTTATTTTTCCATTAACCAGCAGGGCCATGTCTGTGTCAGACCGCAAACCGACTGCGAAACCGAAATCGATTTACACGGCGTTGCCAAAGCGCTGCAAGACAAAGGCCTAAACTTTCCGGTGCTGGTGCGGTTTACCGATATTTTGCCGGACCGCATTCGCCGCCTACAACAGGCGTTCGACCAGGCCCGGTTAACCCACGATTATCAGGGCCACTACACCCCGGTTTATCCGATTAAAGTCAACCAGCAGGGCAATGTGGTCGAGAGCATCGTCTCCGCCGAACATATCGGCCTGGAAGCCGGCAGCAAACCGGAATTGCTGGCAATTTTAGGCCTTGCCAAACCCGGCGGCACCATCGTCTGCAACGGTTACAAGGACAGACTGTATATCCGCATGGCCTTGATGGGGCAACTGATGGGTTTATCGGTGTTCATCGTCATCGAAAAACCCTCCGAACTGGAAATGATCATCGAGGAGGCGGCCAAATTAAAGGTGCGACCCTTGATCGGTTTGCGGGTGCGCTTGTCCACCATCAGCGCCGGCAAATGGCAAAACAGCGGCGGGGAAAAATCCAAATTCGGCCTGCACGCCAGCGAGGTGCTGCAACTAATTGCCCGCTTGCGGGAAAAATCCATGCTGGATTGCCTGCAACTGATGCACTTCCACATGGGTTCGCAGATCGCCAATATTCACGACATCAAACTGGCGCTGAAAGAAGCAGGCCAGTTTTACTTGCAGCTGCACAAGCTCGGTGCCCCGATAGCCACCGTCGATGCCGGCGGCGGTCTGGGCGTGGATTACGACGGCAGCGGCTCGCGGCGGGAATGCTCGATCAATTACAGCATGACCGAATACGCGGAAAATATCGTGCGCAGCTTCGCGGAAGTCAGCCATGACCACAAGCTGCCGCAACCCAACATCATCACCGAATCCGGCCGCGCCATCACCGCCCATCATGCCGTATTGATTACCAATGTCACCGAAGTGGAAAGCCTGCAGGGCGCCGAAAATTTGCCGGCCGCGGTTTTCCGTAACATCAGCGAGGCCTACCATAACGCCCAATTCGACATGGCCGAAGCCCGGGCGCGCTTTGTACAGGGCGATTTATCGCTTCCTGAACTGGCGGAAACCGAAAAAACCTATGTCGGCTTGTGCCAGCAAATTCAAAACAACCTGAATCCGCATAATCATCAACACCGCGAAATTCTGCGGGAACTGGACGAAAAGCTGGCCGATAAAGTGTTTTGCAACTTTTCCCTGTTTCAATCCATGCCGGATATCTGGGGCATAGACCAGATTTTCCCCATCATGCCGATACATCGCCTGGAACAGCAACCCACCCGCCGCGCGGTATTGCAAGATCTAACCTGCGATTCCGACGGCCGCATCGACCACTATGTGGATCAGCAAAACATCAGCAACACGCTGCCGCTGCATGCCATTACCGAAAACGAAGAGTATCTGGTCGGCTTTTTCATGGTAGGCGCTTACCAGGAAATTTTGGGCGATATGCACAATTTGTTCGGCGACACCCATTCCATTAACATCGAGCTGGACGGCGACGGCTACCGCTTCGGCGAATTCATGGAAGGCGAGGATGTCAGCGAGTTGCTGGATTACGTGCATATCGACACTGCCGCGCTGAAAACCGCCTACCGGCAAAAATTGGCCAACACCCCGCTCGATGCCGCGCAAAAGCAGGCTTTCGAGCAAGAATTATCGGCCGGATTAAACGCCTATACTTATCTGGAAAAGTAACCGGGAACCCGTTGCCTAAAGCATGGATTGAAGGACAAGGAACTTGCATCGTGAAAAAATGGATTATCGGCTTGATATTACTCGGTTTAATGGCATGCGGCCAAGAAGCCCCCAAATTGAGTAAACTGCCGGGGGACGCGGTTATTCTGGCATTCGGCGATAGCCTGACTCACGGTACCGGTGCCACGGCGGAACGCGACTATCCGGCCATCTTGGCCGCATTATCCGGCCGGGAAGTGATTAATGCCGGCGTACCGGGCGAAATCAGCAGCGAGGGCCGGCAGCGCCTACCGGCGTTACTGGACGAATATCAACCGAATTTATTGATTCTGATTCATGGCGGTAACGACATTTTGCGGCAAATCAATGCCGAGGAAACCCGGGCCAATCTAACAGCCATGATAGCGGCGGCCAAGCAACGCAACATTGCGGTGGTAATGCTGGGGGTGCCCAAGTTCGGCTTGATTTTATTACATAGCGCGGAAATCTATGCCGAACTGGCCCAATCCGAGCAAGTGCCCATCGACCTTGATACCTTGCCGAGCATTTTGTCTACAAACGAACTAAAATCGGACGCCGTACATCCCAACGACCAAGGCTATCAAAAATTAGCCGAAAATATTGCTGGCTTGCTACGCGAGCAAGGCGCGTTGTAGCTTCTTTTTCACGGTGAAAATATTGTCCACCAGCAACCCGGAGAACAACCGATGCGAACAGGCTTGATCGGCTTAGGCGCCATGGGCCAGGGCATGGCCCGCAATCTGGCGAAAGCGGGCTATCTGCAAGCGGTTTATAACCGCACCGCGTGCAAGGCGGACGCGCTGGCCGCCGAATTAGGCATTCAGGCGCTTGCCAGCCCGCAAGCCTTGGCCGCGCAAACCGATGCGATCCTGCTCTGCGTTTCTGCCGACCGGGATGTGCTGGAGGTGGTTTCGGCGCTGTGCGACACCATCAAGCCCGGTTCGGTTGTGGTAGACATGTCGACCGTCAGCAGCGCTACCGCCAAACAGGCGGCAGCGTTACTGGCAGACAAACGGGCGGATTTTCTCGACGCGCCGGTATCCGGCGGCGTGGAAGGCGCCGGTAAGGGCAGCTTGGCCATGATGGTCGGCGGCGACGGCGACGTGCTCGAGCGGGTAAAGCCGGTACTGCAAGCCATGACGGCCCGCATCGAGCACTTGGGCGAAACCGGTTCGGGACAGGCCTGCAAAGCGGTCAACCAGATTATGTGCGCCGGCATCAATCAAGCGGTCGCCGAGGCCTTGGCCTTCGCCCAAGCTCAAGGCCTGGATATGGAAAAAGTCATCGATGTGGTTTCCGGCGGCGCGGCCGGAAACTGGTTTTTACAGCATCGCGGCAAAACCATGGCGAACGGCATCTTTCGGCCCGGTTTTAAGCTGGCATTGCACCACAAGGATCTACTGATTTGCCGACAAATGGCCGAGCAAGCCCATCTGGATTGCCCATTAACGAATTCGACGCTGCACGATTATCGATTGCTCATGCAACAGGGCTTTGGCGACGAAGATATTTCCGCCCTGTATCGGCTAAAACGGACAAACTAAATTATTTTTTGAGGAGTGAAGATGAAAATTACGGTATTTGGTAGCGGCTATGTCGGCTTGGTAACCGGTGCGTGCTTGGCCGATGTCGGCAATCAAGTCATGTGCATGGATGTGGACCAGAGCAAAATCGACAAGCTGCAACAAGGCATCATTCCGATATACGAGCCCGGCCTGGAAGAAATGGTCAAGGACAATATGCTGGCCGGCCGCTTGCACTTCACCAGCGATGTCAAGACAGCCGTGGATTTCGGTTTATTCCAGTTTGTCGCCGTCGGCACCCCGCCGGACGAAGACGGCTCGGCCGATTTGAAATACGTGCTGGCGGTGGCCAAAAGCATCGCCGAACACATGACCGATTACAAGATCATCGTCGATAAATCCACGGTACCGGTGGGTACCGCCGACAAAGTCAAGCAAGCCGTGCTGGAGGTATTGGCGCAACGCGGCGAAGCGCAAGAATTCGACGTGGTGTCCAACCCGGAGTTTTTGAAGGAAGGTTCCGCGCTGGACGACTTCATGAAACCCGACCGCATCATCATCGGCACCGATAATCCGCGCACGGCCGAATTGTTGAAAGCCCTGTACGCCCCGTTCAACCGCAGCCGGGAACGCGTCATCATCATGGACATCCGCTCCGCCGAGCTGACCAAATACGCCGCCAACGCCATGCTGGCCACCAAGATCAGTTTCATGAACGAACTGGCCAATCTGGCGGAAAGGCTGGGCGCGGATATCGAACACGTCCGCCACGGTATCGGTTCCGACAGCCGTATCGGCTACAGCTTCATTTACCCCGGTTGCGGCTATGGCGGCTCGTGCTTTCCGAAAGATGTGAAAGCCCTGGAGCGTACCGCCAAGGAAATGGGCTACCACGCCGAATTATTGACCGCAGTGGAAAACGTCAACGATAGGCAAAAACACCGCCTGTTCGAAAAAATTTCCGCTCATTATCCGGACGGCGTGGCGGGCAAGACCTTTGCATTATGGGGCCTGGCCTTCAAGCCCAACACCGACGACATGCGCGAAGCGCCCAGCCGGGTTTTAATCGAAGCCTTAATAGCCGCCGGCGCCACCGTGCGGGTTTACGATCCGGAAGCCATGCACGAAGCCCGGCGTATTTACGGCGACAAGGCCGGTTTGGTGTATTGCGAAATGCAGCCGGACACCTTGCGCGATGCCGACGCTTTAGTCATCGTCACCGAATGGAAACAGTTCCGCAGTCCGGATTTCGAACAATTAAGCCGCCAGTTGAACGATAAAGTGATTTTCGACGGCCGCAACATGTACGAACCTAAATTGGTCAAACAAGCGGGTTTACAATATCTCGCAATCGGACGCTGATACAAAGTTTGCGAATGCGATAATCCGGCCCTGAAAACTATTCGGCCGGGTTTCGCCCCCGTTTTCGCGGTCTAAACAGCGCTTTATTCATCCCGTTAACGCACGGCCCGAAGCCGATTCATCCGGTTCGGTACCGGCAAACCCAACGCTTTCGAGCTTTAACTCCGGAGAACTTATGTCAATTTTGTTAATAGGCGCGGTGGCGTGTATGGCCGCACTGATCCTGTCGGCGTGGCTGATGACGTTCGCGCGCTGGTTCCCCATCCAGGGTATCGACGAAAAATTCTTGGTCGATTACAAAACCATGATTAGAGCCCACGTCGATTATGCGCTGATGGCCTTGTTCAATTTGGGTTTTTACGGGGCGGGTATCGATTTGCCGGTATTTGCCTGCTGGTGCGTGGCAATCGGCGGTTTTGCCAATCCAACCGTGTTTGTGATAGCCGCCTTCGATCCAGATTTTTGGCATAAAACCCATTGGAAAGTTTATACAGCCATCAGCTTTATGATTACCACCGTCGGCTTTATTGGGGTTGGAACCGCCTTGTTGCGGCAGGCCTTGTAAAAAAGCCCGTCCGGCTTGCATTCAATCGGGCCGGGCGGGCGCCAATCCCGCTCCCATTGGAGGCTGTCGTAAAAGCCAAAATGTAGGTTGGGTTAGCATAGCGTAACCCAACAAAATCAAAACGTTGGACTTTATTGCATTCAGCCCGACCTACCTTTTACGACAACCTCCATTGGGGTTAAGCGGAAGCAAGGCGCCCGCGGGAAATGCCCATCAAACCCAGCAATGCCGAACCGAATAGCCAAACCGCGCCGGGAACCGGCACGGGCGCCGCATTGACTTGCCAGCCAATGTCGCTCAGCGCGGCCAGGTCGAGATCGGTAAGGTGCTTGCGGACGCCGTTGCCTATGGTCGGATCGAAGTTGGTTTCCCGGCCGCCACTGGCAGTGCCTTCGGCCCAATGATCCAAGCCGCCGTTTAACGCTACCGGTCCGCCAAAGGAGGCAACCGATTCGCCGCCGGTAAACGCACCGGCAACGATTTGATTGTTCCACGAATCCGCGATACCGAAGCCCAGCAGATGACCGATTTCGTGCAAGGCAACCGAATAAAAATCGAATCCGGAAAAACTCTCGTCCGTGCCGACATCGCTATCGAAATACCAGTTGCTCCCGGTATCGAAACTGATAACGCCGCCCCAGGTTGCAAAATCGAATGCGCCCGCACCTTCCACCGAGGCGCGGGTACCATCGCCCTGGCCGCGGGATACCGAATTGTCAAAAAAGCTTGTGGACGTGAAGCTGAGACTGTAGCCGCCCGGCCCGCCAAAACCCAGAGTAGAGCCGCTCAAATTTCTGCCGCCGGTAAAAATGGTCAGCGTATCGGCAGCCACATCGAAGCCGTTTATAGTGTGCTCCGCGCCGGTATCCGGACGATCGAAGATGGCATTGAATTGGTTGGAACCGGCCGAATCGATTGCCAGTAAATTATCGCCGAGGCGGGTTTCGTAAAAACCCGCCGCGGCTTCGAAAATGTCCCGCCGCACTTGATTGGAAAAGAAATTATTGCTGTCGAAGCTGTAATCGATATTCAAGGTAATAGCATTAGCGGTTGAGCTGGCCAACCCTATCAAACCCGCCGCCAAGCCTAGTTTTATTTTTTCCATCAATCATCCTCCTAAATTAAGTACACCCAATTGTGCCGCCCCTGCCGCGCAGCAGCCGGCGCGTTAATTATAGACAGGATCGCCGGATCGGCAATTTTTTCTAACGGCCAGCCTATGACAGCAGACCGGGATTCGCTTCCCTATTCCTTACCGCAATTTGCTATGTCTGACGCCATAACCGAAATAAATCCCAAACCCGATCAGCAGCCAAACCAACAGCCTCAACCAAGTATCCAGCGGCAAACCCGCCATCAAGCCCAGGCAGACCACGATCCCGGCAACCGGCACGAAAGGCGACGCCGGGCAACGAAAATGCCGTTCCAGCCCGGGATGGCTGATCCGCAATACCAATACCCCGCCGCACACCAGTTCAAACGCAAACAAAGTGCCGATACTGACCAACTCGCCCAGCTTCTCGATCGGCATGAAGCCGGCCAACAGCGCCACCGCAACGCCTACCATCATGGTCGAAAGATGCGGCGTTTGAAATTGCGGATGCACTTCGGCAAACACCGGCGGCAACAAGCCGTCCTTGGCCATGGCGAAGAAAATGCGGCTTTGCCCCATCAGCAACACCAGTATCACCGAGGTCAATCCGGCTATCGCGCCGATTTTAACCACGGGCGACAGCCACAACATGCCGATATGGTCCACCGCCAGCGCAATCGGCGCCGCCACGTTGAGTTCCCGATACGAAATAATACCGGTCAGCACGCCGGCCACCAAAATGTACAACAGGGTACAAATCAGCAATGAGGCGATAATGCCGAACGGCACGTCCTTTTGCGGATTGACGGCTTCCTGGGCGGCGGTCGATACGGCATCGAAACCGATGTAGGCAAAGAAAATCACCCCGGCCCCGGTCAACACGCCGCCGAAGCCGAATGGGGAAAAATCCGCCCAGTTTTGCGCCTGAATATGCCCGGCCCCGGCCAGAATAAATACGATAATGACGGCCAATTTGACCGTCACCATGACAAAATTAAACATCGCCGACTGGCGAATGCCCGCCACCAACAAGCCGGTCAAGCATAAAATAATCGCCACCGCCGGCAAATTGATGAAGCCCCGCGCCGGATCGGCCAGATAGGCCGTGCTTAGATAAGGCGGCAACCCCATTCCCAAACTGTCCAGAAAACTGACCAGATAGCCGGCCCAGCCTATCGCCACCGTGCTACTGGCCAGGGCATATTCCAATATCAGATCCCAGCCGATGATCCAGGCCATCAGTTCGCCCAACGTGGCGTAGGCATAACTGTACGCGCTGCCGGAAACCGGCATCATGGCCGCCAGCTCGCTGTAGCACAGGGCCGCCAACGCACAGGCGATGCCGGCCAGCACAAACGACACCACGATCGCCGGCCCGGCATATTTAGCGGCGGCGATGCCGGTCAATACGAAAATGCCGGCCCCGATAATGCCGCCGACCCCCAATAAAGTCAGGTCCTTGGCGGTCAGGGTTTGTTTCAGGCTGTTTTCGATGGCGGTTAAGGCATCGACCGGTTTACGTTGCAACAATTGTTTGGGGATCTGCATGGCATTTTCCGCTATCGGCCGACGCCGGCTGGAACATGTTGCGCGCCGTCGAAACGCGCGCCGGTCATAATGGCGTCGGTAAAAATCGCATCGTGCAGTTTAGTGGAAGACAGATTGGCGCCGCTCAAATCGGCGCCGGTCAGATTGGCGCCGTCCATTTCCGCCGAAAACAAATCGGCATTTTTCAAATTGGCGTTGTTCAGCTTGGCATGCTTCAGCATCGCCCGCCCCAGCTTGCTATTGCTGAGATTGGCACCGCTGAGATTGGCGCCTTTTAAATTGGCGCGCATCAAACCCATGGATTGATTTTTCATGTCCGCCGCCCAATCGGCGTTGCTGATGTCGGCGTTGCTGAAATTGGCGCCTTCCATGACCGCGATAACCCGACTGCCGCTGAAATTGGCGTTACTGGCATCCGCATGCATCAAACTCACGCCGAAGATACTGGTGCCGGACAAATTCGCCCCAGCCAAATTAATCTTGGTCATCACCGTCAAATCCAGATTCAGGCCGGCCAGATTGGCTTTACTCAGATTGGCGCGGCGCAAGTCCGCCCCCCACAAATCGGCGTTGCGAAAGTCTAGCCCGGACAAATCCAGATCGGTCAAATCCTTGCGCCGTAGCGGGGCGGGGTGTTGTTTATCGGCCTTGGCCAATAGTTGCTCGACTTGGGCGCGGGTTAGTTCCGCCGCGTGTATGCCGCCAGCCGCCAACACGGCAAGCAGTAACGCGGAAAGCTTGATTGAATGATGCATTTCCCCTCCTGAATATATATTTGCATAATCGAGGGGGAGCATATCACTGGCTAAGCGTTGGCGTCGATCATAGATATGCCGCCAGCAAACCGGCAAACACCGCCAAACCGAACCAGTTGTTATTCAAAAAGGCCTTAAAACAATCGGGCTTGTGGAAATGAAAAATCAATTTTTGCTGGTAAATGCCTAATCCGGCGGCAACCAATAAACCGGCGTAATACGGCCAGCTCAATTGCTGCATAAGACCAACGGTTATCAACAGCCCCAGGATAACCAGCTGCAAGCCGGCGGTGATTTCCCGCACCCGCTTGCCGAATAAAATAGCGGTGGATTTAACCCCGATTTTCAAATCGTCGTCGATGTCCACCATCGCATACATGGTGTCGTACACCAGCGCCCACAGCAGCACCGCCAGATACAAAATCCAGCCTACCGACGGAATTTCGTTGGTTTGCGCGGCAAACGCCATCGGCACCGCAAAGCCGAAGGCCGCCCCCAGATAGGCCTGCGGCAGGTGGGTATAGCGTTTCATGAACGGGTAACTGGCGGCCAAAAACGCGCCGATGAAAGACAGCGCGATGGTGTAGAGATTCATCAGCAACACCAGACCGAAGGCGGTCAGACACAACACGGCAAATACGATCAGCGCTTCTTTGGGTGTAACCTTGCCGGCGGCGATCGGCCGCAACTTGCAGCGGTCGACATGCGGATCGAAATCCCTGTCGGCGTAATCGTTGATCACGCAACCGGCCGCGCGCATCAACACCACGCCAGAGACAAACACGAACAACACCAGTCCATCCGGCCTACCGTCGCCGGCAATCCACAAGGCCCACAAGGTCGGCCATAGCAAAATGAAAATGCCGATGGGTTTATCGAAGCGGGCCAGGAGCCAGTATTGGTGGAGGCGGTTTCTTATGTAATTCATGAAGAAGAGTATGCTCTGGGTAAAATATTTAAGAGTTATCCGGTGAATTACGGAGTAAAAATACACTCCTATTTTATTCGTAAGATACTTTCCAAGTTAGAACAGCTTGAGTTGCAAGCCACGCTTGATAGTCATTTAAGTTCTGCAAATTCCATTGATCGTATGAGGCCACTTTCATGGCCAGCGGGTAATGAGAATTCATATAAGCTATTTTTTTATCCGCAAAACCCGAACGGCCTAACTGATCTTTCTCAAGTAAAATGACGTTTCCTAATCGGTCTTGAATGTCGTTGATGCCACCGCCAAAATAGTTGTCCCAATTCTCATCTGGATTGTATGGACATATATGCTCTAATGTTGTTTTTGTATAATTTGTATTGTGGCCAAGATAATATTCTATTTCAGATAATAGAAATCGAATTTTCTTCTCGCTGCGCCGACTGGGCATTTTATGAAATTCGAAAGCATTAGAGAACGCATCGTCACTAGGGTAAAGTTTCTTAAATATTTCGCTATTTTTGATATGGCTGGCTCTAGTATAATCACGATTATGGATTTTAATTGCTAATTGATTATAGGCTGTTTCCTGTTCATTTGGTGAGAAATGACATATGACGTTATATCGAATGGATAGTACATATATATATCTGGTAAGTTTTACAAACTCATCTGGAGAAAATCGATGAAACGCACTCATTAAGACAGTAAATGGTTGCTTAATATTAAACAAATCAAAGCCTTCCAAATATTTTTTGGCTTCACGATAATCTATTTCTTGATTTGCCCACCAATCGTCTTCAGGATTTAATAAAGATGCATATACGGGGGCGTATATTCCTAAAGAGCGCAGATAAGCATAAGCTTTTTCTGGAGTATCGGCCAGTTTTCTGACTGAAGAAAAAAGCTCTCTCTTTTGTGATAAACTGGCTTGAAAATTGTGGTGATAGCGAATGAAGTCGGTGAAATTGCTTTCTCCTAATTGAGATACAATCTCTGACCAACTTTCGTCGAGATCATTCAGATCTTGATCGTCTACATTATCATTTTTTGTAACAATAGAAAATATGTAGTTTTTAAGTAAATCCGGAGTAGATAATTGTACGCCACGCGCGTTTAGTGTTTCAAAAACTTTATAGGCATTTAGATCATCCTGAACTACAATTTTAGTAAAAATCATTCCTGATGCAACGCGTTCAATAAACTCAGCAACTTCTTGTCCGCTATCACCTGTTTTTTTTTCTTCAAAAAACTTGAAGCATCTATTTATCAGTTTATTGGTGTTGGTTTGACCACGTTTATTTGGTGCTTCCAAATTGTCGCATATTGCTTTGAAGTTAACACTGTTATTTCGGTTTAGAGATAACTTACTGTCCACTCTTAGAGAAATTGGATTAGTTGACCCAATATAACGCTCTTTCAAGACTTTTAGTCTATGGTTGTTTTCATTAACTTCCTGACCTTTGTCAACCAAGGCCTGAATGTTTTTCATGGCCGCTAATATAATTAATGACAGAGTTATTAATCGCTGTTGACCATCTATAACTTCGAAGTCATATTGTGCTTTACGCTGTAAAACGATATAACCCATATAATGGAATTGTTCTTCGGCTATCGTTTCTATATCCGCCCACAAATCTTCCCACTGTTGCTTATCCCAGGCATAATCTCGCTGGAAGCGTGGTACTTGGTATTTTATACCATTGCCTATTAGTTCTTGGAAGCTTTGATTAGTTGGCTCCATTAACATAAAGGTTGCCATTGATTCTTCCTATTTAATTAGCTTATTACTTTTAAAATATCTTGCTTGCATCAGCACAGTCTCAGCTTTGCGATTTTTCTTTAATCGTCTGAATAATCGAAGTCGTCGAATGCCCCTCGATAAACGACAGAATTTTCACCTCGCCTCCATTGGCCAGCACGCTTTCATGACCGGCGATGCCGGTGATGTCGGTGTAGTCGCCGCCTTTGACCAGAATGTCCGGCAACAGTTGGTCGATGACCTCCTTCGGCGTGTCCTGCTCGAACGGTACTACCCAGTCCACGCAGTCCAGCGCCGCCAGCATTTCCATGCGGTGGTCCAGTTTGTTGACCGGACGTTCGGGGCCTTTTAAGCGCTGCACGGAGGCGTCGCTGTTGACCAATACCACCAAACGGTCGCCCAGGGTTTTGGCCTGCTGCAGGTAGCGGACATGGCCGGGGTGCAAAATGTCGAAACAGCCGTTGGTGGCGACGATTTTTTCGCCGTTTTGTTTGGCGGCGGCGCGCTCTTTCAACAGTTCGGCTAGGGTGCAAACGCCTTTGTGATGAGCGCGTGGGCCGTGCAGGGCTGCGGCCAGTTCTTCGGTATTGACGGTGGCGGTGCCCATTTTGCCGACCACGATGCCGGCGCCGATGTTGGCAAGCTGGGTGGCTTCGGCCAGGGATTTTTTGGCGGCCAGACTGGCGGCCAATACCGAAATCACCGTGTCGCCGGCGCCTGTCACATCGAACACTTCCCGTGCATGGGTCGGCAAATGCAACGGTTCGGCATCCTTACTCAACAACGACATGCCGTGTTCGCCGCGCGTCACCAGCAAGGCGTCCAGCTCCAGCTCTGCCAGCAAATTCAGACCGCGCTCGACGATTTGTTGCTGGTCAGCACAACGCCCCACCACGGCTTCGAATTCGCTCAAATTCGGCGTGATCAAGGTCGCCTGTTTGTAAATGGCAAAATCGCTGCCCTTGGGATCGACCAGTACCGGCTTTTTCAGTTGTTTAGCCAGACGGATGAACTGTTCGACCTTGCTCAAAGTACCCTTGCCGTAATCGGACAGCACCACCACTGCCGATTGCATCATCTCGGCGTGGTATTGGTGCAGCAGCAAGTCGGTGTCGACATCGTGAAAGCCGTCTTCGAAATCCAGCCGGATCAATTGCTGGTGCCGGCTCATCACCCGCAATTTGGTGATGGTGGGATGGTGCGGCACGCCTTGAAACAGGCACAACACCCCGGCCTTTTTCAGCAAGGTTTCCAACGCCACCGCCGCTTCGTCCTCGCCGGTAAAACCCAGCAACGAGACTTTGGCGCCGAGGGCGGCGATGTTCAAAGCCACGTTGCCGGCCCCGCCGGCCCGCTGTTCGTCCTGCTTGACATGCACCACCGGCACCGGCGCTTCCGGCGAAATGCGTGAAGTGGGGCCGTGCCAGTAGCGGTCCAGCATCAAATCGCCGGCGACCAGCACGCGGGCGGCGGAATAATTGGGTAGTTGCATAGCTTTGCACGCGGTCTATTGAAGTGGGAATGTTATTATAGCGGCTTGTCGAGACACAAAGGGGCGTAAACCATGAGCGTTAAAATCTATCACAACCCGCGTTGCAGCAAATCCCGCGAAACCTTGAAATTGTTGGAAGAAAAAGGCATACAGCCCGATGTGGTCGAGTATCTGAAACATCCGCCCACCACGGAAGAGCTAACCGACATACTCAATAAACTGGGCCTGCAGCCGCGCCAGTTGATGCGCACCCAGGAGACCGAGTACAAGGAAAACGGCCTGGACGACAAGTCCCTCAGCGGCGCGGAGCTGATTGCGGCCATGATCCGCATTCCCAAACTGATAGAGCGGCCCATCGTATTGGCCAACGGCAAGGCCGCCGTCGGCCGCCCGCCGGAAAACATATTGAATATCCTTTAAATCCCTTACTTTATCGACCCGACTTTTATGCTGAAACGCTTTAGCCCTTTGGCCGCGATGCTGGCCCTGTCCATGCCCACCTTCGCCGAGCCGGTTAACGACGACATGAGCATATGGATCAGCAACACCTTTCAAACCGATTTCGGCGGCAGCCCCTATCTGACATTTTTGGAACTGCATCCCCGTACCCGCGGAGACAACAACAAATTCAGCCAAGCCATCGTCCGTCCGCTGCTGGGCTACAAGGTGACCAAAAAGCTGCAACTGTGGGCCGGTTATACCTGGCAGGGCGAATACAACGATCAAACCGACTTCGAACTGGCCACCAACGACATCATGGAACAGGTGCAATGGATCGATAACTGGACGCCGCAATTAAACTTTCAATACCGCTTCCGTCTGGAACAGCGTTTGTTCGCCCACGAAGACGATGTCGGCCACAGGATGCGGCACCGGGTACGCTTTGTGTATTCAATTCCCGATAGCAAAGCCTATTTGATCGCGCTGGACGAACTATTCGTTTATTTCAACGATATTGAAAACGGCCGGCTATCCCATTCCGTGCAGAGTGGCGTCAACCAGAATCGCAGCTATGTGGGCGTGGGGTATAAGCTTGCACCGTTCCTGAATGTCGACACCGGCTATCAATTGCAGTATGTGCATAATTACGGCAGCCCTGATTTGACCAATCATGTCTGGCTGACCAATATGAATTTCAATTTTTAAGGCATCCGCATAGATAGCACCATGGCCAAAATCCTGATTATTTATTACAGCCGCAACGGCAGCACCTTGAAAATGGCCCGGCAGATTGCCCGCGGGGTGGAATCGGTTCCCGGCGCGGAAGCGGTTTTGCGCACCGTTCCGGAAGTGTCGACAGTGTGCGAAAAAGTCGCCGACAGCATCCCGGCCGACGGCGCGCCGTATGCCAGCTTACACGAACTGGAAAGCTGCGACGGCTTGGCCTTGGGCAGCCCGACTCACTTCGGCAACATGGCCGCGCCGCTCAAGCATTTTATAGACGGTACTACTGCAATGTGGATCTCGGGAGCCCTATCCGGCAAACCGGCCGGCGTGTTTACCTCCACCGGCAGCATGCACGGCGGCCAGGAAAGCACCTTGCTGTCCATGATGCTGCCGCTGATGCATCACGGCATGCTGATGCTGAGCCTGCCCTGCAACGAAATCGCCCTGCGCGAAACCATCAGCGGCGGCACGCCTTACGGCCCCAGCCACCGTTCGGAAACCGATAGCGAACTGACGGAACACGAGAAGCGGTTATGTTGGGTACTGGGTGAGCGGTTGGCGAAAACGGCACTGGCGTTGAAAACAAGCCGGACATAATTGAAATTGGGGTGTTTCATGAAATGCACCGGAGTTTAGGCCATTGATGCTGAACGATTCTCGACGTGTGTAGCTGCCAAGCAATAGCACTAATACATCCATGTAAATTTCAATCCAGACCGCTTCAGTCAAAATTGGGCTATATGCCCAGAAACTTTGACACTTAAATATTTCGCTTAACGATTCATCCGTGAATAGCGGGCAAAACCGTTTTTAATGCATATCTAGTTGACCATCAATCGAAATAGGGTTTGACTGCCATGAATGAACCAATTAAAAAAGTGACCAGCGTTGCCAGTATTAAAGACATCGGCACATGGATTAGAGCATCTAAGCAAATACCGAAATTTATTGCTGCCGATCGATATGAGGTCATTGTTCCGGCGAGATACGTTCGCATATTCGAGGTTCTATCCAGCCCGGGCTGGATTGTCTTGGACGAGAATGAATTAGCGAAAGAGTTTTCGATTGAGTATGTCAGAAACAGGATGCCGCAGGGGAAAGAGGCGCGCGCCGGTTGGTACTTCCAGCAACTGC
This sequence comes from Methylomonas rivi, assembly GCF_024505165.1. Lineage (GTDB taxonomy): Bacteria > Pseudomonadota > Gammaproteobacteria > Methylococcales > Methylomonadaceae > Methylomonas > Methylomonas rivi. The sequence continues at coordinate 29,727 of NZ_JANIBK010000037.1, forward strand.
TAAAGATACATGCTTTAATGAATTCGGATTTTGACGACGATTTGGTACTGATTTGGGACGCTGACACGATTCCGCTTAAGCCGCTAATTTTTAGCCACGATGAAAGGTTACTTTATTTCACCGGCACCGAATATCACCGGCCATATTTCAATGCCATTAGTAGGCTTTTAAAGCTGGATAAAAGCGTTAATTTTAGTTTTATCGCCCAATGCTTTCCGGCGTATGTCGGTTGGGTAAAGGAATTTACGCGGCATTTAGAAGAGACCCACCAAAAACGCTGGTTTGACGCGATTCTTGATTGTACCGACTTAGGGGAAATATCAGGATTTAGCGAATACGAAACCCTTGGAACGTTTTTTGTTCATCGGTATATAGAAAAGATGGCTATAAACCATGCGAGATGGGAAAGATTTGGGGAGCAAATCGCGCCTATTGGCGATATCTTGAATTTGCCTATCTCTGACGACTTGCCCATGTATGTCTCTTACGAGTCCTGGAGTAAGCGAATCGAGCAGCCAAAGGTAATATTTAAGCATGCAAAATCAGAGGCTGATTTTTTAGACTACTTCTTTAATCATACAAACGAGTCCCGGTCCATTATCCAAGTTGGTGCTAATGACGGAGAAATGTGCGACCCAATATTCCGATATTTGGCATCAGCGAATAATGCTGACGTTTCAGCGATCTTGATCGAACCCGTTGAGTTTTATTTTGAAAAACTGAAGAAATTGCATAGCAAAAGACCGAACACCCTATTAATTAAAGCCGCCGCGAGTTCCGTTGAATCTATTCGGGATTTTTATCATATTGATCCGGCAATTGCTTACGAAATGAATGGCGACGGCCCTAAAAATGACTGGGCTCATGGACAGGGTTCATTTTTTAGGGAAAGCGTTGTTCACTGGATAGACCAGAATGCGTTCCGTGGCGAGAGTTACAGGGCGAATATGCCTAGATTCAAAGATGCAATTTTGGAATCTAAGGTTAATTGTTTTCCATTAAAGAATTTGGCAATAGGTGGAAAATTATTAAGTTTGCTGTTAATTGATGTTCAAGGTGCTGAGCTTGACGTATTATTGGGAATGGATTGGTGTGCGCCGCCAGACTTTATTATTTACGAACAAGACATCGCAAGAATTAAAGTTATTGAGGATCTTTTAAATGCCATGGGATTTTCGTATCTATGCGGCTTGTCGAATTTGGTTTTTTATAACACGAGTACGGTAGCTATCGGCAACTAAATCCGAGTTAAACCATAGCGGCTTTAATGCTCTCGCTATAATTTCCTGCTGGCATGATTCGGCAAAGAACTCCTATAATTCCTAGAGCCTCGGTATAAAACCGCAGGCTTATTTTGAATCGGCAATGTATATAACTCATTATTATATAGGCTCGAAATACCGTCATAATCCAAGGCTTTCCCATTCTTCGAGAAGCAAATCCGACGTATTTAAATGATTTAAATTTGACCCAAACCATTTTGCCGGTTCTGGAGAGTAAACCCTTTTTTCATTATTTTTAGATAGCCAAGCTCCCCACCAACTAAAACTGCTGTTGGCAATAATAAAGTCATGGCATAAACTCATCAGGCAAAGATCGGCATAATTACTATTCCCTACCATCAACACAAATCTACTGTTTTTAAAAATTTCCTGCTCTTGACACCAGACAGGGTCGTC
>NZ_JANIBK010000038.1 GCF_024505165.1 Methylomonas rivi
AGTTTAGTTGTTGGGAGTCCGGCTGCTGCCGATATTCCAGCTCCCAGAAATGGAACGATATGCCTATGGCTAGCTTCTGTTTTTATGACGTCTAGAATCTCGTCTATTTCGATTTTTTTTTGCTCGCTCATATTATTGTCCAAGCTAACTCGGTAAGGAGGATTGTTAGGTGAATTCGCCTATAGGTAACCTACTATGTCTTGATGCTAATCGTGGTTTGCTATCACGAAACAGCCTTCCACCAATATAAACCATTAAAGCCAAATCACTATTCATACTACGACACTCGAATTGTCTCAAATTAAAAGTAACCAAGGCGGTCAGTAAAAGTGGGTCGTTGCCTCATAGGTAACCGAAATCAAGTGGGTTACCACCAAATGTGACTTTACCATTATTTGCATATTTGGCATCGGCAAAGCTGAGTTGTTGATAGTGTTCCATGCGCATCATTACGAAAATGGAGCTGTTGCTACATTATATCGCTGGGGGGAGGGGATTAATCAGTAAGGTTCCTTTAGGTATTGATATGTCTGTTTCATTGTTACGTTGGAAACTCTTACTTTCTTAATACAAAGCCCACTGTCTCCTTAGGATTTTATGTTGTCGCTCGAAAAAATGGGCCTACTGGCTCCTTAGGGTCGGGTCGAGCCAAAGACGACTCAATGTTGGTTGGCGAAAAGCTGCCATTCGCTGTCATCACAAGGTCGAGTAGTCAACCTCTGAGGGGATGATGGAGTATTCGCTATATTGGTTCATGCCCTGTCCAAACCAGCCAAACAGTTTTATCTTTCACAGGGATTTGTAGAGTCACCTTTGCAATCAATGACCTTGATGATGACTTTAGATACGGTTCGGGAAATTTTGGCTGAACCTCACTGAGAAATCATTTATGGCGTCTATACCGCCGCCTACTTGTGTGCTGAGTGTCAAAGGTCCTAGATCAACTATGAAATGAAGGGTACAACATTTGATGTCTAAAGCTTCGAGACCGATCAATACTTATGATCAAATTTTGATTTCTTGGGGCCGTCTATAGCTCGATTTGGCCTCAAAATTCTGATGACAAATAGAATGAAACTTCTTTAGAATCAAGGGCCTATTTTTGACTAATGATGACAAATGAACTGATTAAGTCATTGATTAATAAATAAAACAGGCCTAATTGTGATTCCGGTTGTCGTGGGTTCGAGCCCCATCGTTCACCCCAATAAATTCAGTAAGTTAAAGCGCTGAGTGTCCTTTCCTAAAATCCATGTAAGCATTATGCAAGCGCATTGAAAAATCCGTTATGGATTTATTGCGAGTTTTATTCCCCGCCAGAAATCACTATTCAACCGACACACCCAAAAAAGCCGCCAATCTCAATAGCGATTGCAATAAACTTATCCATAGGCCTTGACCGAACTACTTGCGGCAAGCTAGCGCAAGCCCATCAGTCGTTCGAATTCGCTTTTTGGATGGGGCGGAGGGTTATTTGTTGGCAGTGCAAGGAAATGGCCGCGATCCTCGCTAATGATCTGGACGCACCGGCGGCCAATCCGGATTGAAATTTTAGCTGCAATTTTGCATGTTGATTACGGCTGTTTGATTAGGGTGCCGCTTCTGTCCAAAAGCGTTTTCGCCTAATCTTTGAGGCGGATGAATGCACTCGGAGGTTGACATTCGCACGGATGGGGGCTAGAAGGGCCAGTGGCGGTATATTCCGCTGCCTTTCCGCGCGAGGTGATGGTTATGATGAGGATGCTGCTAGAAATAGTGATGGTACTCGCCATTATGGGCGGTCTAATATTCGTGACAAAGGTATTGGCGCAGGAAGAGCGGGCGGACAAGGCTAAATCCGCTGGCGGCGGCGCAGCTGACGAAGCGGCAGAGAAACCGGAGACGAAAGATGAATGAGCGCCGAATTCATGATGGCGCGTCGGATCATGTGGCCTCATTGGTGGATTAAATGAATCCAGCAAGGAAAATCTTTGTTTAAAACCAAAAAAACGGGGCTTTAGGCCCCGTTCTTAATCTTGGTGGTGGAGGCGGCGGGAATTGAACCCGCGTCCGCAAGCACTCCGCCACAAGCTCTACATGCTTATCCCGCGCTTTTAATTTAACTGTTGACTACCCGTCGGGCCAAGAGGATCAACAGCGATTTCGATTGGATTTAGCGCTTTAGGCTCCGAACTAAGCCCTGGCGCGATCTTATGTAATATGATCCCTGAGCGCCTCCCGAAAGAGACTCCAGACGCATAAGTACATCCGGTCAGAGAAGTGGTGCAGGTTTTAAGCTGCTAAGGCCACTGAGTAGTTTTCGTCGTTTGCGAATACTTTAGTTCAGTAGGTTTTACGAGCGGTACTGTGCTCGGCATGCACCTGAGGTTTTGCTACCCACGTCGAAGCCAGGTCGCCCCCAAGAGCTTTCATTTTATCGAATTTCAGAAAAAATTGTATGACTATTTTTTCCGGCTATTGCCGTTTTAGCTGTTGTAACAAAGGTTTAATGGCAATGGAAAATTTTTGCCTCGCCGTATCGCCGATCACGGCCGTGTAACTGCTCTGCAAGTACAGGTCGACACCGCAAACCCGGGCGATCATGGAGCAACGCCCGGTAATGGCAAATGCCCGACCTTCTAAACGATAAGTCAAAGGCACGCAGTCATTTCGTAATATGGGGCCGGCGACGATGAAATCCAGGCGCTGGTCGAAGCTGTCGTAGTTTAATGTTTCCGGCAACAAAGCCAATGTAGCCAGCAGGATTTCAGGATCGTCGTCAATGCAGCCATAAATCCTGCAATGGCAGGCTTGTAAGTCGGCTTGCAGCAGGGCGGCCAAATCTTGCGGTTTCAGCCAGCCCCGATGCGATTGACAGAGGGTGTCCAGGCCGTGAAATTGTTTCATGGCAATTGATGATATTGAGGGCTCAGTTCGCGCACCGCATTTACCATGGCGGCGACATGCTCGGGATTGATGTCGGGCAAGATACCGTGCCCCAAATTGAACACATGGCCGGAACCATGGCCGTAACTGTGCAGAACTTTGCCGACTTTTTCCCGAATGACTTCCGGTTGCGCGTACAAGGTGATGGGATCCATGTTGCCTTGCAGGGCCACTTTGTCGCCGACGCGGGCGCGGGCATTGCCGATGTCTGTTTGCCAATCCAGCCCCAGCGCGTCGTAGCCGGTGTCGGCCATCGCTTCCAGCCAGAGGCCGCCGCCCTTGGTAAACAGAATGGTCGGAATTTGCCGGCCATCGCGCTTCGTATTCAACAACTGTCTGACCTGCTGCGCATAACGCAGGGAAAACTCCAGATAATCGTTGTGGCTGAGCATGCCGCCCCAGGTATCGAATACCATCACCGCGCCGGCGCCGGCGGCGATTTGCGCGTTCAGATAAGCCGCCACCGAATGCGCCAATTTATCCAGCATTTGATGCATCAACAGCGGTTGTTCAAACATCATGCTTTTGACTTTCTGGAAGGATTTGCTGCTTTTGCCTTCCACCATATAGGTCGCCAGCGTCCAGGGGCTGCCGGAAAAGCCGATCAGCGGCACGCGGCCGTTCAGGTTGGTTTTGATCAAACGCACCGCGTCGATCACATAGCGCAATTCCGCCTCAGGATCGGGAATCGGCAATTTGGCCACATCGGCGGCGGTTCTGACCGGGTGAGCGAATTGCGGGCCTTCGCCTTCCGCAAACGATAACCCCAACCCCATGGCATCGGGTATGGTCAGAATATCGGAAAACAAAATCGCCGCATCGAAATCGAATCTGTCCAACGGTTGCAACGTCACCTCGCAAGCCAGTTCCGGATTGGTACACAGTTGCATGAAGCTGCCGGCTTTATTGCGGACTTCGCGGTATTCGGGCAAATAGCGCCCGGCTTGACGCATCATCCAAACCGGAGTGCGTTCGACAGGTTGTTTTAACAGGGCGCGGAGGAATAAATCGTTATTTAATGGTGTCATTGGTTTTGAACGGTAAAGGGATGCCGCCTGAGAGGCATCCGCAACAAAATTTAAAAATAAGGGTAACTATTCAGCGTAGGTTGGGTTAGGCGCTAGCCGTAACCCAACGCATCGGCTTATGGCGGTGCAATGGCTTCAATAGTTGGGTTACGCTCTATCGAGCTAACCCAACCCAACCCAACCTACGCAATTGATCCGCATCGGCCGGCATTCACTGAATAGTTACACCTATTTGCGCCGGCTAGCCTTTTGCACTTGATTAAAGCGCTTGACCAGACCGCTGTTAAATTCGCTGGGCATATCGGATTTATTGTTCAATGCCTCGATGGACGACGCAAAGGAACCATAAATGATCACATATTTTTCCTGGCCTTCTTTGCCGATGGCGTAATATTTTAGACCATCTCGATAGTCGGCATATTTACGTAAAAAGCGCGTCACCGATGCTTTACTGGAAAGCACCATCACTTGTACGGTGTAATTATTGGCGGGCTGGGCCATGATCCAATCGAGATCGCCGCCGTCAACTTCGGCGCCGGCCGGCTTAGGTAAAGCCGGTTTTTGCGCAACAGACGGTTTCTCAACCGGTTTGGTTTCGGCTGTCGGCTGCTTTTCCACGGGTTTGCTGTCTTCCGGCTTGATTTCAGGCTGCCGCGCTTCCGTTACTGCGGGAACAACCGGTACGACGGTATCCATCCCGGCCGACTCGCCGGCCTCGACCGATTCGACGGGCGGCACCGGAATAGTTTCAGCCGGTTTTTCCGCTCGCGCCGCGGACTCGGCAACTAGCTGTTCCGCCGAAGCTTTCGGCAGCTCAGTCTGCACAGGCAAGTCTTCGCCCAACAAGGATTCCGGCAACAATTCGCTGGCGGGCGCGATGTTTTCTTCGACCTGAGCCGCCGATTCAAGCGCCGGCGCAGGCACCGAGTCTACAGGTTCATTCGGGATCCGCGCCGGCTCTTGCCGGATAGCGGTTTCTGAACTCGCGCCGCCTAAAAGATCCTCGGGCAGGAAAGCTTTAACGGCATAACCCGCCGCGGCGAGCACCATAACGATGCCGATCCACAAACCGGTTTGCCGGCCCCGCCGGTTTTGATATTCCTTAAACTTCGGCAGCTCGGCGATTAACCTACCCGGCACCCCTTGGGTTTGCAGATACATGTCTTCCACCAGCGTATCGGTGATGGCGTTAAAGGAAAGCGGCGAACCCGGCAGGGCCGACAGGTTTTGTAGGTAGTCCCGGCATTGCTGCTGATTAAGCGGCGGCAATTCGATGAAATGGCACTCATCGATGGCGCTGTCCGAAGCCGCCTTCTCCTGCAACTCGTCGTTACTCATGGCCAACACCAACCGCAAGCCGGCCAAGGAATCGGCAAAGTCGATCAATTCGCCAATCAAGCCCGGCATCAGTTCGCCGGCGTCGTCGATAATCAAAACGACTTTCTGCTTGTCGCAAAATGCCCGCAAGGACGACAAATCGAAATTCACGCTGGCATTGCTGAGATTCAAAAACCGGCTCAACTGCGCCACCGCCGATTCGAAACTCACTGCACCCGAACCCGGCAGCAGGCAAATAGGCCAGGTGTCCTTATGGGTTTCCGAGAAGGTTTGCAACAAGGTGGTTTTGCCTATGCCGTCCGGCCCGCAGACGATCAGGGATTGCCGCAGATTGGTCAACAGATGGACCAACAAATCCAGCTTTTGAGAGCGGTCCACGCTAATCAGCGCGCGCTCCGCCTGCCTGGCATTGCCGGCAATTTTCGGGCGCTTTTGAAAGTCGTAAGTGAATTCGCCGTTATCCAACATAAGCTTTCAACGTCGCCTGCAACTGTTCCAAATCCACGTTCACAGGCAGAGAGGCCTTGCCCACTTTTTCCAACAAGATAACGCGAATTTTGCCGTCGATATTTTTTTTGTCCACCGCCATCAAATCCACATACTGTTCGGGACGCATATCCGCCGGCGGCGTAACCGGCAAGTTGGCGGCTTTAAATAGCGCCACGATGCGCTCGACGTCGGCATCGTTCAGCCAGCCCAGCCGGCGGGATAGATCCGCCGCAAAACAGGTGCCGATAGCCACCGCCTCGCCGTGCAGATAATGCCCGTATCCGCTGCCGGTTTCGATGGCATGGCCGAAGGTATGCCCCAAATTCAAGGTGGCCCGCACCCCGGATTCGAACTCGTCTTCGCCGACCACGGCGGCTTTATTGGCGCAGGAGCGTTCGATGGCATAAGCCAGGGCGGCTTTGTCGCGGGCGATTAAAAGCGGCATATTGGCTTCCAGCCACTCTAAAAATGCCGGATCGCGAATCAGGCCGTATTTAATCACTTCCGCCAGCCCGGCGGACAATTGCCGGTCGTCCAGCGTGTCCAGCACATCGGCGTCGGCGATGACGCATTGCGGTTGGTAAAACGCGCCTATCATATTCTTGCCCAGCGGGTGGTTGACGCCGGTCTTGCCGCCGACGGAAGAATCCACCTGCGCCAGCAAGGTAGTGGGGATCTGGATAAAGGCAATGCCGCGCTGGTAGCAGGCCGCCGCGAAACCGCCCATGTCGCCGATCACGCCGCCGCCCAAGGCAATCAGCGTTGAATTGCGGCTAAATTTTTTCGCCAGTAAGCGGTCGAAAATTTCTTCCAGATACTGCAGGGTTTTGTATTGTTCGCCGTCCGGCAAAACCACCGCCTCCACTTGATGAGCGGACAATGCCGCCCGCACGGGCGCTAAATACAACGGGGCGACGGTTTCGTTGGTGACGATGGCCACCTGTTTGGAGCGGATATGCCGAGTCAGCAATTCCGGTTGGGCCAGCAAGCCGGAGCCGATATAAATCGGGTAACTACGGCCGTTGTCTAATTCAACTTGCAATGCTTTCATTATGTTCCAGTGCAGCCTGGTATTGCTGCAAAATGGTTTTGACCACGGTTTTTCCGGGCAACGAGCCGGAGTCGATCTTAAAATCCGCGCAGGCCGTATATAAAGGCTCCCTGGCCGCCAATAGGCTTTGCAAACGCTGCCGGGGGTTGTCGGTACGCAACAGCGGCCGCTGCGTATCGTGGCGGGTTCTGTACAAAATTTTATCGATGGAGCAATGCAAATACACCACGAAACCGCTGGCTTTCAAGGCCTCGCGGTTTTCCGGCCTGATCACCGAACCGCCGCCGGTAGCCATCACAATGCCGGGCAAAGCCGTCAATTGTTGAATCACGGCTTGCTCGCGCAGGCGAAAACCCTCTTCGCCTTCATAGGAAAAAATGGTCGGAATATCCACGCCCATGCTGTCTTCGATGACTTTATCGCTATCGTAAAACGGCCGCTGCAAGGCTTTGGCCAGCTGCTTGCCGATAGTGGTTTTACCCACCCCCATCAAGCCGATCAAATAGATATTCTCCAGTTTTTTCATTCGAAAGCGGGTTAATGCATGGAAAGGCAGGCATTATGCCCACTTTTTATCAGGAATAAAATGTAATCCGCCCCGCGACAATGGCGATTAGTCAAACAGCGCCGCGATTTGGCTCTGAATTTTTTCCGCCATGGCTTTACGATCCGCGGCGTCGCGAATCGGCCGGCCTACCACCAAATAATCGGCACCGTTTTGAATGGCCTGCTCCACGCTGACCGCGCGTTTTTGATCGTCGTCCTCGCGATTGTCCACCGGACGAATACCGGGGGTAATCACCAGCAACTTCTGTCCCAGTTCTTCCCGAATCATCGACACTTCCAAGCCGGACGACACAATGCCGTCGCAGCCGATTTGCAAGGCCCGTTTGGCGCGCGACAACACCAATTGCTTGACGTCGCACTGAAAACCCAGATCGTCCAAGTCGCCGCGGTCGAGACTGGTCAAGGCCGTAACCGCCAGCACTTTTAAATCGCCCTTGGCTTGCGCGGCGGCTTCCATGATCGAATCGTTACCGTGGATGGTGGCCAAATCCACCCCTTTGCTGCTTAAGGCTTTTATCGCCCGCCCGACCGTGGCCGGAATGTCGAAAAACTTTAAATCGACGAATACCTTTTTGTTGCGCGCTTTTAGCCACTCGATAAAGGCAAAATAATCGCCGGACATGAACAACTCCATGCCGACTTTATAAAAAATCACCGCGTCCCCCAATTCTTCCACCAAGGCTTGCGCTTCGGGAATACCAGGCACATCCAGCGCCATGATCAAACGCTCGCGAACAGGAATGGGTTTGGTTGAGATAAATGTGTCGCTCATGCAGCAGGTTCCGATAGAAGATCTTAGACCGGTCGAATTTTAGCCGATATTGATACGGTACGTCCTCCGCAAATACCGGTTATTGCGCAATTCGGTCTTGGCCGTCCGAAACGTCTTTATGGGGGCGGTTGCCGTAAAAGCGGGTCGGGCTGAATGCAAGGAAGCCCAAAGGGTTGATTTTGTTGGGTTAGCGTAGCCTTGTAGGTCGCGTTGCCGCGGTAGCGGTTACGTGACAATTCGAAGCCGCGACTTTGAATTTGTCAGAGAAGGTACGTTATGCTAACCCAACAGCGACAGGCTCATTGGGCGGCGGGGAAAATAGCGAAAGAAGACAAACTGTTTTTCGGCGAGAATATTTCCGATTTGGCATCGTAACCCTGGCTTAAAACCGAAAACACCATCAGCCCGGCCAACAAGGCGGATACTTTTAATAATTTATAAGCCCGCAACGGAAAGTTAAATAAATATTCGATGCCGTAGGCCAGGCATAATAATTTAAATAAAAAATTAACCGGAAACGGCGTGTCGGACAACAATACCGCCGCCACGGCGAATAACGAAATTAAAAGATCCTGGGTGGAGAATGAAAACACATTTCTGCGGGTAACCCGAATCCCGATAAAAATAACCACCATTAACATCGTCAAATAGGCGGCAACGCCTATATCGATAAAAGGGTTGTTAAAATGGTCGGAGGTTAAAACAAAGCCCGAGAATGTGGCGGTAATGTATACGCATAACTTGATTACGGAATTTAATAACGGTTTTTTAAATAACAACACCAAAAAGGCGGACGCCACCAAACTGGTCAAGAAAAACGGCTCGGATTCCGAAAACAGCTTAAACGATTTATACATGGCAAAAATCATTACCCACAAATAAATCAGCAAGCCGAATTCAATATATAGGCGGCAAGCCCAATACAGCCAATCGAACCGCCTCAGAATGCCGCGCCGGCGGTCGGCCGGGTCGTTCTCGGGGCGAATTTTCCAACCGGCTTGCGCGGACCAAAGGAAAAACAGCAAAATGGATGCGCAAATCAAACCCCAACAACCCAAAACGGCCAAGTCGCTTTGGTAGCGCAAAATAAACGCGGCCAGTAAAAAAACGGATTGCAACGCGTAAATGCAGGACACGGCCTCCGCATGGCTAAAACCCAGCGCCAATAAGCGGTGGTGAATGTGCCGCTTGTCCGGCGAAAAAGGCGACTTGCCGATATAAATCCGCTGGCTCATTACCATCAAGGTATCCAGCACCGGCAAGCCCAGCAATAGCAACGGCAAGGCCGGGTTTAAAGTGACATAGACATTTTCAACCAAATAAATACACAGGAACGCCGCCATAAAACCGATAAACTGGCTGCCGGTGTCGCCCATGAATACGACGGCGGGATGGCTGTTAAAGCGTAAAAAACCCAAAATACCGCCGATGATGGCCAAGGCAATCAAAGCCAAATCCTTACCGCCGACATAATCGGCAAAAAAGGCCACCGCCGCCAACGTCATCAGCATAATGCCGGCGGCCAAACCATCCAGACCGTCGGACAGATTGACGGCGTTAGTGACGCCCACCACAAAAATAAAACTCAATGGATACGCTATCCATAATGGGGCGTCATCCAAACCGAAGAAAGGCAAAAATTTTAAATAAATCCCTTGCTGCAATACAAAAATAACAGCAATAAATTGCCCTAGAAATTTCCATTTATAATTCAGGTTGAATATATCGTCCAGCAAGCCGAATAAAACGATAATGGCTCCGCCGATCAGCAAGCTGCTAAAGGGCTGCTCCAGCGGCGCTAAAATTAAAATGGTGGTTAAGGTGGCAAATGACAATCCCAACCCGCCGCAACGTGGAATGGCTTGAGTATGAACCTTACGCTCGTCCGGCTCGTCAAGCATACCCAAGTATTTAGCCGATTTAATTAAAAACGGCATTAATAACACGCTAATCAAAGTCGAGAGGGTAAAACTTAAAAATAATTCCATTATATAGTCCGATGGAAGCGGCGATTTAACCAGCCGCTTTTAAGCCGGATATCTATCCGGCATATGCAAAAAAAATTGGTAACTATTCAGTGAACGCCAACATACGCATCAATTGTGTAGGTTGGGTTTACCCTCAAGGGCATAAAAGCTCAATAGAGCGTAACCCAACAATCGAAGCCATTGAACCGCAATAAGACTATGCGTTGGGTTACGGCTGGCGCCTAACCCAACCTACGCCGATACGGGTCAATTGCGTAGGTCAGAGTGCGCGGAACGTTATCCGGCAAATTCAAAGCCGCGAGCTTCGAATTGTTACGTAATCGCTATCGCGACAACGTGACCTACGAAGCTGTAGGTTGGGTTAGCGTAGCGTAACCCAACAAAATCAAACCGTTGAGTTTCTTCAAGAACTCTGCCTGCCCTACGCTTGGGAATGCCGATATGCAAACGTAGCGTGGGCATGATAATGCCCGGGCGATTCAACTACGGCGACCTCGTTGACGTTTAAATGTAGTTGGTATTTCCGGTTTTTGTTGAGCGCCAAGGCTCAATCCGTTTGAACGACTTGCGCCGGCACGATCTCTTTGCCGGGTAAATAATCCGGCAACACCTTAACCATATCGCGCATAAACGCTTGCAGGCGTCGATCGGCCACCTCGATGTCCTGGCCCTTGTCCAACGACGTGACCAGACGCACCAACGCGCCATCGGTCCGGTGCATGGCGATGGCATCGTAAAACAAATACCACTTCACCATGTATTCGTTGGTAATCGAGCGGCCGCGTTGTTGGAACCAGTAATACACCAGCTGCTTGTACTCGCCTTTTTCTATCACCGCACGGTTAACCTTTAAGGGAGTGCCTTGCACCCGCATATCGGGAAATTCCTGCTGCCCAAAACCGGTAATCTGCCAACCGTCGCCCGGAATACAGCTGCGCGGCGAATGCACCGAAGCGCCCTTGCGTTGCGACTGGTAATAAGCCGAATAAAAATTGACCGAACTTGCCGCATCCTCCGCCGCATAATTGGCCACGATGTAATCGGTCAACTTCAAGGTATCCAGATATTTTTGCTCGATATAATCGCGTCGGCCCTGCCATGCCCCCAGTTGCAACGGAAAATTAAGAAAGGCCTTCCGCTGCGGAATAATCTCCTCGCCGCCGCGCACAAACTGCCCCACGGCACCGACCGTAACGATCAAGCCTAAAACGGCGAACACCGATTTATTCAAATACCAATCCATTTGGGATGTTTTACCGGCCGCAAACCATTCGTCCGGCAATTGAACCAATTCGGCAAAAGCGGTTTTTTTGCCGCTGAAACGAGAAAACAGCCACATCTCGATGAACAGCAATACCATGCAGAGCAAAAACACCGCCCAGCCTTCGAAATCGTGCAAAAAGCCTTCCGCCATTTCGGTGCCCCAATGGTTTACCAAAATGCCGATCACACCGATCCGAAAACTATTCATAAAAATAGTCAGCGGCACCGAAGACAGAAAAATCAAAAGCTTTTGCCAGGCCGGGCCCTTAAACAAATACGCGCACAAAAAGGACAAACTGGCTAGGGGAAACAAATAGCGCAGGCCGCTGCAGGCCTCCACCACTTGCAATTTATAACCGCCCAGATCGATAACATTGCCTTCCAGATACACCATGATGTCGCAAGCGCGAATAAACTCCACCCCCAACCAGGACGAAATCAGCTGCAACTTGGACGACAGGTTATTGATAATGAATTGGGGAAACGGCACCATAAAAAGCAGAAACACCAGCGGCACCCAGGCTGTCTTTAAACCCTGTTTACCGAACGCGGCGGCAAAAATGCCGGTTACCGCCAAAATAAACGCATAGTGTTGAATGGTGCGAATGGTCGCCAAGCCGCCCAACAAAAACAATAGCAAGCCCGCCAGCAAAATCGCGACACCCAATAATGACGATTTAAAGTCGTGCGTGCATTTCAGCTCGTTGCGCTGCACCCAGATCAGATAAGCACTGATGGCGGGGATAAAAAAGCCGTGGCTGTATTCCTCGCTGCCCATCCAGATATTCCCCATTTCCATGAGGCTTTCATGGAACACAAGGCCAAGCAGCAGCAGCGCCAACCCCCACCAAGCGAAAATATAAGACGAAGGGCTGGATGAGATTAAAGTAGTGTCTTGAGAGTCCATGTACAAAAAATTAGGTTAAGTCCATACAAGCTCCGCAAAAAACGGAACAGCCAAAGTGTCGGCTCGGGATTTTGTAACTATTTTGCGCAAAGCACAACCGGCCTTTCGACGGCGGTTGCCGCGATGCCCTGTTTCCTGCATCCATTCCAGCCTTCTCACGCCGGCGCTTGTCGTAAAAGCCCGATGTAGGTTGCGTAGCATAACCCAACGCATCGGCTTATGGCGGTGCAATGGCTTCAATAGTTGGGTTACGCTCTATCGAGCTAACCCAACCTACGCAATTGATCCGCATCGGCGAGCATACGCTGAATAGTTACGATTAATCCGCGTGCCGAAGCAGGCGGTCATTATAAGTAAGTAACCCGAAGTTTCAGTGCGGCGATTTGTCTCACAGGAAAAACCGGCTTAACCATACTGCCATCCATGGGTTACAGAAATATTTAAAACCTAAATGGATTGTGGAGACGCGGATTCGGTGGCTACAAACACTTTATTGATGCGGTGCTTTACATTCTGACGAGCATATTGTTGCAAATAGCTGTTCAGACTGGAGTCGCCGCAATTGAATAGTTTGCGTTGATGATTGGCATTAGGTGCTGCGATATTTTGCTTTATCAAGCCTTAACAACCGACTTTTTATGTAATACTAACGCTTGTTTCAATTTGGCATTCTTGGCTGGCGGGTTTTCCAAGGCATCCAAAAACAGCGCCCAATCCGTTTTAGATAAGCTAATTTGTTCATGCTGGCTGATGATGCTTTCCGCTGTCGCCAATGACTGAGACAGCACAAACTCAGACAGCTTTTTCCAGCTTCTGTTTAGACAAGGATGTATTCGCATGCAAAAGGGTCTGACCCTTTTAATTTTCCTTTAATTTTTTGCCGGCGTTAATATATAACGATATGATCTTAAGAGACAAAATATAGCTTTTGGCTCATACAGAATTAAAGAGGGCAATATGCAAACAGTGACTGTTTCCGAGCAAGGCCAAGTCGTTATCCCTAGCGATATTCGTAAACAATTGGGGATTACAGCGGGTTCTCAACTGACTTTTATCCTTGAAAATGCCGGTTTGCGCGTCGAGGTTAGCCAACGGATTCATAATACACGCCCTGACGATGGCTATGGATTACTAACCTGTAAAGAGCCCGGAGAAAGACATTTGGCGGATTTTGATGTTGCTCAGGCCATGCGTGATGCTAAATGAAGGGTGTTGACACCAATATTCTGGCTCGTTTTTACGTTGATGATCCTAACGATCCGGAAGCCGCAAAACAACGCCCGATTGCTCGACGGATATTGACTGAATCCAAGCAGTTATTTGTGCCATTAACAGTCATTTTAGAATTTGAATGGGTTTTACGTGCGTTCTATCATTTTGATGCTAATGACTTTCGTCATGTTGTCGAACATCTGCTGGGGCTAGCCAATGTCATTGTTGAAGAATCGCCTCGCGTATCACAAGCTTTAGTGTTACAAGCAGAAGGCCTGGAGTTTGCCGATGCACTGCACCTTATGGCTTGTCACCAATGTGAAAGCTTTTATAGCTTTGATGATCGCCGCTTTGCGCGTCGCGCAAAACGTCTTGCACTGCCTATATCTGTCATAGTGCCTTCGGAATAATCTATTACGCTACGACTAAACCTATTCATGTATTTTAATGATGCAATAGACTAAGAAACGCCATGCCCGGCCAGTTGGGAGAAACGCCGGTTAACTTAAAATCGCCAGAAACGCCTTTCGGCTTATTCTGGCCTACGGACTTCAAAAAATAGAAACGTAGAAACGTAGGTCGGGTTAGCTCGATAGAGCGTAACCCGACAATCGAAGCTGCCGGCGCCTCGGCAAAAGGTTCTGCCCCCTTTAACGATCAGGCCTTTACGGTGTTCAAGCGCAGCATCAGTGTCAGCGGATGCTGCGGCGACTCCTGAAAGCCATAGTGCTCGTAAAACTGTTTTGCCCGCTCATGGAGAGCATGGACGAGCAACGCGCGAACCCCGGTGTTATGCGATACGGCGATGGCGCGACTCACCGCATCTTGCAGCATGGCCGCCCCCAATTTGATGCCCTGCGCCCGGCTGTCTACCGCTAACCTGCCAAGCACCATGACCGGAATCGGATCGGGCATATTGCGGCGAACCGCGCTTGTTGCCAGCGGGTGAGATACCGCGCCGGCGGCCATGGCGTAGTACCCATACACACGACTTCCTTCGTCAACCACCACAAAGGTTCTGCTGGCTCCGCTGAGTTGGTTGCTCATGGCTCGGCGTTTGAGCCAGTCGTCCAGGGCGTGTTCGTCGCACTCGAAATCATTCAACAGGTGCCCGGCCGCCAACGGCTGAGGCGCGGATAGCGCCAAGATCATGGGTTATTGCTTTCCCAGGGGGCCTTAACCGCCATCAGTCGCGCCAGACCAACATTGGGCTCCGGCGGCGCGTCAAGCATTGCGGTAAATTTTTGGAACTTATCCGCATCCAAACCGAAGAAGACTTGATCCAGTAACACCGACTGGGCGCGCTCGCAAGCGGCTTCCAGCATAAAGTCCGAACGGTTTTTTCCTAACAGGTTGGCGGCGTGGTCAATGAGATCGCGCTGCTCCGGCAAGGCGCGTAGATTGATAGTAGCTGCGCGCATGGAAGCCTCCTTATGTAATGACAACAGATATGCAAAAGATAGTGCCGTGTGTAGCTGTTGTCAACACGGCGTGGCAAAAGGATCCGCCCCCTAATTAATCGTAGATCGTAGGCCGGAATAAGCCGAAAGGCGTTTCCGGCAAACAAGTAGCAGGTTCTGCCCCCCTTTAATTTCGGCCGAGTGGAATTGCATAGCCGGTATAGGGTGATAATATAAAGCCATGATTGATCATGTACGAATAACTGGATTTGAATGGGATGCCGGCAATGCAAGGAAGAGCGCCGAGAAAAGCACAGTGTTAGCCAATCTGAAGCCGAGCAGGTATTTTTTAACCAGCCGCTGCTGATTTTGGCGGACAAAAAGCACAGCCAAAAAGAAGTTCGCTTTCATGCGCTGGGTAGAACAGACGATGTTCGCCTTTTGCACATCACTTTTACCCTGCGTGCGGCCAATACCTAAATACGCATTATTTCGGCGCGCGACATGCACCGAAAAGAGAGAACCGTTTATGAGCAAAACCAATAAAATACCGACATTTAAAACCGAAGCAGAAGAACGGGTATTCTGGGAAACGCATGATTCCACCGATTATGTAGATTGGAGTCGAGCGCAATCCGTTTCGATGCCTAATCTAAAACCGTCAACTAAAACGATTTCACTGCGGCTACCCGAAAGTTTATTGGAACAAATAAAGATTGAAGCCAATAAACGCGATATGCCTTATCAATCTTTAATCAAAGCCTGGCTTTCTGAAGATGTAAAAGAAAATCGTCGCGCTCAGTAAACCTAACCCATTGCCATGATCGCGCTTTGCGTGTTTGACTTGAGGCGCGGCCGGGGACGGTGACGATCCGGTACTTGCCCCTCCTTGAGCGAAGAAGGCGAATGGCAAAAAAGTAGAAAAAGAATCAGCCCCCTTTAATTAGTTCGTAGATCGTAGGCCGGAATAAGCCGAAAGGCGTTTCCGGCAAACAAGTGCGCAATCGCTAATTCAGCTAAGCCCCCTCGCGGATTCTAAAAGGCAAAAAAATCGCCATGCCCGGCCAGTTGGGAGAAACGCCGGTTAACTTAAAATCGCCAGAAACGCCTTTCGGCTTATTCCGGCCTACGGACTTCAAAAAATAGAAACATAGCTCTGGTTAGCTCGATAGAGCGTAACCCGGCAATCTAAGCCATTGAGCCGCCATAAGGCTATGCGTTGGGTTACGGCCGGCGCCTAACCAACCTACGCCGAATCGTTACAATCGATAACGCCTATCCGTAAAATCCCGGCGGAAAACAAACCGGGATTTATCCCTCATAACCGCAAACCGGTCTTGCGCTTTAAAATTTCTTTAATCGCCGTAGCGTCTTGTTCCGTGCCAATCCAACGTTCCGCCTCCAGTATTTTTAAATCCACCAGACAGCGGTACCAGCAGCCCTGCATGAAATGAAAGGCAAAGCCTTTTACGCCATCCAGAAAACCCAATTTTAAAAAATAGCGGTACAGAAAATACAACAGCGGCCGCACGAAGAACGGCAATTTGGCGTAAATAACCGTTTTTATCCAGCGTTTAAGCTTGGCTTGACCGGCAACATGCTGAGCCATCGAGGCGTCGCCAGGCAAAAAGCCGTATTTCAAATTCAACAACTCCAGCATTTCCAAGGTGGCGTATTTATTATGTTTATCCACCCACCAGCCGACGCTGTTTAAGTTGTCGTCGACGATATTGCCTTGCAAGCGCGCCGCGCGGCCGCGCTCCAACACGATATGTTCGTCCATCCAACGCTGTTCGATGCGTCCGCTGCCGCGCCGGAACACCCGCAACACATCGATGGGGTACATCGCCCCCCGGCGTATCCATTGCCCCAAAAACACATATTTACGCCGCACGAAAAAGCCGCATACCTCGGCATCCGCTTGCGGCAAGGCTCCGGCGAGTTCCCGCTTCAAGTCGGCTTCCGCGTATTCGTCCGCATCGATACGAAAAATCCACTCCGTGGAAATATCGATATTGTCCAAGGCCCAGTTAAACTGACTGGCATGATTAACGAAAGCATGTTGATAAAACCGCGCGCCCAGATTTTCGGCAATCGTTTGCGTATCGTCGGTCGAAAAACTATCCACCACCACCACATCGCTGCAAAAGTCCCGCACGCTTTCTATGCAGCGTTTGATATGTTGACTTTCGTTAAATGTCAAAATAATGGCCGTGATATCCGCTTTCATTTAATTGCCGTCCCGCAAAATACGTTTTTTGATGAATTTAGCCGGGTTACCGCCCACCACGGACCACGCTTCCACGTCTTTAAACACGGCGGAGCGGGCGCCGATTACCGCGCCTTCGCCCACCTTTACCCCTGGCGCAAGAAACGATTCCGCGCAAACCCATGCATGATCGGCAATTTCAATGGGAGCATGCGTTAACGGTTTGGATAATAATGTTATGTCATGCGAGGCGGTACAAATAAACGAACGTTGGCTTACAGTCACATTAGAACCAATTTTGATTTTATCGACCGAATATAACTCAACTTTATTGGCAATACAGGTTAGATCGCCAATTTCCAAATTCCAAGGAGCCCAAATAAAACAGCTTGGATCGATTTTACAGCCACTGCCAATTTTTGCGCCAAATAACCTTAAAATTAAAACTCGCCACTTCCAAAATAATATGCGCGGCGTCCAACAATAAAATAATGTATAAACCAAATACCATGCAAAGCGAACAAACCGCAATTTTTTGGTGAGAGAATCCACATAAATTCTTTGCTTAGCCATAAATAATCAATTAAATATACGCCGTTTAAACTTAAGAACGATCCGCGTGATTCGATTCATTAAAGAACGAAAAAATGAATTTCGTAACTCCATAAAACGTAACTTTTTAACCAGCGGCTCCATTTTGTTAAGATATACATCGTAATTATTGGCTACTAATGCATCTTTAAATGCTTGCCTGGATATTTTCGCCACTTGAATTCTAGCGTCGTAAATGTTTTTTCTGGCCCTGGAAATATTAAAGTCGCCCGGCTTAACGCGCTTCTCAGGTGCCCAACGTCCTTCGGCTTTAGCTTTTTCTAACCGGTAAGACAAGCCTTCGCGACGATGGCGAAAACCACCCGACTGGGACTGGGCAGCTTCTTCCGCTAAAACCTGATTTAAAAACAGCCGCCCGTCATTCTGTGCATTGGCCACTATCTGGCTTATATGTGAGTTTCGAATAATAAGTAAGTTTGTGCCGCCTGAGTCAACTTCATATTTGGAAATCCACGCGTCGCCAATCGTTATATCCGCTGTTTCTCCAACAACATCATCGCAATAATCGCAAGCGTTTAACATCAGGGCACCGGCGTTAAACTTTCCGCCGACAACCGATGCGGAATTTTTTATTAACGGCGAATCGTTTTTAGGCGTTGCAGTAAATACATAAGCCCTGGCGGGAATATCAGGGCCTTTTGTCCTGTATTGAAAGGCAGCTAAATCGTTGGGATGAATACCGGCACCCCAAGCCAAAGATAATGTCCAATGCACGCTTTTTAAATGTCCGCAAATTAGCGATGCAACATATTTAATACGCTCTGCAATAAGGGGATCTACGCGTTGCAATCGTCTAACCGCCTTACTGAAACAAGGAACGCCAATAAATAAATATCGCCCTGGCGATTCTCTAACTATATTCATAACCTCCGATATCTCAACGACATGATAGCGGGTTTTTGCGCCAGTATTGACTTCCTCAACTGAACGGCTAATTGCGTAAGCAAAATACGGCTCGCCGGCTGATCGCTCATTAACGGGTTTTACGTGAATTACACCGTCGATTTCGCCCAAGCGTAATAACTCGGCACCAAGCCATGTTCCCATGCCTCCGGATGTTCCGTTTTCCCTATAGGAACCCTCCTTAACAAAACCGGCATAAATCGAATGATAAAATCCAATTTGAGAGTCGAAATTACAATCCGATTCAAACAATGGACGCGCTAATTCATCCTCATTCAACTCCGGGGATAAAAAAGGACAAACAGAGGGTAATTCAGGCCTTAAGTGAGCGTTGCCATCTTTAATCCTATCCAAATCCGGATTGAATTCACCATACGAATTTAAATTCATTTTGGTATTCAGGGTTAAAGCACAAGCGCCACACCCGGAACAAAAACCACCGTCTACAATAGTTTTCAGTTGGTTAATATCATTGGTGTTAAGCATAATAATGAGGAGATATTAAATGAAAAGGATGTAACAATTCAGTGAATGCCAGCCGATGCGGATCAATTGCGTAGGTTGGGTTAGCTCGATAGAGCGTAACCCAACAATCCAAGCCATTGCGCCGCCATAAGCCGATGCGTTGGGTTACGGCTAGCGCCTAACCCAACCTACGCTGAATAGTTACAAAAAGAATTTATATTTTAGACACTACTTTCTTAATCATTAACGATTTCCCTGTTTATAAAATCCAACGCCTCTTTACGCCAATCGGCCAACTTTTGATTAACGGCATCCCAATCGATTTGTTCCTGCAAAAGAGTTTCTGCATTGGCTACGGTTAAGTCGGTCAATAAACGCTGTTCCAAACCCACCCGTTTTAAAAGCGCCTTGGCCCTTGCATTTAAACCGCTTTTGCTGCCGCCTAGCCCGATAGTAATAAAGGGTTTGTTAAATAAAACGCTAAATACCGTGCCGTGAAAAGAATTGGTTACCACAAAATCGGCATGCTTGATATAACCCAACCATTCTTCCGGGCCGGGATATATGGTTTCGCCTATAACTTTCCAGCGCCGCATGGGATTATGCGGCACTAAAATATCCAGCGACAACTTTTCGGCAATATGCGCTTGAATTTCTGTAATGCCTTCGCCGCTTCTTAAGACATAAGAAAACATATACGGCTTCTGTCTGCCGGGCGCATGAACGATAGGCGTGTAATCGGTTAACAGAATGGTTGGATCGGGCATCCAATACACATCGCGCCCGGATAGTTTACGCGCTAACTCAACCCCGGTTTGCTCGCGCACCGAAAGCGCATCGAACGCCTTTAGCAAACCGCCGATTTCCTGATGACTACTGTCATCCAGCGTATCCCGGCCGAAACTGGCGGCGTAAGAAACCCGCTTTTTTTGCTTGTCTCCGAAACTCAGGAAATACGCCGGGTCGACGCCGAATTGTTCCGACGGATTCCAGATTTGATCGCTGCCGCAAACGTATACATCATACGCTGGTGGGGCGTTTCTAAGTTCGGTAAGGCTTTTATAGCTGTTATTGGATACATGCAAATAATGTTGGCGAAACGCGGCGAATTTTTCTTTCAAGCCGTGGTTATTTCGCAGCAAAGAATAGAGTTTGGTTAATTTTTGATAGGCAATTACCAGATTGGCCCGAATATTCTTTTTACTGGTAGGCAGTTTAAAGCCGCCGCCGCCTTCGACATAATCGGGGTGGTAGTTAATGATTTCCGCTTCAACCCCAAGATTACGCAGGCAAGTAACCAAGCCGTAAGCCTGAAAAACCGCCCCGTAGTTTTCAGCAAAGTGGAATGTTAATATCCCTATTTTTTTCATTTAATAACTCCAGTTAATTATGAGATATTGAGACATCGTTGTGCTAATATTAATTAGAAATATTCTAGCTCTTAAACACATTGCCGTAGTATGTGTTTTCTTTTCGAGTAGGCTCGTCGGATGATTTCATGTTTGCAGCTACAAATAACCCAAATAATTCAGCCAAATGTAACATGCCACTCCCGGCTGTGAACATTCTAATTAATGCGGGCGTAATAAATATGGCGGCCTGAATATTTTCAACACCGCCTTTTATAAATCCTCTTATGAATATTTTAAACACGTAAACTAAAAAAATAAAAGTAACGACAAGGCCAAACACGCCAGATTGCAAAAATGCATCCAACATCATATTGTGAGGGCTGTAATATTGCGGTCTGTTATAGCCAAAAATATATTCTCCAATACTCATATCCGAAAAAACGTGGCCAATTATCCATAAGCGTCCGGAAGTGGATCTGTCATCGGAAACGCGATCGCTTAACAGGTTAAGGGCCCAGTCAAATAACTTAGGATTAAGAAAAACAAACACGGCAAAGCCGATAAAACACACAAAGCCCACAAACATAATTTTGAATAGGTTTTTGTGGAAATTCTTAAAAACGTCCTTAAATGCCAATATTATTATTATCATAAAAATTAACCATGCCGAACGGCTAAAAGAATACAGAACAAGATATAAACAAATTAGCGCAGCCGGCATGCTTATGTAAATGGGCGTACTTTTGTTATGAAAAATCATTGCCACAATGATTAGCGGAACAATCGCCATGGTATGTCTTAACCCCTTACCGCCCTCTTCAAAAACGCCCGAGTAGAGTGAGTTATGAATAAATCCTTCCGAGGAAGAAATCTTTGTATTAGGAATTAAAGTGCCAAAAGCCAAATAAAAAGAAACTACTGTGGAAAACACAAGCACTAAGCATGCAAAAGGCCAAAAGTTTTTCCAGATTCTGGTTGGATACAAAAGCAAATAAGTTCTTGCGGCATAATATGAAAGAAACCCATAGATATACAAGCTAAAAACTTTTTGAATGCTCCAGTGGTGGTAATTGTTTAAATAGCTTGGCAAGCATAAAACTAAAAAACTAAAAAACAAAAAGATCAAAACTTTAATTTTAACCGGCCCTATTGAACTGTTGCCCTTCCAAAGGTAAAAAATAATCAATGGAAATGCGGCAACCGTGGCCGGGCGTACCGCAAATAGGTTAATTCCTGGCACCCCTTGCCATACCCAGGAGAGTGACGATAAAAAAGCAAGTAAAAGCACCGCACCTATAAACATTAATAAACCTTGCCGCAATATTAAATAACAATTGTTAATTTTTTATGAAACACATGTTAGTCTAAAACCAATATCAGCCAAAACATAAAAGAGGGATTGATGTAATAACCCCTATTTTTTTCTTCACGCGGCGAGTGACTATAATGTTTAAAAGCAGCATTGTTACTGCGCTGCCAACCGCAAAGCCAACATTACCATAATATAAAGCGCCGATTGCCATTGTTATATAGCCAACCAACAAGGAAAATATTCTTGACTTAAATACAAATAGCTCTTGCTTGCATAAAGAAGCAAAAAGTAGATTCGCACCGGACATCACATTTACTAACTGCCCAAACATTAGAACAATTAGCATTAAGTAGTTAGGCAATAATTGTTCAATTTTAAAAATATCGAACCAGAAGGGGGACAGTAAAACAATCACCAGAACCATTAGGGTGGCAACGGGCAAGGCCATTACCAATCCTTTGTGGGCGCATTTCTGAAGTGCGCTAAGATTTTTTAATGCATATTCTCGGGCAATTTCAATATTAATAGCCCAATTCACAATCACTTGCGGCAAGGAAATTAAATTGGACGCCCGTCGAAGCAAGGCATACACGCCTAGCGCAGTATCATCCAAAAATATTTTTGCAATTAAAACGTCCGATTGGGCAATTAACGCACCAACTATTGAAATGCCCCAAAACGTATAATATTCTTTATTGTCTTTTTCAGTCTTATTGCCTCTACATTTCTTTAAATACGGAATCGCAAAATAAAAAGCAAAACAGCAGCATAATAAAAGCGACGCACTGAAAGCTACCATAAGCATGTTGGCTGACGATGCCCCCAGCATCAAGCAAACGGTAAATCCGATTAAAAAAAACAGGTAAGGTAGGCAGTCGCTGATGGCTAAACTAAAAGTAGCCGATTTAGAGACCCGGACAACGGAAACAATTATATTTAATACGCTGTATAAATAACCGGAACAAATAATAATTATAAGGGCCTGCAATACATCGCGACCATAGCTATTTGCTAAAATAGCATCAATATCCACGCCGATATTAATTTCGTTGGCCAGTAAAATCCAAGGCAACGAAACTATAATCAGCAAAATACCGGTAAAGTAGAAGCTGCGTAAAAAAGCATGCTTAAATAATAAATAGTTTCCTAAGCCATTGTGTTTGGCATCGCCATACGCTAACTCTCTAATAAGAAATTCCGAGCCGCCAAAGCCCACTACGACGGATACAATTCTGCAAGCGTTAAAGAGAAAGCTAAATCGTCCGAATTCCTCAAGGCTAATAAATGCAGCAATTATAAAAACTGTAATTGACTGTAATAAAACCGTGCCAAACCTAATTGCATATAGCCATAATGTTTCTTTCCTAAAAATCACCCTTAAAGAATCAATTTTGTTTGAATTCATTAATTTTGATCCTTTTTCCTATTAAGCTTTCTACATCTGCTTCAACATTCGACAGTTTTTGCCTTAGGACGTCTTCTGTCTGTTTGGATAACTTTATATCCGGAACCGCTACTTTTCTTAAAACCATTTTCCTTAGACGCACTCTTACGCTGTCCGAAATAAAAGGTCTAATATATTGGCGATAAACCAGTGAATTCACCACTAATGATGCCAGCCTTCCGGTGCGTCGCAATTCAGTGCCTTTATTTTGAACCGCCTCAATATCTATTGACCGATCTATCTTAACGCCTAAAAATTTGGCGACATCATTGATCACTTCAATTCTATTTTTCTTTAAATCCGAGAATGACACGCATAACAAATTTTCTATACCAAACCTTGAAATCCAAGGAAGTAACTGTTTTGCATAATCGCTTATTGCTAAATACTCGGCATTTTCCAAGACTACACGATCTATTTCATCGGCGCTGATCAAGCCGCCGGCAATGTCATGTTTTAAGTGGCTATAAATGCGCTCAATCGGGTCGCGCATTATCATAATGAGTTTTAAGTTATTTCCACATAACTGATATGCTTTATCAACTACGCCTTCGAAAATCGGCAGTTTAGTGTAATCCGTTGAAGCTTCGCCGCACAATTGGTTGTCAGCCGCGCCTTTAAAATGCCTTGAGTATTCCGATTTGATTTTATCTTGATCGGAAAATTTCGTTAAAATAGCAGGCTCTTTTTCCGAAGGCATGTATAAAGACTGTAGTTGACTTAAATCGCTATACAATGTGGTTGTTCCGCATTTCATAGACCCAATGATTATAAAATCAGGCTTATTCTTCTCTTTGTTCATCATAAAACTGAAAAATTAAATTAGTAGAATCCATCAAAATACACTATCGGTCTGACGTGCCAATATTTTCTTTAACCACAAAAGAATCTTCTATAAAACTCATCAACTCCTTCCACCACATCATTTCGCTATTAAACGTTTGCTTGTATCCGCCCCACAATACAAATCCATCCGCATTTTCTCTTAAGAAATTCAACTGTGTTCGCCAGTAGTCCGCGGGTACCTCGGTACCTTTAGGATATTTCCCGCCTTGCTCATGAAAATTTGGCCAAATAAATGGATAAACCGGCTTTCCATTGCCTAATCGATGCGCTTCGTCGATAGAAGCCTTGGCTCTTGCAAGCCAACCCCGTTGATCGGAATTAATGGTGTACAAGGAAGGAAAAAATGCATCCACTGATTGCGCGACATCCATCATACGGCTATTTTCTTTTACCCATTCGCCATGCCCCCTACTGCCGATATTCTTTGCTCTTGAAAAATCAATAACCGGAGCAACCCCGTAGTATCCAACAGGTATATTCGGCAAGGATTTTTTCAAAATATTCATTGTCACCAAATAGTTGTTTATGGATTTTAAATATACCTTACTGCCAACCTTGGCTAATGGCCAGTGTTCTATATCAATTACCGTAACTTCGTTTTTAGTTTTTATCTTTTGAATGGCTTTTTCTATCACGGTCGGCTCTGGCATTCTAAAATCATTTTTCTTAGGGCCGCGAGGAAAGAATTCCCATGCATACATTACATTAATGGGTTCAATGCAATATTTCTTTAAATCTTGTAACTGTTCATATAATAAAGCATTGAATATTATAAAACGCTTACCTGTGTTTTTATCTTCTAGCCAACAGTCGGCTTTATTCTGGGCATTTGCACTATAACAAACCATCTGAAAACAGATGCACAATACTAGCAAAGCGCATCTATGCGTATTTCTGTTTTTATTTATGTTCATGACACCCACCTTAGTAATAAATGTAAATTAGCTTTGTTTTTCTATGATTTCGATTGGGGCGTCACCCCCATTCAGCAACCAATCGTATGTTTTTTGCATTTTCCCCGCTAATTTTTTCCATGAAAAGTCCTGCTCCATCCATATTCGGCCATTTATTCCCATGGCATCTATCTGATTACTATGTAAAGAAAGTGCATTTCGTAACGTATTAACCAGTTCTTCTTTAGTATTATTAATATACCAACCGCATTTTTTTGTTTGAATATCCTGCCATGGGGTATTTACTGTTGTTATTACAGGTGTACCATGCGCCAAGGCTTCCGCTATCGCAATACCAAAATTTTCGCTAAATGTCGGCAAGACAAATAGCCGTGCCGATGATAGTAATTTAGTTTTTTCATCTCCCAGCACCTCGCCAACAAATGATATTCTGGGTGCATGCAAGGTTTTGCTTAATTCAACCATGTCTTTTCCGTAGTCAGAATCTAATTTTCCTGCAATAACAAGACTCCAATCCTGAAACTCATTTGCGATCTGCCCCCATGCCTGAATCAACAAGTGCACACCCTTTTTTGTGTGTATCCGACTTAAGAAAACCAATTTATTTTCTTTTTGTGGCGCAAGATTTTCAATTTCGGGAAATTCGACTCCGATTGGAATTAAAGAGATAGGCTGCATGAACCCCAAACGTCGAATATCTTCAACTTCTTCAAGCGACGTAGCATGAAAACAATCCACTCTATTTAACGCAGGCTTTTGAAAGAAATACCAAAATGGCCGTTTGATATATTTTTTATAATTCCAACTCCATTCGCTCAACATTCCATCAGGGCTCCATATAATTTTTGTCTTGGCCTTTTTGGGGATTATTAGCGGCATTAAATTCATTATGCGCCAAACACCATGTCCATGAACAACTGCTTCTCCGGACAACATTTCTGAACGAATGGTTTTAATGTCACCAATTGACAATAGCCCTATTTTAGTAAATTTGTTTTCAAATAATTTCAATGATCCAAGATAAGGCCATTCTTTCGGTTTTTGGCCTGTGGCCACTACAAACACTTCATTACCCAAAATAGTTAGGTTGTGGGTAATAGCGCCTACCGAAACCGTTGTTCCGGCAGATAAATTATTAATTCCCTGTATTATGTGATAAATCTTCATAACTTTTCCATTTTTAATTAGTTATTAATTATTTAACTCAAAAACATCAGAAAATTCTCTAATGGCACGGGTCTTCGAAAAACTTTGCTCGAATAGCTGCCTTATTTCCGATACATCTACTTCACTAGCATATTGGGAATTAATTGCGGTAATCAGTTGGCTATAATCATTTTGTTCCACTATTTGCCCGCTGTTTTGTTTTTGGATGATTTTGGCTAATTCTCCTTGCTTATCTCCAATAAATATCACCGGCCGCCCCACCGCCAAAACCCCATAAAACTTGCTCGGCACAATCAGGCTTTCCAACTCCGGTTTTAAGCTAATCAAATGCACATCCGCTACGGACAGGCTTTCCGAGAGTTTTTCCCTGGGCTGGTAGGGTTTGAACATTACGTTGGATAAACCTTTCTCCCGGCATTCCTGCTGCACGCGAGGCAATTGCGCGCCGCCGCCTATCAGCAAAAACACGATGTCCTCCCGCTGTTTTAAGGCTTGGGCCGCATCCAGTATGGTGGAAAAGTCGTGGCTGCGGCCCAGGTTGCCGGAATAGCCGACCACGAACTTGCCTTGCAGGCCCCATTCCGTGCGCAGCGGGTTTTGTTCATGCGGAACGGGCTTAAGCTGTTCGCCGTCCGCCCAATTGTGGATGACGGTAATTTTATGGCTGGGTATGCCTTCCCGGCGTAAGCGTTCGGCCATTAATTCGCCGATGGCGATGTTCATTTCCGCGTGGTGCAGGGTTTTGTTTCTGATGGTTTTTAATAGGCTATAAGGCAGGCCGCGCGCCAGTTTTACCCCCAGTTCCGCCGCCACTTCCGGAAACAGGTCTTGCAGCCAGTTGACCAAATGCGCGCGTTTTATGGTCGAGACTAAGGCGGCAACCACGGAAATGAGGGGGGGGTCGGTTTTGGCGATGAGTGTATCGCCCGCTTGTGTCAGTTTAATTAAGGTAATGAAGGACGCGGCATAAAAGCTCAGATAATCGATGGCGCGGCCCAGCAGGTTTTGCCGGCCAAAGCGGGTGGTGGCTATGCGATGCACGTGTACGTCTTGAATAACTTCGTATGCCGGCAGCCGGGCCGCCGCATCGTCGTAACGCTGGCGGCTGGTAACTATATGTATCGATTGCCGATTGTCTAGCTTCGCTAAGCCAAAGGCCAAATCGCTAAGCATTTGACTGGTGGCGGAGTGGTCCGGGTAAAAATACCGGTTGATGAAGATTAGTTTAGGCTTGCTGGGTTGAGTCATAAGGCATTATCCGTTGCTGTGATTCTCGATTGGGCTGTTTTTATTATCCACTAACATTGGATAAATCGTGAATTGACATTTGCGGGCGCGATTTTTTTCAGGTTTTGCATGATCCGTTGCTGGGGGCCGTTGTTTAATTTTTAGATTGTTTTTTTAGGTAACTACTCAGTGAATGCCATAAGCCGATGCGTTGGGTTACGGCTAGCGCCTAACCCAACCTACGCTGAATAGTTACCAAATTGTTTAATGTAGTTTAGAACAAATTCGTTAGATAAATTTTGGCTGGAAATAGGTGGACAGAATCCTTTTACGCACTCTATAGGCTTAGCCAATTTTCCAAGTCTTTGATATCCGTAAAATCCAGCAGGGCAACGGCTAAATCCTCCAGCTTTTCCAGCTTCATGCCGGGTAGTTGTTGTAATGCGGTTTCTACTTCCGGCTGAAGACCAAATTTACGCCGTAGCAAGCGGGTTAGCAAGGCAATGCTTTCTTCTTTACGACCTTCTTGTCGACCTTCTTGTCGACCTTCTTGTCGACCTTCTTGTCGACCTTCTTGTCGACCTTCTTGTCGGCCTTCTTGTTGACCTTCATTTCGGCCTTCTTGCCGTTCTTCCTGGGCAATTTCTTGATAAAAACGGGTTTGTTTCAATTCGGTATCTAATCCCAGCATGGTTTTAATCTCCTCCCGCGTCAGGTGTCGCAGTTTGTAGACGAGTAGGGTTTCGACAATGCTTAGAATGTCAAGGCCGTGCAAGAAATAAGGCGGCAGAATGCTTTTGCGCGCTCTATAGGCTCAGCCAATTTTCCAAGTCTTTGATATCCGTAAAATCCAGCAGGGCAACGGCTAAATCCTCCAGCTTTTCCAGCTTCATGCCGGGTAGTTGTTGTAATGCGGTTTCTACTTCCGGCTGAAGACCAAATTTACGGCGTAGCAAGCGGGTTAGCAAGGCAATGCTTTCTTCTTTACGACCTTCTTGCCGACCTTCTTGTCGGCCTTCTTGTCGACCTTCTTGTCGACCTTCTTGTCGACCTTCTTGTCGACCTTCATTTCGGCCTTCTTGCCGTTCTTCCTGGGCAATTTCTTGATAAAAACGGGTTTGTTTTAATTCGGTATCTAATCCCAGCATGGTTTTAATCTCCTCCCGCGTCAGGTGCGGCAGTTTGTAGACGAGTACGGTTTCGACAAAATTCAGGATGTCTATGCCTTGTATGGTACGTTGTTTTACCAGTTTTTGTGCTATCTCGATTGTTTGCTGATTGTGACAGACAATCAGGCTTAACAGTGTTTGTGACGGCGTTAGCGTGGTTAGGTTTTGGTAGTCATCCAGATAGATTCGATGCAACTGCGGTAATTGGGTAAATGGTTCAAATGCTATGCTGGCAGGCTTTTCTATAGTCCGGCTTGGGTAAATCACCATGGCCAGCCAGGTTCGTGCCGGTTTTTGTCGATAAAGGTATAGGGCTATTTCACTGAAGAAACGTCCATAAAACTCGCTGTCGGGTTGGTATTGGACCTCTGCGAAAATCAGCGGGTATTCTGTGTCGTCTGCAGGTTTAAAAAGCCCATCGATTCTAAAGCCGGTTTGTTTGATTTCTTCAGAGACGAAGCGATAGCTATCGCTGCGGTAAGGCAGGTTTAGTAGCTCTAACGCCAATTGCGGCCAGTCAAGAAACAATCGATAAAACAGGCTGTCGGTTTTCATGGGTGCATTATCCGTTGCGAGTGTTAAGGGTTTCTGTCGGGTTTAGGTTTACGGTACCAACCAATTTTCCAGGTCTTTGATATCCGTAAAATCCAACAGCGCATCCGCCAAATCTTCCAGTTTTTCTATTTCCATATCCGGTAATTGTTGCAATGCCGCTTCCAGCTCCGGCAGCAGGCCGAATTTGCGGCGGAGCAGGCGGGTGAGCAGCGTAATGCTTTCTTCTTTTCGTCCTTCTTTGATACCTTCTTTGATGCCTTTCTGCCGCTCTTCCACGGCAATTTCCTGATAGAAACGGGTTTGTTTGAGTTCGATGTCTTGTAAAGCCAACATAGTTTGGATCTCCTCCCGCGTCAGGTGCGGTAGTTTGTAGACGAGTACGGTTTCAACGAAATTGAGGATGTCAAGGCCGTGTATGGTACGTTGTTTTATCAGTTTTTGGGCAAATTCGACAGCTTGTTCTTCTTGGCAGGCAATCAGGCTCAACAAGGATTGAGCCGGATTGTCCGATTGGAGTTGCCGGTAGTCTTCCAGATAGATGCGCTGTACACTAGATTTAGTTATAACTCAGAGCATTTTATGACTTCCATCATCAATAAATCACCGACTCGCACCATCAATGTTCGAGTGCCTGAGTCCGTTTTCCAGCAACTAGAGGAAATTGCCAAGGCAACCGAGCGAACAAAAAGCTTTGTGGCTCTCACTGCGTTAAATAGTTACTTGCAAGAACAAAGTTGGCAAATTCGAGATATAAAAGAGGGTATTGCCGAAGCCGACAACGGGGAGTTCGCAACGGATGAAGAAGTAACCACTGTCTTTGCAAAATATGGAGCTTAGGGTTTCGTCAAAAATAACATCCCCGTATTTTCGGGGATGGTTGCCGGCAGGAGGGGCTTTAGCCCCGGTCGAGCCGCTCATCGCGGCTAAAGCCGCTACTACAAGGGAATATATTTCGGTAAGTTGTTTCCAACCATATCCTTAAATGGACTCGCGGTGCACTTCAAAATCTCGATGACATCGCCTTATACATTGCACAAGATCATCCTGTCCGCGCTCAATCCTTTGTTCGCGAGCTCAAACAGAAAATAGAAAATTTAAAGGCTTTTCAGATCGGTCAAGCTGGACGTATTTTTGGTACAAAAGAGTTTGTTTTGCATAAAAACTATATTGTCATTTATCGTGTTAAAAACGATCAAGTACACGTACTCCGCATCCAGCATTGCGCTCAAAACCGTTGATACACGCACTATCACTTGTAACAGGTAATAGTGAAATAAATACCGTTAGCCTTTATGCCCTTGAGGGTAAACCCAGCCTACGCAATTGATCGGTTGCGGCGGCATGAAACAGCCGGGTTTGGCGGACAGGGAAGGGGGCTTAGCTGTCCGCTTCCAAGACTTGCCAGCCGCCGCCTAACGCCTTGTAAACCGCCGTTAGCGCGGTGGCGGTGGCCGTTTCGCTTTGCGCCAACTGGCTTTGGTCTTGCAGCAAGCGGGCTTCGCTGTCCAGCACGGTCAGAAAATCCGCTATGCCTTCCCGGTAACGCAATTGCGCCAGTTCGCGAGCTTTGGCGCTGGCCTGGGCGGCGTTGACCAGCAAGGCCCGCCGGGCGCGTTCCCGGTTGTAATTAACCAAGGCGTTCTCGGTTTCTTCCAGCGCATTCAGCACCGTTTGTTCATAGTTGGCCAAACTGGCTTCGGCGCGGGCGTCGGCGGCCTTGATGCGGGCGTAAACCCGGCCCAGATCGAAGGCCGCCCAGCTGATTCTCGGTCCCACCGAATAGGATTCGGAGCCGGGGGCGACCATCGCCGACAGCGTGCTGGCTTCCAGCGCAATGCTGCCGACGAAGGTCACGCGGGGG
>NZ_JANIBK010000039.1 GCF_024505165.1 Methylomonas rivi
CGCTCATGGCGCCGCCGTGGCGGCCATGACGGTCCAGCCCTCTTCCCCATCGTTGCCGATTTGCACGGCGCCGTGCCTGTCGCCGATGTCTATCCGCACGGCATCGGCGTCGCCGTCGGGGGCCAGTAAAATTTGCGGCGCCGCATCAGACAATCCCGCCCGGGCCGCCAGCACTCGATTTTCGCCGTTTATCAGCAAGCCGATGCGCAAATCGCTATCCAGTTCGCGGGCGCGAAACACCGCATCGCCGGTTTCTTCCCGCCAGCCCGCTTCGGTCAAAATCAAGAACCGGTAGCCGTGGGCGAACAATTCCAGCGCCATGGCTTCGCCGCGCAGCTGGGTTTCCTGTTCCGCCAGGCTCAACAAGGTTTCCAGACGCTCCGCTTCCAGGCGCGGCCGGCGATCCTTACCGTCGTTGCCTATCGATAACATAGCCATGCCGGTCATCGCTCCAATCAATACCAGGACGATCAATAATTCGATCAGCGTAAAGCCGCCGGCGCGCATGCCCGCGCTTATTTGATATTCCAGCTGGCGATATCGGCATTGGCTTCCTCGCCGCCTTCCACGCCGTCGGCGCCGAAGGAATACAAATCGTATTCGCCGTGCATGCCCGGCTTCAGATACATATAGGGCTTGCCCCAGGCATCGGTCGGCACTTGGTCCAAATATCCGCCCTGCTTCCAGTGCGCGCCCGCCGCCAGCCCCGCCGGCTTGGTGACCAAGGCTTCCAGGCCTTGTTCGGTGCTGGGGTAACTGAAGTTATCCAGCCGGTACAAATCCAGCGCCGCGCCGATGGCGCGAATATCCTGCAACGTGCGGGTGGCGCGGGCCTCGTCGGGCCTGCCCATGATTTTCGGCACCACGATGGAAGCCAGAATCCCCAATATCACTACCACGATCATCACTTCGATCAGAGTAAAACCTTGCTGTATTTTAGTGTTCATGCCAGTTGAAAAATGTTGTGCAAACGGGTAGCCGGCCAGCGGCTGTTGTGACGGAAATGTTAAGAAACCAACGTGACAGGCGTATGACAAAACGCGCCGAGGCTCGAACGGAACCGGGACGACTTTCGGATTTCGCGCGAATTAACCGTTTTGTCATAAAGCGTTTTTAAGATGCTGCTTGTGTGACGGGCCTCTCATAAACGAACGCCCGCGCCGCTTTCTTTGAACCGCAACTTAACCCGGAAACAACATCATGAAACGCAAACATATCGCCCTCGCCATCGCTGCCGCGCTGGCGTCCGGCTCGGCCAGCGCCGCCGGCGGCTTTAGCTGGAACCTGGAATGGACCTTCAATCACACCGCCGCCAACGGCTCCAACGCCATGGGCTCGGAAATCGTCTCTTACGACGCGGACAACAACCGCCTGTGGGTGGTGGGTACCGACGCCAACGAAGCAGACCTTGGCTTTGGCGGCATCGACATTCTCGACCTGTCCGGCAACTTGCTGCAAAGTTTCGATACCAGCGCCTTGGGCGGCATCAACAGCGTGGCGGTCAAAAACGGCCAGGCGGCGGTAGCGCTTACCGCGCCGAGCAAAACCGATCCAGGCTTGGTGCGTTTTTACGACGCCGGCAACTACAACGTGTTGCAAGACGTGACGGTGGGCGCCAATCCGGACGCGGTGACCTTTACCCCCAACGGCAATAAATTACTGGTCGCCAACGAAGGCGAACCCAGCAGTTATCTGGTCGGCCCCGGCGGCGACCCGGCCGGCTCGGTCAGCATCGTCGATACCACCACCTATAACGTACAAACCGCCGGCTTCGATGCCTTCAACAGCCAAGCCGCGGCGCTGGAAGCCGCCGGCGTGCGCCTGACGGGCCCCAATGCCAGCGTGGCGCAGGATCTGGAACCGGAATATATCGCGGTCAGTAAAGACGGCGCCACCGCCATGGTGACCTTGCAGGAAGCCAATTCGGTAGCCATCGTCGATATTGCCAGCGCCACCGTCACCGACATCAAAGCCTTGGGCATGAAGGACCACAGTCTGCCGGGCAACGGCTTCGATGCCTCCGACCGCGACGGCGCCGGCAATGCCGCCCTGGCCGGCAACATTCAAAACTGGAACGTGCAAGGCATGTACATGCCGGACGGCATCGCCAGCTTCGACAAGAACGGCAACCAGTTTTATGTGATCGCCAACGAAGGCGATTCCAGGGAAGATTGGCCCGGCGGCGAGGAAGAAGTGCGGGTTGGCAATGCGGTTATCGATGCCGTGTTAAACGATGCCATGACGTTGGCGCACGGCGCCGATTGGCAGACCAACAACGACAAATTGAGCCGGTTGACGGTTTCCACCAGCGGCGACCTGGACGGCGACGGCGATCTGGATCAATTGCAGGCTTTCGGCGGCCGTTCGTTTTCGATCCTGGACGCGGCCGGCAATATGGTGTTCGACTCCGGCGACCAACTGGAGCAAATCATTGCCGCGTTTTACCCGCAATTATGGGACGACGGCCGTAGCGACAACAAAGGCCCGGAACCGGAAAGCGCCGTGATCGGCAACGTCAACGGCCGCGACCTGCTGTTTTTGGGCCTGGAACGCTCCAATGCCATTATGACCTGGGACTTGACCGATCTGAATAACATCCAATTTCTGGACATGATTTTCGCCGCCGGCGACATCGGCCCGGAAGGCTTGAGTTTCTTCTCCAACGCGCAAGGCAGCTTCCTGGCCGTGGCCAGCGAAGTCAGCGAAACCACTTCACTGTATAAAGTCTCGGCCGTGCCGGTGCCGGGCGCGGTATGGCTGTTCGGTTCCGCCTTGCTGGGATTTTTCGGCGTTTCCCGCCGCAAGGCCTAAGCCGGCCGCCGGGTTAGGCCTTGCGCCTGGCCCGGTCAACCAAGCTTTATATTTGCGTATTATTGAAACGGTGAGGACGGGTTGACAAAACCCGTCCCGCCCGAGGACAAACTCGGCTTAAACGGGTTGACGTAGCCTGGATGCAGCGAAGCGGAATCCGGGGATTGCCTGTCAAAGCCCCCCGGATTTCATTGCATTTCATCCAGGCTACGCTGGCTTCGAATGTCACGTAACTGCTATCGCGGCAACGTGACTTACTTGGCTACACCTGAAAGTCAGAATAGTTTTCAATGGCAATTCTCGCTATTATATGCCGCCCAGGGATTTGGATTTATCGAAATCAGGCTGTAACCACCGCATCGCCTCGTTCGAGGTGCCCTCGTGCCGGGGGATTAATCCCGGGCGATATCTGTAGCAACGGCAGGGACCGATAAAATAGAGGGACGGTAACTCCCTCACCTTAGCTCGGCGCTATGCCCCCACAAGATTAGAGACCAAGGAACCTAGAGTTGGAGATGCAGATGCTCAACAGTAACACTGATAAAGAATGGGAAAAATTTGGCAAAGATGATCCATATTTTGGTGTTTTTGCCCATGATAATTTTCGCAGAATTAACCTGACGGATGAGAATAAAGAAGAATTCTTCAAGTCCGGGGTTAATTATATTGATGCCGTTTTAGAAAAAATCAGGCAGCACATCGACCAAGCTTTTACGATCAAGAAAGCTCTTGATTTTGGGTGTGGAGTAGGAAGATTGGTCATTCCGCTGGCGAATGTTGCAAAAGAAGTTACTGGTGTCGATGTTTCTGATTCTATGTTAAATGAGGCTAAGAAGAACTGCGAAGCGCGATTGATAAAAAATGTAGTCTTTGTCAAATCCGATGACAGCCTTTCATTGTTAAATGGCAAATATGACTTCATACATTCTTTTATTGTTTTTCAACACATACCGGTAACAAGAGGGGAACAAATTTTCAAAAATCTCTTAGCACATCTTGAAAGCGATGGAGTCTGCGTTGTCCATTTCACCTATGCCAGGAATTATACAATCAAGAAATTAGTTCCATTTGTAAAGAAATATATTCCATTTTCGAGCAATTTAATCAATTTGATAATGGGGAGAAAATTTTTTGCCCCGCAGATGCAAATGAATTGTTATGACGTTAATCGCCTGTTCTTAACGATACAGAAGGCTAATGTTTTCGAATGCTACACTGAATTTACAAATCACGGGGGGGAGTTAGGCATTGTTGTCTATTTCAAAAAACCCAAAATCGCATAATCGGGTAAGGGCTACTTCCTCTCTCGTCCTTACCCCGCCCATCTAGGGCGTAGCCTGGATGCAGCGAAGCGGAATCCGGGGATTGCCTGTCAAGGTCCCCCGGATTTCATTGCATTTCATCCAGGCTACGCTGGCTTCGAATGTCACGTAACCGCTATCGCGGCAACGTGACCTACTTGGCTACAACCGACCAACCAAGCTTGATGTTTGCGTATTATTGAAACGGTGAAGACGAGTTGACAAAACCCGTCCCGCTCGAGGAAAAACTCGGCATAAACGGGTGGACGTAGCCTGGATGCAGCGAAGCGGAATCCGGGGATTGCTTGTCAAAGTCACCCGGATTTCATTGCATTTCATCCAGGCTACGCTGGCTTCGAATGTCACGTAACCGCTATCGCGGCAACGTGACCTGCTTGACTGACAAATCAATGCCCAATAACCGCAGCCTTACCCGCACCGGCCAACAGCGTTTTTAACTCCGGCAGGCACGAGCCGCAGCCGGTGCCGGCGCTCAGACATGCGCCTATGCCGGCCACGCTGTCGAGTTTATGTTCGGCTATGGCCCGCAGTATGGTTTTTTCGCCGACGTTGAAACAGGAGCAGACGGTTCGCCCCACATCCTGCTCGCCTGGCGGCGGCAAGCCGCTGAGCAGGCTCAGGCGTTCCTTGCGGGTCAATTCCGGTTTGGCGAACAGGCCGCACAACCAGCCCGGTTCCGGTAACTCGCCTTGAGCGGTTATGAATACACAGGCCGATAACTGCCCGGCTTCGATAGTCGCCATTCGATAGTCGCCGATATCGATATCGCTGTATTCCAGGCATTCGGCCAATCCCGGCGCATCGTTCGACAACAGCCCCTTACTCCACTTCGGCAAGTCTTCGATGGCGGCCTGACCGGCCAGCTGATAGCGCCAGAAGCCGGCGCCCTTGACTTTAACCAGATATTCCGCGCCGCCAATCTCCAAGGCCTGCCGCGACAGCAGCAAGGCCTGCCAGCGCGGTTGCCAGATTTCGATCCGCACCGGCGTCTGCTTGCTTTCCGGCTGGCCGGACAAGGGATCGACCACCGGATTCACTAACGCGCCCACTCTGCCTCGACTGCTCAATTGCTCGGTCCAATGCATGGGCACGAACAAACTGCCGGGTTGCTGCGAGACGGCGATGTCCACCCGCGCCAGCATGTCTCCCCAGCGCGTGGTCAGTTTGGCCAGACCGTGTTGCCTGAAACCCAGCCGCAAGGCGTCGGCGGGATGGATTTCCACCGTCGGTTCCGGCTTATGGCTGTTCAGTTTGGCGGCCAAGGCGGTGCGGGTCATGGTATGCCACTGATCGCGCAGCCGGCCGGTATTCAAGGTAAACGGATAGTCGGCGTCGGTGGCATGAAACGGCGCTCGCGGGTTTATCGGGACAAAACAGGCCTTGCCGTGTTCGGTATAAAAGCGGCCGTCCGTAAACAGCCGCGCGGTACCGTGCATGGCTCTGGCCGTCACCGGCCATTGTATCGGCGGCAAGGCGTCGAACTGGGCTTGGTCGATGCCGGCAAAGGCGGAGATATCGAAATCCCTGATGCCGTGTTCGCTATCGTTTTCGAACCCGGACAGGGCCGCGTGCTCTCTAAAAATCTCGGCGCTGTTTCGATAGTTAAAGCCGGCAAACCCCATGCGTTGCGCAATCCGGCAAACGATCCACCAATCCGGCCGGGCTTGGCCGGACGGCGCGAACAATGGCCGCTGCCGCGAGATACGCCGTTCCAGATTGGTGACCGTGCCGTCTTTTTCGCTCCAGCCGGTGGCCGGCAGTTTCACGTGGGCGAACGCCATGGTATCGGTATTGGCGATGCAATCGGACACCACCACCAGTTCGCATTGTTGCAGGGCGCGCTTGATCTTGTCCGCGTCCGGCATCGACACCACCGGATTGGTGGCTATGATCCAGATTGCTTTGACGCGGCCGTCGGCGACGGCATCGAATAACTCCACGGCTTTCAAACCCTGCCGATTGGCGACGCGGTCGCTGCCCCAAAAACGCCCGACTCTATCGACATGCAGCGGATTTTCCAAATCCATGTGCGCCGCCAGCATATTGGCCAGCCCGCCCACTTCCCGCCCGCCCATGGCATTGGGTTGGCCGGTCAGCGAAAACGGCCCGCTGCCGGCTTTGCCGATTTTGCCGCCGGCCAGATGACAGTTGATGATGGCGTTGCATTTATCCGAACCGGAGCTGGATTGATTGATACCTTGCGAATAAACCGTCACCACTTTTTTTAACTTGGCGAACCAGGCAAAAAATTGCGCCAGATCGTGGGCCGCCAAGCCGCAAGCCGCCGCCAATTCGTCAAAGTCCAGCGCGCTACCCTGGGCCGCCGCCAGAGCCGGCACGAAATCCCGGCAATGCCGGTCGATGAAATCCCTGTCCACGGACCCCGTCTCGGCCAAATACGCCAACAAGCCGTTAAACAGCAAGGCATCCATACCCGGCTTGATGGACAAATGCAGATCGGCGATATCGCAGGTGCTGGTGGCGCGCGGGTCGATAACCACAATCTTCAAGCTCGGGTTACTTTCCTTGGCGCGGCGGATGCGCTGAAAGGCAATCGGGTGGCACCAGGCGGCATTGGAGCCGACCAGCACGATCAGTTCGGCTTGTTCCAAATCCTCGTAACTGCACGGCACCGCATCGGCGCCGAACGCGCGTTTGTAGCCTACCACCGCCGACGACATGCACAGCCTGGAGTTGGTGTCGATATTGGCCGAGCCGATGAAGCCTTTCATCAACTTGTTGGCGACGTAGTAATCTTCGGTCAACAATTGGCCGGAGACATAAAACCCCACCGCATCCGAACCGTGTTCGGCAATGATGGCGGAAAAGCGCTCGGCGACATAGGCCAAGGCGCTATCCCAGTCGACGGTTTGACCGTCGATTTCCGGTTGCAACAACCTGTTTTCCAGACCGACGGTATCGCCCAAGGTGGCGCCCTTGGAGCACAAGCGGCCGAAATTGGCGGGATGCTGCGCATCGCCCTTGATGTTGACAATATGCTTTTCGGAGTCGATCAGCGTGGCTTCAATGCCGCAACCGACGCCGCAATAGGGGCAGGTGGTTTTGATAGTGGTCGGATTCATGGTTCGGTCCTTAAGCCGCTAAATCGACCGGATTGAAAATCAGCCGGTCGCGAATGGCGGCAACATTAGTCCGGTTTTTGAGCAGATTCAAATACCAGCCGCTGTCGCTGGTATCGCCGTACATAATCATGCCGGCAATGACATTGTCCTTTAAAACGATTTTGCGGTACACGCCGCGGGCATGGTCGACCAGCACCTGTTGCTGGCAAGTCGCATCGCCTTCGAAGTCGCCGACCGAAAACAAATCGATGCCGGTCACTTTCAACATGGTAGCCGATAACAAGCTCCGATACTCCGCCGACATGCGTCCCGCCAGTTGTTGCGCGCAAACCTTGGCCTG
The DNA here is from genome assembly GCF_024505165.1 of Methylomonas rivi. GTDB lineage: Bacteria > Pseudomonadota > Gammaproteobacteria > Methylococcales > Methylomonadaceae > Methylomonas > Methylomonas rivi. The sequence continues at coordinate 7,557 of NZ_JANIBK010000039.1, forward strand.
CTCGTAAACCGGCGCCACCAGGCCGAATACCTCGCCGCGATGCTGCACGCATTCGCCCACCGCATAAATACACGAGTCGCTGGTTTGCAGATTGTCGTCGACGATGATGCCCCGCTGGCAGTCCAAACCCATGGCCTGCCCCAGCGCGATATTGGGCTGAATGCCGGTGGCCATCACCAAAATATCGGCCGGCAGCAAACTGTTATCGCTGAGCCGCACCTTGCCGATGTGCTTATCTTGGCCGATGATTTCGCTGATCGTCACGCCCAAGCGAAATTCTATACCTTTATCTTCCAGTTGCCGTTGTAAAAACCCAGCCGCCTGTTGATTCAGCTGCCGGTTCAATAAATGTCCGGCCCGGTTAACCACGGTCACCTGCATGCCGCGCTGCATCAAACCGTTGGCCGCTTCCAGGCCCAGCAAACCGCCGCCCAGGATTACCGCGTGTTGTTTGGTTTGGGATTTTTCTATCATGGTTTGCACGTCGGCAATGTCCCGAAACCCCATTACGCCATCTACTTGGCGGCCCGGAATGTCCAGCATCAAAGGTAAGGAGCCGGTGGCGATCAAAAGCTTGTCGTAGTCGGCGGTCGTGCCGTCCTTTGCGATAACCCGCCGTTTGGCTCTGTCTACCGACACCACGGCTTTTTCCGCGCCGCAATGCAGGGTAATCCGGTTGCGCTGATACCAGGCAAAGTCGTGGATCATAATGTCGTTTATGTTTTTGGCGCCGAACAATACCGGCGTCAGCATGATGCGGTTATAGTTGCCGTGCGGCTCGGCGCCGAACACGGTGATTTCGTACCGATCCGGCGCCAGTTGCAGCAATTCGTCAACGGTGCGCATGCCGGCCATACCGTTGCCGATGACGACGAGTTTTTGTTTCATCTGGGTAATCCGGTTAAAAGCGGCGTTTCTCCGCCTACCATTTTTTATAAGGCAGAAACTTACCGGACATGCTGATGTGCACCCGGTCGCCCTTGGGGTCGGTTTCTTTTTCCACATTCATCGAAAAATCGATCGCGCTCATGATGCCGTCGCCGAATTTCTCGTGAATGACGGCTTTCAGCGGCATGCCGTATACCTGTAGGATTTCGTAGAAACGGTAAATCAACGGGTCGGTCGGCACCATGGGACCCAAACCCTTGAGCGGAAACTCCTGTAGGGCGCCGATCGCGTCGGCGTCCAACTCCAGGGCCCGGCCCAGTTTTTCGGCTTCGTCCGCCGCCGCGCTGGCCTGCCCGTAAAATAACGCGGCTATCCACACTTCGTCCCGCCCCAATAGGGTTTCCAGATCGGCAAAGCGCAGGCCTTTTTGTTTTTTGGCGGTAAACAGTGTCTCTGTCAGTTGCTGTTGATGCATAAAATACCTCGGGCGTAAAAACCCTCAATAGTCGAAAGAACGATGCCCGCGCCGGGCCGACTTGCGCGCCCGGCGCGTTACGTTTTAAAAGCTGACGTTGGCTTGCAGCCAGATTTTTTGGGTATCGGTACCGAAGGTATCGGCGTTGTAATTGGCGTATTTGGCCAACAGCGAGTAATGCTTGCCGAATTTCTTCAACACCGAGAAATCCCATTCCTTACCGTACTGAATCGAGCCGGTGTCGTCCTTGAAATCGTGATAAACGCCGGTGATGATCAGACTGTCGTTCATCATTTTGTAACTGGCGGTGGCGAATACGTCGCGGATACCGTCGCCCGGCGTGGTCAGGAACAAGTCCGCCCAGCCCTGGAAGGCATGGTTGGTGCCCAGCGGAGTCTGAAACGCCTTGGTCGTGGTACCGGCGCCGTTGCCGAGACCGTTCAATTGCTCCACCGCGCCCGACACGGTCAGGTTATACGCGCTGGCGCCGGCCATCAGATTGATGCGGTCGACCTGGTAACTGTTGGGGTTGTCGCCGTAATCGGCCTGGGTGCTCCATTCCGCGGTATACACGGCGTTGACTCTGTCGAAAAACTGCGGCGATTTACCGTCGAAGCGCAGACCGTAGGTTTGCGAGGATTTGGCGAAGTTTTCCCGCTCGCGGTAATCCAGCCAATAGCCGTAACCGATCAGATTGCCCCAGTCGCCGACCTTATAGTTCAGGTTCAGAATCGGCGAGTTCATCGACTCCTTGGTATTGAAAATGGTGCGGGCGCTATCGATATAGCCGGCGTTGACGGTCAAGCCGAAAAGGGTCTGGTTTTTATGCGTGAACAGGATGGAGTCGTAGGTCATCTCCATTTGCCGCCAGCCGACGTTACCGATGAAACGGTCATCGTCGAATTTGATGCGCTGCCGGCCGACCTTGACCAGAGTATCCGGTATGCCGTTATAGCTGAGCCAGAATTGGTTCAACTCGCTGGCGTCGGGATCGGCGATCACGGAGTATTGGGTGCGGCGGTTGCGGGTACTGTTGTAATCTTCCTGTAAGGCATACAGGCCTTCGTATTCGCCGTAGGCCTGAAAACCATGGAACGTCGGCGACAATAAGCCCAAGCGTAAACGCGCGGTATTGGCATTGGCGGTTTTCGGATTGCCGGCCCCCCTGTCCTGGTCGACATTCTCCCAGCGGTAGTTCAAATCCATTTTTATGGCGCCGTTGTTACCGTAGTGGTAAAAATTCAAGGCATCTTCCACCTCCTTGGTGAAGTCGGCCTGCGCCGGCATGCCCGCCAAGGACATGGATAGCAACGCTCCCGGCGCCAAGCGCGCGGAGAGTCTGGTGGTTTGCTTCGGCATAAAGCCCCCTCTACTGAATGAAAAAAAGCGGTTGTATAGCATGGATGGACTCGAATCGGTTTAATGGGTGTGGTCGCATTCCGACAGAAAGGTCAGCAGACTTTCCCGGTATTTGTAGTAATCGGGGTGCTCCAACAGGGCTTTACGGCTGCGCGGCCTGGGCAGGTCGATTTCCTGAATCTTGCCGATTTTGGCGTGCGGGCCGTTGGTCATCATCACCACCCGGTCGGCCAGCAAAATGGCTTCGTCGACATCGTGGGTCACCACAATCGCCGTGACGTGGGTACGCTCCCACACTTCCATCAGCACTTCCTGCAATTCCCAGCGGGTCAGGGAATCCAGCATGCCGAAGGGTTCGTCCAGCAACAGCAGCTTCGGCGACAAGGCAAAGGCGCGGGCGATACCCACCCGTTGCCGCATGCCGTTGGACATGTCGGCGGCTTTTTTGTACAGCGAGTCCGCCAGGCCGACACGGGTCAGATAGTATTCGACGATGTCTTCGCGTTCGGTTTTGCTGGCATGCGGATAGACTTTATCCACCCCCAACATGACGTTGTCGAACGCGGTCAGCCAGGGAAACAAACTGGGTGCCTGAAACACCACGCCCCGGTCCGGGCCGGCGCTATCGATTTCGCGGTTATCCAGAATGATGCCGCCTTCCGAAATATCGTTGAGGCCGGCGGTCATCGACAGCACGGTGGATTTGCCGCAACCGGAGTGGCCGATGATGGAAATGAACTCACCCTTTTTCATCTTCATGTCGAAACCGTCCACCACCTTGACCGTGCTGTTGCCGTCCGGGGTGGGATAAATTTTCGACAATTGGCTGAATTCCAGATAGCGCGGCCGGCCCAAATCGGACTGGCTGGGCTTTAAGGCCGAGCTATCGAGTTTCCAATCGTTGCTGGTATTGGGGCGCACGTCCGGTAATTCGATTTTGTCGCCGGCCTCCGCTTCGGCTTTCCGTATGCCGATATTCATTAAATAACGGGTGATTTCTGCCCGCAGGCGCTTGAATTCCTCGTTATGGTTCAAGGCGGTGCGGTCGCGCGGCCGTTCCAGATTGATATGAAAATCCGGGCCGAAGGTGGCATCGGGGCCGGGATTCAGCGGTATCACCCGGTCGGCCATGTAAATGGCCTCGTCGACATCGTTGGTGATCAGAATCACGGTTTTCTTGTCCTGCTCCCAGATTTGCAGGATTTCGTCCTGCAAGTTGCCGCGCGTCAGGGCATCCAGGGCGCTGAGCGGTTCGTCCAGCAACAGAATGTCCGGATTGGCGGCCAGCGCGCGGGCCACGTTGACCCGTTGCCGCATGCCGCCGGACAGTTCGGCCGGTTTTTTATCCATGGCCCGGCCCAGATTGACCATATTGACGTATTTTTCGGTATGGGCGCGGCGTTGCGCCGGCGTCCAGTCCTTGAAAATCGCATCCACGGCCAGCGCCACGTTTTCATAGACTGTCAGCCAAGGCATCAAGGAATAGTTTTGAAACACCACGCCGCGGTCGGGGCCGGGTTCGGTAATGGGCCGGCCGTTTTTCAGCAGTTCTCCGCCGTCGGCTTGCAGCAAACCGGCGATCAGGGACACCAGCGTGGTTTTACCGCTGCCCGAGAAGCCGACGATGGCGATAAATTCGCCGGCCTTGATCTCAAGATTGATGTCTCTGAGTATCGAGGTTCTGTCCTTGCCCTCGCCGTAGGATTTGCAGACATTACTCAACGTCAACAGGGCGGGCTGTTTAATTTCGGCCAGTTTAACCACGGCGCTTTCCTGCTTATGTACGGCGAGATCGATGATTTTTGCTGCGGCTACAGTCATGGTCATGCCTCAAATTTTGCTGAACGAAAACACGGTTTGCAGCGATTGCATGATGCGATCGAGGATGAAACCGATGATGCCGATAGTGAATACCGCCACCATGATGCGGCCCAGGGAATTGGAGCTGCCGTTTTGGAACTCGTCCCAAACGAACTTGCCCAAACCGGGGTTTTGCGCCAGCATTTCGGCGGCGATCAATACCATCCAGCCCACCCCCAGCGACAAGCGCATGCCGGTAAAAATGTAGGGCAGCGCGGACGGCAGAATGATGCGCTTGATCTGGGTCGGCCAATCCAGCCGCAACACTTTGCCGACATTGGACAAATCGCGGTCTATGGACGAAACCCCGACCGCGGTGTTGATTAAAGTCGGCCACAGCGAACACAGGGTGACCGTCACCGCCGAGGTGATAAAAGACTTGGCGAACCAGGAATCGTCGGTGGTGATATATACCGCGCTGACCACCAAGGTCACGATCGGCAACCAGGCCAGCGGCGATACCGGTTTGAAAATCTGGATCAAGGGATTGATGGCTGTGTTGATTACCGGGCTCATGCCGCACAGAATGCCCAGCGGCACGGCCAGAATCGTGGCGATCAGGAAGCCGGCGAACACCGTGTATAAACTGGTGATAATTTGGTCCAGATAGGTGGATTTGCCGGTATAGGGGCGAAACTTGATTTCGGCGGCGGGATCTTCGGCCAGTTTTTCCTGGTTACGCTGGTCCTGGCGTTTATAAAATTCGGCCATTTTGACTTTCTCGGCAAAATGTTCGTCAATCAAACCCTCCACTTCATGCCAAACCGCGACAGGGCCGGGGATGGCGCCCAAGCTGGTGTTGATACGCGAGGCCGTAACGCTCCAAAGCCCCAAAAACAGCACAAAGGCAACAATGGGTACGCCCATGATCAGCCAAAGCTGGCGCAGTTGTTGAGCGGGATTTTCGCCGGCCGCAATTTTGACCAACGGCACAAACCAGGTCAGACCGGTGATATTGAAAAATTTGATTAGTTTATTGCTCATCGTCGTTACCTTTCGATGCGGTCTAATGTTGTGTCGCTAACGCGACGGATGTTTTTAAGTCGGTTCTCGGACCGACAGCCGTGGTACTTTCTTTTGCGTCGCCAAAAGAAAGTACCCAAAGAAAAGGCGACCCGGATTTCGCCAATTTCCTGCGCTTCTCGATTTTGACGAGGGTTTTCGAAGGACCATCCTTGGCCCTGCGAAAACGAGCGGCATCCATGCCGCTCCCCCTTGGGCCTGTTTCGCCAAAATCTGCGATGCTCGGGGCGAAATAACGGGACTTAAGCCCTACCTCGCCGCGCCCGTGTTTGAAAAACTCATAAAAAAGACACATCCCTGTATCAAACGATTTCCCTGTCGGAGCACTTACCAGAGACTGTTAATCGACCACTTTGCCGCCGGCAACGGTTTGCTTGGCTTTTAGGCCGATGGCGAATTTGCTTAAGTAATCGTTGGGTTTGCTGGCGTCGTAAACGATGCCGTCGATAAACCCGGATTGCGGCGGTTTGATGCCGGATTCGCCGTCAGCCGGAAAATCGCCGGCTTTAGCCTTGCCTTCGGCAATCAATTCCTTGGCGGCGGCCATGTAGATATCGGGGCGGTAGACTTTTTTGGCGGTTTCCAGATACCAGTTGTCCGGTTTGAATTCGTTGATTTGGCCCCAGCGGCGCATTTGCGTCAGATACCAGATGGCGTCGCTGTAATACGGATAGGTCGCATTATTGCGAAAGAAGGTGTTGAAATCCGGCATGGGGCGTTTGTCGCCTTTTTCGTATTCGAAGGTGCCGGTCATGCTGTTACCGAGCACCTCCGCATCGGCACCGACGTATTGGGTTTGCGCCAGCATTTCCACGGCTTCCTTACGGTTTTTATTGTTGTCCGCGTCCAGCCACATCGCGGCGCGGATCAAGGCCTTCACAACGGCCTTATGGGTATTGGGATATTTATCCGCCCAGGCTTGGCTGACGCCGAAGACTTTTTCCGGATTGTCTTTCCAGATTTCGTAGTCGGTAATCACCGGCACGCCTATGCCTTTGAATACGGCTTGTTGGTTCCACGGCTCGCCGACGCAATAACCGTAAATAGTGCCCGCTTCCAGGGTGGCCGGCATTTGCGGCGGCGGCGTTACGGAAAGCAAGGCATCGGCGCTGATTTGTCCGGTGGTTTCCTGCGGCGGCGCATAAAAGCCCGGCTTGATGCCGCCGGCGGCCAGCCAGTAACGCAATTCATAGTTATGCGTGGAAACCGGAAACACCATGCCCATATTGAACGGCTTGCCGGCGGCCTTGTATTGATCGACCACGGGCTTCAGCGAGTCGGCCTTGATGGGGTGGACCGGTTTGCCGCCTTCCATCGGCACATGCGCCTTCATTTGCTTCCAGATATCGTTGGATACGGTAATAGCGTTGCCGTTTAAATCCATGCTGAAGGCAGTGATTATATCGGCCTTGGTGCCGAAACCGATCGCCGCCCCCAAAGGTTGCCCCGCCAGCATATGCGCGCCGTCCAATTCCCCGTTGATCACCCTGTCCAGCAACACTTTCCAGTTGGCTTGCGCTTCCAACTGCACGAATACCCCCTCCTCCTCGAAAAAGCCTTTTTCCGCCGCCACCGCCAGCGGCGCCATGTCCGTCAGCTTGATGAAACCGAATTTCAAATCTTCTTTTTCCAGTTTGCCGGCCGCCTGCGCGCCGGGAGCAAATCCCAGCCCGGCGGCAACCAGACTGGCCGAGAGAACGAACAGTAATTTCTTCGAGGCGGATGTTGTAGTGGTGTTCATAGCGAGTCCTAAACAAAAACGACAGAAAATAAAAAAGGCGTCGCCGTGATACGGGTAAAACCCATACACGACAGACGCCTTTGTCCGGTGCGCTCTACTGTGAGCTTAAAAATACGACTCCTGCATTGGAGTATTGCTTGGATTAAAGCAAAGGCAATGCCAACTCTTCACACCCCCATCGAATCAAATAAATCCATATAAAAATCATTATGTTAAAAAAATATACCCTTCACACTTGCAATTGCCCGAGGCGGTCCATGTGTTGCAAACCCATCATCTCCGCACAAAATTGAAACAAAACTTGGTTTTTTGCACATCGGTGGTGCGATCAACTTGATTGGATGATGATCGTAGACGGCTGAATCGGCGATAATCGGCCGAGTTGCCGCATGTATACCGAATGATGGAAAAATGTTGGCTCTGTTAGCGTTAATGGCTGAAAGAATTCGACGTCATCATCCCGGCGGAGATTGCCTGGCTCCAGATGGCAAGGCCGTGAAAGATTCTCGCCATCCATGCCGGGGCGGCGGCAACTATTAACACAAACATAACCAAAATGTGTATACATTTGCCATTCGGAACAAGCAGCGGGAAAGCCACCATGAATCCATCCACCCAACCTCGAATCCGATGCGCCGTCGTATTGATTATTTTCATGATCATCAGCATAGGCCCGATCCCGATTACCAGCAGCATCGGTTTGTATGTGGTGATTTTCCGACCGGCTTGGTTCAAAAGGCTAGTGGACGCGATCTATTCGGATATAAACAGCAAAGACTTTTGCGATAAGAACTAAAAGCGGAGGTAACTATTCAGCGGAGAAAAGCAATTGCCAAAAGCGCAGTCGCGGCATAAGCGGCTTGACGCGGTATTCCCGATTTTTTTCGCCCACTCTTCGACAGGGCTCTGCCGAGCGAAGCGGGAGGGCGAATAAAAAAACTCACCTATCCATATCGGGACGTTATGGCCGGCCATGGCCTAAGCTTGGCTACGGCGTATAAGGAGATGTTACTTGAGCATGTCGGCCTTATTTGCCACCAGCACTTTATCTACCCGGGTCCCATCAATATCGACAACTTCGAAATACCAGCCTTCGTGCACGAAGTTATCCGCCACCCGTGGAATTTTTTCCAGAAAATATAAAATAAATCCGCCCACGGTATTGAAAGAATTGGCGGTTTCACCCGGAAACTGGCCGGTCATCCCTATGACCGATTTTAATCTGTTGATCGACAAGCCGCCATCCACTAGCCATGAACCATCGTCGCGTTGCACCACGTCGGGATCGAAATCGTCATCCGCCGTGGGTATATCGCCAACGATGGCTTTCAGGACATCGCTTAAGGTGACCAAACCTTCCAAGTCGCCGTATTCATTGACGATCAGTACAAAATCGCAGCGTTTTTCCCTGAAAAACTCTAAAAGATGCGGCAGCGTCAGGGTGTCCGGCACATAAAGCGGTGTGCGTAGCGTGTTGGTAATATCCGGCGTTCCACCATTCATCAGCGTTTTCAATAGATCGCTTCGGTTCAAAATGCCCAACACATTGTCCAAGCCATCGCGGCAAATCACCGCTCTCGAATAAGGGCAATCGGCGATAAGACCGTTCACCTCATGGCTTTCATCGGCCAAATCGATGACGAAAATATCCTTGCGCGTGGTCATGATGGCACCGACACGCTGTTCGTCCAGTTTTAGCACATTGGAAACCAAATGCCCTTCGCTGGCATGAAACACCCCCGCTTCCGAACCGATATCCATCAGAATTTTGATTTCTTCGTTCGTGACCGTGGCCTGCGGCGGTTGGTGCGCTTTCATGATGCGCAAAAGCAGACTGCTGGATGAAGACAGCAGCCAAACCAAAGGGCTGGCAATCAGCGCCAAGGCATTCATCGGCCGAGCCACAAACACCGCAATGCCTTCCGGACTCAGCAAGGCCAAACGCTTGGGAACCAATTCGCCGACCACAACCGAGAAATAGGTAATCAAGATAACCGTTGCCACCAAGGCCAGACTTTCGGCATACGGTGCCAACAGCGGTAATTGATTGAATTGGGCTTTTAACGGCTCGGTCAGCGCCTCCTCGCCCAATGCGCCGCTCAGAATACCCACCGAGGTAATACCGACTTGAACAGTCGATAAAAAACGCGAGGGTTCATCGTGCAATTTCAAGGCAGCAGCGGCGCCGGCGCGTTTTTCATCGGCCAACTTTTGCAAGCGCGCTTTGCCCGAGGAAACCAGCGACATTTCCGACATCGCGAAAATGCCGTTAATTAAAATCAATACCAAAATAAGCGTAATATCCACTACATCAACCGTATCGAACCGCCGAGAACGCGGAACGAGAATCAAATAATTAAAAATAAGTTCTGTTTGCCAATCTTTGAATAAATCATAACCTGAATAAACAAGTTAAAGACAAGATACGCCGTTACACGGCGTTTAACAGTCATTCCATAATGAACGCCTTAACAACTCGAGCACCAAGCCATCGCATTCAAGCAAACCTTAACATCACATCCCAACAAGCCGTCACGAAAAAAGTAACTATCGTTGCGGCAATCAAACCAATCGACGATCCCAACAACCTTGCCATGCATTTAGTTGATTGATTTTCAGGCACTTTAATTGAAAACTCAACATCGGGCCACGCTTGTCATTCAACAGTATCTTTGTTCAACCAGTATCCCCATAGCAAAGTGCCGACCACCACGAAAACACCCAAACCGATACAAGCCAAAATAAACTGCTCGACATAAGCGACAATAATCGCGCAGGCGGCAAGAAAAAAACCCACTAAACTGAATTGCCAACCTATGCGCATACCATCCAGCATGGTTGCCAAGGCCAGTATCATCAAGATCATCAAGCTCGCATTGATTTCGGTGAATTGGCCGGATTTGATCACTAGCGATGCGGCACTAACCACAACCAGGGTGTGAATCCAATGCTTCCCTTGCTCTTTGACGATTTCGCCGAAATCATTTTCGTTGGTTTTGGCTTGCAACCAAGAAACGAAAATGGCAAGCCCACCGAATACCGCCACCATGAACGCCCAATAGGCATAGCCGTCATGTTGGGAAAAATCGGTAATTACAATACCCGCAATCGACAATATGACCAGCAAGATAAAAATCGCTTCTTCGAGACCGAAATAGCGGCGTTTTTGTGCGATCTGTGCTTTCGGATTCCGCTCGTCTTGCATGGTTAACTCCTCTGTAAAATGCTATTGTTATTGTTGCTTAAGTCGGCGATTTACAGATCGTAGTTATTGGCCACGCCCGCATTGATCGAGGCCGGCAGATGAGGGTCGGCAAAATATTCGCGCCAGTTGATGTTGGCGGCGGGCGTGCTGTCCGGTTTATCCTGATCATCCTGAAACGTGGCCGGTATATCGGCAGACCGGGGATTGCCAAATCGGTGTTCGGATTGCCGCAGCCGTTGCCGGCCAAGGCCAGCAACGAAACGGCAAGGCGATAATGCTATCCCGGCTACATGCACGGTTAAAACGTTTCGGTGAATGGGGCTTTTTCCGTTCGATCATGCCGCCGATGTTTATCAGCGAATCCGGCAAACACCACATATAAGCCGGGAATGACGATGACGCCGAAAATAGTACCGAATATCATGCCGCCGGCCGCTGCCGAACCCAGGGTGTTATTGCCGATTTCGCCGGCACCGGAAGCGAACATCAACGGAATCAGACCAGCGACGAAGGCGAACGATGTCATCAGGATGGGGCGCAGACGCAAGACGGCGCCGGCTATGGCGGCTTCGAACGGCGATTGGCCTTGTTTGTGTTTCAACGCGGCGAACTCGATAATCAAAATGGCGTTTTTACCCAGGATGCCGATCAGCATGATCATGGCGATTTGCGCATAGATATTGTTTTCCAGCCCCATCATCCACAAAAAACATAAGGCGCCGAAGATGCCTATCGGCAAGGATAGGATCACCGGCAAGGGCAACAGAAAGCTCTCGTATTGCGCGGCCAGCAGCAGATAGACGAATAACAGGCAAATCAGAAAGATAAAAATGGCCTGATGACCAGCGTTGGCCTCGTCGCGTGACGAGCCTGCCCAGTCGTAACCGAAGCCCTTGGGCAATTTTTGCGCGGCTACCTGTTTGATGGCTTCAATGGCTTGGCCGCTACTATAGCCTTCCGCTGGCTGACCGTTGATCATGGCTGAAGTGTACATGTTGTAACGCGTGACCTGTTCGGGGCCGTAGACCTTTTCCACCCGCAAAAAGGCCGAAAACGGCACCATATTGCCGTCTTTATTTTTGATGTAGAGTTTCAGCAAATCGTCCGGTTTGGCGCGGTATTCCGGCAAGGCTTGCACCATGACCCGGTACATCTGGCCGAAGCGGATGAAATTGGTGGCGTATTCGCTGCCGATCAGCGTTTGCAAGGTGCTCATGGCGTTTTCGGTGGTGACGCCTTTTTGCGCCGCCTTGTCGATATCGACGTGCAACAGAAATTGCGGAAAGCGGGTATTGAAGGTGGTAAAAGCGTTGCTGATTTCCGGCCGCCGGTTGAGCTCGTCCACAAAGGCGTCGGCCACTTTCTGCAAATTTTCCAGGCTGCCGCCGGTTTTATCCAACAAACGCATTTCGAAACCGCTGGAATTACCGAAGCCGGGCACCGGCGGCGGAGTAAAAAACTCGATGCCGCCGTCTTTAATATGTTGAGTCTTCTCCTGCAGCAGTTTGATGACCTCTTTATCGGAAAGGCTTCTGTCTTGCCAGTCCTTCAAGCTGATCAGGTTCATGCCGTAAACCGCCCCGGTACCGTCCGACAGCACGCTGAAGCCGGCCAAGCTGGAGACCGAATCCACCGCCTGAAGCTCCGCTGCGATACGCTGCACTTCATCCACTACGTTTTCGGTGCGTTCCAGCGTGGCGCCAGACGGCGTAGTGATATTGGCGTAAATAGTCCCTTGATCTTCTTGCGGAATAAAGCCGGAAGGCACTCGGTTACCGATCAAACCCGCGCCGAACGAGAATCCGAGTAAAATTCCGAAGGTAACGAGTCTGCGATTGGCTATCAGCCTGATCAGACTTTTATAACGCTCGGCCAGCCCGTTGTACCAGCGATTGAAGCCGGCGAAGAACTTTTCCAGTCCGGTTCTGTCCCGCGGTTCGTGATGGTGAATATTTTTTAAAAAAACTGCGCAAAGGGCGGGCGTCAAGGTCAAGGCGGTGATGCCGGACAATACGATGGAAAACGCCATGGTCAAGGAAAATTGCCGGAAAAATATGCCGGCAGAACCTTCCATAAACGACACTGGCAAAAACACCGCCGACATTACCAAAGTGATCGCGACAATGGCCCCGCCGATTTCCCGCATGGCTTGTTCGGTGGCCCGTTTTGGGCCGATATTGCCTTGTTCCAGCTTGGCATGTACCGCTTCAATCACCACGATGGAGTCGTCGATGACGATACCGATCGCCAGCACCAACGCAAACAAGGTAATCAAGTTTAACGAAAAGCCCATCACATGCAGGAAGAAAAACGTGCCTATCAACGAAACCGGCACGGTGACGACTGGAATCAGGGTGGAACGGACATCCTGCAGAAAAACGAACACCACCAAGGCCACCAACACAAAGGCTTCCAGCAAGGTTTTGATGACTTCGTGAATGGAGGCATCCAAAAATTTGGAGACGTCGTAACTCAGGCTATAGTCCATGCCCGGCGGAAACGAACCGGCTTTAATCTCTTCCATGGTTTTTTTGATGTTGGCTATCACTTCCTTGGCATTGCTGCCGGGCCGTTGTTTCAGCATGATGGCCGCCGACGGCTGGCCGTTTTCCTTGGAGAGCACATCGTAATCCTGCGAATCGAAAGCGACTTCGGCGACGTCTTTCAGTCTTAAAATTTCGCCGTCGCTTTTACCGCTCAAGACGATGTTTTCATAGTCTTCCACGGTGTTGTATTTGCCGGTGTATTTCAAAATGTATTGCATCGCTTGCGCGTCCCGCCCGGAGCTTTCGCCTATTTTTCCGGGCGCGGCTTCGACATTGTACGCTCTCAATTGCTCGATGACTTCGGTCGGCGAAATGTTGTACATCAGCAATTTCTCGGGCTTCAGCCAAACCCGCATCGCGTATTCCCGTGCCCCCATGATGTCGGCAAAGCCCACGCCCTCGATACGTTTCAGCTCCCTGAGCACGTTGATATCGGTAAAGTTGTATAGAAACTTTTCATCCAGGCTCGGATCGTTGCTGAGAATATTGATGTACAACAGCATGCTGTTTTGCACCTTCTCGACGATGACCCCGGCTTTAATCGCCTCTTCGGGCAGCTCGTCCAACACCGAGGCCACCCGGTTCTGCACGTTGACGGAGGCCACTTCCGGATCGGTTCCGGCTTTAAAGATAATCTGTATCACGCTGACGCCGTCGTTGCCGGACACCGACGACATATACGCCATGCCGGGCACACCGTTGATGGCGCGTTCCAGCGGCGTGACCACCGCTTTGACGCAGGCCTCGGCATTGGCGCCGATAAATTTAGTGGTGACGGTGACCTCGGGCGGCGCAATTTCCGGAAACTGCGTGACGGAAAGCCGGGTGACCGACAACAGACCGATCAAAACCGTCAGAATGGCCATGACAATGGAGAGTACCGGGCGGTGGATAAATCTGGCGGTCAGCATGGTATTTTCCTGCCGGCGCGATAAATCGGCTCGATCGGGAGGTTTGCAACGCGGTGAGAAAACATGAATCTCGACTTTCAAAATAGCAATATCGAGATTTTAAGCGGCCATCCTTACATTAACCTTTCATCCGGTGAATCAATGACTGTAAAGGGCCGGAAGATTATTACCCGGTAAAGACGATTTCGATCCGCGTACCCTTGTGCATGGGCAATCTGTCGCCGATGTTGATTTGAGCGGCATGCAGGTCGGCAATTTCCTTGACGATGGCCAAACCCAGTCCGCAACCGTCTCCCGGACTACCGGGCACGCGGTAAAAGCGTTCGAAAATTTTGTCTTGTTCGCCGACAGGAATGCCCGGACCGTCGTCTTCCACGATCAAGCGGGCATGTGGAGCAGATTCAATGCTGACGCCGATATAACCGCCCGCCTTGCCATAGCCGATCGCGTTGTCCAACAAATTACCCAGCAATTCGCGCAGCAGAACATCATCACCGCTAATCCGCACGGCGCTATCCGGCGCCTCGAAACCCAGTTCGATTTTGCGATCCAACGCTCTAGGCACCCAATCCATACAGCAGTCGCGTGCCAATCGGGCCAGGTCGATTAAGCGAAACTCAGGCACGCCATGCGAGATAGATTCCGATCGCGCAAGTACCAATAGCTGGGTGTTTAAGTGAGCGACGCGATTGGCGGAATTCTGGATGTGCGATAGCGCCAACCGCATGGTTTCCGGGTTGTCGGCACTGAGAGCCCGTTCCGCCTGAATCTTCAAACCCGCCAATGGCGTCCTCAATTGATGCGCCGCGTTTTCGATGAAGCGCTGTTGCGTAATCAGTGTCGATCCCAGCCTTTGCAACAAACCGTTGATCGTGTCGGTTAATGAGCGTACTTCCAGCGGCACGCCGGTATCGGGTATGGGGGCGAAGTCCCTGGCCGAACGTTTGCCGATCAGCCTGGCTAAATCGCGAAGCGGACTTAACCCTCGATTGACACCTGTCCAGATATGAAAGCCGGTAATCAACACCAGCAAAATCTGCGGCAGAATGACGGCCAGCAGCAATTCGCTCATCATGCTCCGCCGTTTGTTGACGGTTTCGGCCACCGACACCAAAACCCGATCGCCGCCAGCTTCCGGCACTGTGAGCACAGACGCCACCCTGACCGGCCTATCGTCTATTCTGCCGTCGAAAAAATAAGGTTTATTCTGGTTCAGGCCCGCTATGGCGGGACTGGGTAGGCTGCCATCCCCCGCCATGAATCCAATGCTTTCCGCTTCCACCTTATAAAAGGTTTCGTCCATGTCATCCCAACGGAACACTTCCGTAGCGATGGGCGGCAATTCGAAGGTAACGTGATCGTCTTTAACCTTAACCTCTTGCACCAATGATCTAGCCGAATCCAGCAACCAACGGTCATAAGCTTGGTCGGTGAAATACATGGCGACATAATAAGAGGCGACCGCATCCAGTATCACGACAACCAATAGGGGCAATGTCAGTCTGGCGATCAACTGCGCCCTCAGACTTTTGGATTTATGCATCATGATTATGCTCCAACAGATAGCCGAGTCCGCGTACTGTACGAATGTTAATATTCAAGGGCTCCAGGCGCTTGCGTAGCCGATGCACGTATACCTCGATGGCATTGTCGGCCAGTTCCTCCGAATGCGCGGCGAGGCGCTGAGCGATACTATCCTTGCTGACCACGCGCCCGCTTTGCAGCAACAAGGCTTCCAATACCCCATATTCTCTGGGCGGTAATCCCAAAGGAACCCCATCGATCGAGATTTGTTGATCGCGGGTATTCAGTGTGAGCCCGCCAAACCGAATCTCGTGATCAAAACCGCCATGACTTCGGCGCAATAGCGCTCTGACACGCGCTTCCAGTTCCCGCAACTCGAAAGGCTTGGTCATATAATCGTCGGCCCCCAATTCCAGGCCGCCGACGCGGTCGTTAAGGCCGTCGCGGGCCGTCAGTATCAATACCGGCACGGCGGATTTTCGCGCCCGCAATTGCCGCAGCACATCGCGCCCGTCCATATCGGGCAAACCGAGGTCGAGAATCACCAGATCGTAGGGCTGCGTGGCTAACGCGCCGCCGGCATAACCGCCTGTCTCCGCCAGCGTGACGTCAAAGCCCCAGTCGGACAGACTGAGGGACAGACCGTCGCCCAAAACGGCGTCGTCTTCGACTAATAGAATTCTCATTGACAGGCTTCCGGGTGATAGGTGTGCTCCCACATTCGGCACTGGTGCCGCATTGCCGGCGGGTGGAATCGAGTCGATTTTACCAGAACCGGCGCGGTCGCAAGGCCGGGACCGAATGTTTCGTCAAGCGCTAAGCGGCGGGATCACTTAAACAACTCCGCCATGGCGATGACGTTTTTGGCCATCTCGCCCAGCGACACTTTTCTGTCCATCGCCAGTTTGCGCAGGGCGTGATAAGCCTGATCTTCGTTGTAATTTTGGGATTGGATCAGGATCGCCTTGGCGCGATCCACCAATTTGCGTTCCTCGAGCTGATTCTTGGTTTTTTGCAGTTCGTCCTTTAAGGCTTTTTGCTCCTTGAAGCGGGCAATGGCCACCTCGATGATGGCTTTGATACGGCGGGGTTCCAGGCCGTCGACGATATACGCGCTGACGCCGGCCTTGATGACTTTATTAATCGTCTCTGTCTGCTGGTCCTCGGCAAACACAATCACCGGCACCGAGTATTCCTGGTTAATGCTTAAGATCATCTCCAAGACTTTTTCGCAAGGCGCGTACAAGTTCAGTACCACCGCATCCGGCTGCAGGCTTTTCACCACCGCCAACAGATTCAAGGCCTGCAGTTTAAGGGTGGCCACTTGGTAGCCGTGCGCGGTCAGGCTTTGTTCCAACACCAGGTCGGAATCGAATTCATCGATAACCAGGACTTTGAGTGGGGCCATGGCTATTCCAGTTCGATTTTAATCACGGTGCCGTCAGGCAGGATTTGAGTGATAAAGTTTTTCGGCTCTTCCAGATAGACGATCAATCCCAGCAACAATAAGCAACAGCCCCCCAGCAGTAAAAAAAAGCCGGTGTACGACAAAAAGGTCAATAGAATCAGAAATACGATGGCGCCGGCATTGCCGTAAGCCCCCACAATACCCGCCACTTCGCCGGTAATGGCCCGCCTGACCAACGGTACGAAGGCGAATATCGCCCCCTCGGCCGCCTGCATGAACAACGCGCAAACCAGGGTGACCAACACGGCCAAACCGATGGACCATTGCGCGGAGATCAGCGCCATCAGCAAATAGCCGCCCGCCAAACCGCAGGTGAACAGCAAAATGGACAATTTGCGGCCGATACGGTCGCTCGCCCAGCCGCCCGCCGGACGGGCCACGATATTGGTCATCACAAAACTGGAAGCCAGCAGGCCGGCATCCAGCATGGATATATTTTGGCTGGCGCTAAAAGTCTTGAAGAAAAACATCGGCAACATGGATAGCACCGCCAATTTGGAACCGAAGGTTATCAAATAGGCGATGGCCAAAATTGCCACTTGCCGGTAGCGGTAATGATGAATGCTGGGGATCGGCTGGCTCAAGCGTTCGGCGTTGGTATTGACCAATTGGCGGGCATGCCACAAAAACACCAGCCAAATACCCGCATGCAATACCAGCGGCCAGCGGTCGGCCAGAATGGGGTCGTCCAGGCCGGCCAGTTTCCACACCAATAACGATAACGAAGCGTACAGCGGCAACAGGCTCACTATATAGAGGAATAAATCGTTGATGCTGGTAACTTCCATGCTGCTGGCGCGCTTGCTTTTCAGTCCTGCCAACTCGGGCGGGAAGTTTTCCACATTGCGGTAATATGCCCAGGAAAACAACAGTGCCAGCACGCCGGTAGAGGCAATGGCATAGCGCCAGCCGTTTTCGGGCCCAAAATATAACGCCAACCCCGGCAACAATATCGCCGCCGCCGCCGAACCGAAATTACCCCAACCGGCATAAATGCCTTCCGCAATGCCCATCTGGCTGGACGGAAACCAATCGCCGATGATACGCACCCCCACCACAAAACCCGCGCCGATGAAGCCCAACAAAAATCGCGACCAAGCCAATTGGGCAAAATCCTCGGCAAGGGCAAACATAAAACAAGGCAGGCTGCAGACCGCCAGCAAAACGCTGTAACTGATTCTGGCGCCGAACCGGTCCACTACCAGCCCGATAATCACTCGGGCCGGAATCGTCAATGCCACGTTCAACAGCAGGATGATTTCGACTTCGGCATCGCTGATGCCCAAATCCTGCTTAATCAGCATCATCAAGGGCGCATGATTGAACCAGACCACAAAACTGATGAAAAACGCCATCCAGCTCAAGTGTAGAATTTTGCTTTTTCTCTGCATGGCCACCAGTTTGAAGGGTGCGATAGACATAAGGATTCCAATGAATAACAGTGCAGATTTAGTTAGCAGCTTATGTGCCAGCGAACGCCGGCCAGTACGTCCGGGCAGTTCCAAGCCGGCAACCGACCCATCCTGGTGCAAATTCTTTATGCCCCCGCCTTATTTGGGTGCGACGAGCCGACAGTTATTAAAGCCAAAATCAACAAATAATTGAATTAGCTGTATTTTTTGTTTTGGCATTTATATTGCTTTTACCGGGTTAAGTCTCCCGCTGAGCTTACCTTGTCATTGTTAGTTGGACAAAGGCGTCCTGATTGAAATGAATCCGTCATTTCAATTCAGGCCGCCTTTTTTTTTGCCCAAATTTTGACCCGCCCAGCAGGCAAGGATTATGCGGCCCGCCTTACCGGGCGGAGAAACATATCGGTTATTTTTTAAAGAGGTCTGGCATGAATACAAAACAAACCCTGGTGGTGATCGGCAACGGCATGGTCGGCCAGCATTTTCTGACCAAGCTGGTCGAAACCGCCGCCAAAGATCAATTCCATATCGTCACTTTTTGCGAAGAACCCAGAGCGGCTTACGACCGGGTGCATTTATCGGAATACTTTACCGGGAAAACCGCCGAGGATTTGTCGCTGGTCAGCCCCGGATTTTTCGCCGAACACGGCATCGAAATTCATCTGGGCGACCGCGCCGCCAGCATAGACCGCCAGCAAAAACGGGTCACCTCCGCCAACGGCGTGGTCATCGCTTACGACAAGCTGGTACTGGCCACCGGTTCCTATCCTTTTGTGCCGCCGGTACCCGGCCATGATAGGGCGCAATGCCTGGTTTACCGCACCATCGAAGATTTGGAAGCCATTAAGGCCGCCGCCGAAAAATCCAAAATCGGCACCGTGGTGGGCGGCGGCTTGTTGGGCTTGGAAGCGGCCAAGGCCTTAACAGACTTGGGCCTGGAAACCCATGTGGTGGAATTCGCCCCCCGGCTGATGGCCGTGCAACTGGACGACGGCGGCGGCGCCATGTTGCGGCAAAAAATCCAGGCCCTGGGCGTCAAGGTACATCTGAACAAGAACACCAGCTTGATCGACGACGGCGAACAATGCCTGCATAAAATGAATTTCGCCGACGGCGAAGTCCTGGAAACCGACCTGATTTTGTTTTCCGCCGGCATCCGGCCGCGCGACGACATCGCCCGCGCCTGCGGACTGGAAGTCGGCCCGCGCGGCGGCATCGTCATCGACAATCAATGCAAAACCTCCGACCCCGATATTTACGCGATAGGCGAATGCGCGCTGTGGAACGGCCAGATTTTCGGTCTGGTAGCCCCCGGTTACACCATGGCCCGAACCGCGGCCGCCGATTTGGCCGGCGCGGAAGCCGGCTTTACCGGCGCGGACATGAGTACCAAGCTGAAACTGATGGGCGTCGACGTGGCCAGCATAGGCGATGCCCATGCCAGAACCCAGGGCGCGCTGGTGTACACCTACCAAAACGGCTCCAGCGAAATCTACAAACGTTTGGTGGTCAGCCAGGACAAAAAACAACTATTGGGCGCTGTGCTGGTAGGCGAAGCCTCGGGCTACAGCACCTTGTTGCAATATTGTTTAAACGGCATCGAGTTGCCGGAAAATCCGGATTCGCTGATTTTGCCGCAACGCCACGACGAATCGGTCGGTTTGGGCCCGGACGCCCTGCCCGCTTCGGCGCAAATCTGCTCCTGCCACGATGTCAGCAAAGGCCAGGTCTGCGGCGCCATCGAAGCCGGCTGCACCACCATGGGTCAACTAAAAGCCGAAACCAAGGCCGCCACCGGCTGCGGCGGCTGCGCCGCCTTGTTGAAATCGGTATTGGATTGCGAGCTGATCAAACAGGGCGTGGAAGTCAGTACCGACATTTGCGAGCATTTCCCACACACCCGCCAGGATTTATACAACCTGATCATGGTGGAACAGATCAAAACCTTCGACGAACTGTTGGATAAACACGGCCGCGGCTTGGGCTGCGAAGTCTGCAAACAGGCGGTGGGCTCGATACTGGCGTCCTACTGGAACGACTATATTCTGGAAAAGCCGCACATCGGCCTGCAGGACACCAACGACACTTATTTGGCCAACATGCAAAAGGACGGCACCTATTCGGTGGTACCGCGCGTCACCGGCGGCGAGATCACCCCGGACGGTTTGATCGCGCTGGGGCAAGTGGCGAAAAAATACGGCCTGTACACCAAAATCACCGGCGGCCAGCGGGTGGATTTATTCGGCGCCCGGGTCGAGCAATTGCCGTTGATCTGGCAAGAGCTGATAGCCGCCGGTTTCGAATCCGGCCACGCCTACGGCAAATCGCTGCGCACGGTTAAATCCTGCGTCGGCAGCACCTGGTGCCGGTTTGGCGTCGACGACAGCGTCGGCTTGGCGATAGAACTGGAAAACCGCTATAAAGGCCTGCGGGCGCCGCATAAAATCAAGTTCGCAGTGTCCGGCTGCACCCGCGAATGCGCCGAAGCACAAGGCAAGGACATCGGCGTCATCGCCACCGAAAACGGCTGGAATTTATACGTTTGCGGCAACGGCGGCATGAAACCGCGCCATGCGGATTTATTCGCCACCAATCTGGACAAGGAAACCTTGGTCAAATACATTGACCGGGTGTTGATTTTTTATGTGCGCACCGCCGCCCGCCTGCAACGCACGTCGGTGTGGATGGAAAACATGGAGGGCGGCCTGGATTACTTGAAAGCGGTGATTCTGGAAGACCGCCTGGGGCTAGCCGAAGAATTGGAGCAGCAAATGCAACATGTCATAGCCACCTATCAATGCGAGTGGAAAACCACCTTGCAAGACGCACAAAAACTCAAACGCTTCCGTCACTTCGTCAACAGCGACCAAGCCGACGACAATGTGGTGTTCGTGGAGGAACGCGGCCAGGTGCGTCCGGCCAATGCGGAAGAACGCAGGCATTTTAAACTGATCGAAGAGGCGGCATAACATGAGCGCATGGATAGATGTCTGTCATATCGACGACCTGCAGCCGGATTCCGGCGTCTGCGCCTTGGTAGCGGGACGGCAGGTGGCGATTTTTTACCTGCCGAGATTGCATGCCGTGTACGCCGTCGGCAATTTCGATCCGTTCAGCGAGGCCAATGTGCTGTCGCGCGGCATGGTGGGCGATTTGGGCGGCCAGCCGATGCTGGCTTCGCCGATGTACAAGCAGCATTTCAATCTGCAAACCGGCATTTGTTTTGAAGACGCTACCGTCAGCGTGCCCGCCTACCCGGCCCGGATCGAAAACGACCGGGTCGCCATCCAGATGCCGGAGTAAACCATGAAATACCACTATTACATTGCCGACGTTTTTACCAATCAGCTGTTCAACGGCGCTCAGATTGCGGTGTTTCCGGCCGCCGACGGTTTAAGCACCGACACCATGGCCGCGATCGCCAAGGAACTCAACCTGACCGAGACGGTGTTTGTGTCGCATGAACCCGGCGCGGAGCAGCGGCGGCGAATGCGGATTTTTTCGCCGTTGCGGGAAATCGATTTTGCCGGCCATCCCATCATCGCCACCGCTTACGTGTTGGCCGAATGCGGCGAGATCAACCTAACCGGCACGCTGACCAAGATCGTAGTGGAGCAAAATAGCGGGCCGGTTGAAGTCAACATATCCGGCACGGCGGGCAAACCCAGTTTTGTGCAATTCAGCCGCAGCGACAGCGCCATTATCGACCGGTTCGCGCCCACCGACGAGGAACTCAGCCGATTTCTGGGCTTGCAGATCGCCGACCTGGACCATAAAAAATATTCGCCGCGTCTGGTCTCCTGCGGCTTTCCGTACCTGATCGTACCGGTCTGGAGTTACGAATCGGTGCGCAAGGCCCGCTTCAATTATCCGGCCTGGAGCCAGTCCGCCGCCCCGCAAACCGCCGCGCAGGAAATCCTGTTGTTCGCGCCCAAATCGCCCAATCCGGATGCCGATTTCAACACCCGCCTGCTGGGGCCGAATATCAGCCTGCGTGACGACCCGCCGGTCGGCAGCGCCATGCCGGCGTTTTGCAGTTATCTCTGTTCGTTCGAGCATACCCAAAAAGGTACCCACAGTTTTGCGGTCGAACGCGGTGAAATCTCAACCCGCCGCAGCCTGCTGCAACTGGAAATGGATAACAAGCAGCTGGAAAAACTAACCATCCGCATCGGCGGCCAGGCGGTGATTTTTGCGGCAGGCAGTATCAATTTGCCGGCATGATATAAGGAAGGGGAAGCAATTTGAATTGAGGTGATGATAGTGGGCCCCAATTTTCGGACAGCCGTTTAAGAGGGTGCCGTATTACATAAAGGTGCCAAAAATGAGTGAAAAGTAACGTAAGATTTTCAGCAGCCAGGCGAAAGTGATGTGTCGACACTTTTCCTGACACACTGCAACAGTCGTATCGACGAACCGCTGCCGTTTACTTATGCCGATGTACTTGGCTAGTTTTCGTTGGATTGCGGCGGACAATAAAAAACCCGCGAAGCCAGTAAACTTGCGGGTTTTTGGATTGGGTTGCATCCGTTTGGATGCATAAATGGTGCTCAGACCGGACTAGGATTAACACTAACCAACTGAAATTGAATGAATTATTTATTGGTAAAACCAGAAGTATACGATCGCGTACACGATTTCAGTTCTTAGGCATCACTTTGCACTTAAATAGGCTACCGATTGCAAATCAGCTACGGGTTCGATTGGTCATTTACCAATCGAACCCGTATGCTTGATCAGTTTAGAACTGCCATTCGGTAGCCCATTGCCCGATATCCGCGTTGACGTTTGTCCCACATCCGTAGTAAAGCCGGGTGACCTGTGTCGACAAAATCGATTATCCGCACATCGGTTTTGGTGGCGTGTTCACGATGTAGGCGCCCCGCGTATTGTTGCAGAGTTCCTTTCCATGAAATCGGCATGGCTAAGACCAAAGTATCCAGTGGTT
>NZ_JANIBK010000040.1 GCF_024505165.1 Methylomonas rivi
GTGTCCGCGGCGGCCGCTGTTGAGGCCAAAACCGCCGAGGCACCCGCCGCGCCCGCCACGGCGAAAGCCGGTGAAAAAGAGCGTTATCAAGAAGCGTACGAAACTTTGCGGAATGGTCACAACGCTCGGGCCATTCAAATGTTCGAAGCGCTGCACGCCGATTATCCGGCGGGCGAATTCAGCGATAATTCCCAATATTGGTTGGGCGAAGCTTATAAAATCAACCGGGAATACGATAAGGCCCGGGCGGCATTCAACAAGGTCGTCAATCAGTATCCGAATAGTTCCAAGGTGCCGGATGCCTTGCTAAAGTTGGGTTACATAGAATTCGACCAGCAGAATCCGGCAAAAGCCCGCGATTATTTAACCCGGGTTACCGCCAACTATCCGGAGACCACCGCCGCGCATTTGGCGAGCAAAAAACTGGCGCAAATGCCGCAATAAATTTCGCATGGATTTATCGCTCCGCATTACCGAAATTTTTTATTCCTTGCAAGGCGAGTCGAATACGGTAGGTCTGCCTACCGTGTTCATACGCCTGACCGGCTGCCCGCTGCGCTGCGGTTATTGCGACACCGCCTATGCTTTTAGCGGCGGGGAAAAGCAAACCCTGCCGCAAATCATGTCGCAAGTAAAAAGCTACTCTACCCCTTACGTCACCGTGACCGGCGGCGAACCTCTGGCGCAACCGGCTTGCAATGCGCTGATGGCCGAGTTGCTGGATGCGGGTTATGAGGTATCCTTGGAAACCAGCGGCGCATTGGATGTTTCAAGCGTCGATCCCCGCGTCGTCAAGGTGATGGACTTGAAAACGCCCGGCTCGGGAGAAATGCAGCGGAACCTGTATAGCAACCTTACCCATCTGACCGCGCGGGACCAGGTCAAATTCGTGATTGCCGACGAGGCCGATTACGAATGGTCCAAGCAACAGCTGATTGAATATCGGCTGCAAGAGCGTTGCCAGGTGTTGTTTTCGCCGGTCATGGGCGCAATGCCGGCCGCAAATTTGGCGGACAGGATTTTGGCGGATCGGCTGCCGGTCCGGTTTCAAATTCAATTGCACAAATATCTTTGGGACGATGCACGCGGAAAATAGCCTAAAGACCACGCGGGGCGGCGAACGGAAAAACGCCATTATTTTATTGTCCGGGGGGCTGGACTCGATTACGGTGCTGGCGCTTGCCAAACGGCAGGGTTACGATTGTTACGCGCTGAGCTTCGATTACGGTCAGCGGCATAATGCCGAACTGGAAGCGGCCAAGAACATTGCCCAGCATTATCGGGTTTTGGAGCACAAAATCATCCGCCTCGGTTTGGACAGTATCGGCGGCTCGGCCCTGACCGACGCTCATATCGAGGTGCCTCAGTCGCCGCAGGAAGGTATCCCGGTTACTTATGTACCGGCCCGCAATACCATTTTTTTGTCGTTTGCCTTGGGTTGGGCGGAAGTGTTGAATGTGCATGACGTGTTTATCGGCGTCAATGCGGTGGATTATTCGGGCTATCCGGATTGCCGGCCGGCATTTATCGAGGCTTTTCAAACGATGGCCAATCTGGCCACCAAGGCCGGCGTGGAAGGGCATAAAATTCAAATTCATACCCCGTTGATAGCGTTAAGCAAAGCCGAGATTATTGCCCAAGGCATCGGTCTGGGGGTCGATTATGCCAGTACGGTGTCTTGCTATGCCGCCGACCGTCAGGGCAGGGCCTGCGGCCGTTGCGATGCCTGCCGCCTGCGTAAGGCCGGGTTTGCCCAGGCGGGGGTGCCGGATCCAACCTGTTACCGCTAACGCACTTTTCAGCTAAAAAGTGCGCGGCTAGGGTTTGTGGATTATGCTAAACGCTTGATGAGAATATCCCGTTAATCAAAAGCCGAGCATACTATGCGAATGAGTTCAAACAAATCCCAGTTTGTTGCCGTTGCTTCAATTGCCGCGGAATTAAGCGCCGTCATGGAAGTGGCCAAGGAAATTTCATTGGCGGCGGCCAACGCCAAAGCCATTGCTTTTAGGGCTGGCGAGAAAGCCAAGGGTTTTCAACCGATTACCGATTTCATCAATGAGTTGGCGAAAGAAACCATCGAACTGGTCAATAACATCAACGAACATGCGCTGAAACTTTACCGGCTGACAGTCAAGGAGCACAGAATGTCCGAGGCCTGTAAGCGTTTCGAGAAAGTCGCGGTTAGCGCCTCGTCGGCTCCCTATGCGGGTTCGTTGACGCAATCCTTGCAGCAAGCCAGGCAACGGCGGACGGATTGCCGGCGGCAATTCTCACTGCATGTTTCGGAATTGCTGGCCCAGCTTGCGGATGTGATGCATCCGGCCCGGGCGGCGCGGGTGATTGCGGCCAACTCCCGTATCGAGGCCTCCCAGGCAGGCGAATACTTGCAAAGTCTGCAAGCCGTGGCTGAAAGCGTGGACCATGCCGCTCAAATCATTCACGACAAAGTGCACAAATGCCGCAGTGCGTTAACCATGATTAGCACCGGCGATTAACTCCCGAATACATCGATTACCAGCAAAGAGGCAAAGTTATCCATGAAAATGACTAAAATTTACGAGGGGGCCTACCAGTGGATCATGTACGGCCGAGACCCGTATAAACCGGATAACATCATAGACACAAACCAATACGTGGTGCGCACCGACAAACGTTGCTTGCTGATCGATCCCGGCGGCATAGAGTTGTTCGCGCCCATGCTGGCGGCGGTCTTGCATCATGCGCCGGTGGATGAAATCACCGATTTGTTCGCCTCGCACCAGGACCCGGACATCATTTCATCGCTGGGTTTGTGGGATCAGGCTCTGCCGCACGCCAAGCTGCATGCCGCCGGGCTGTGGGAAGGTTTTTTACGGCATTTCGGCTGCGAAAGCATTCAATATGTGCCGATTCCGGATAACGGCGGCGTCATCAATCTAGGTAGCGTGGAGCTGCAAATTGTGCCCGCGCATTATTTGCATTCGTCCGCTAATTTCAATATTTACGATCCGCAGGCTAAAATTTTATTTTCCGGGGATATTGGCGCGGCCCTGGAAGCGCCGGGCCAGCCTGTGTTTGTGGAAAATTTCGATGCGCATGTCGAAAAAATGCGCTTTTTTCATCAACGCTGGATGCCGTCCAATCAGGCCAAGCGGGCCTGGATAGACAGGGTGCGCAGTTTGGATATCGAAATCCTCGCTCCCCAGCATGGGCGCATGTTTAAGGGCGATGACGTGAAACGCTTTCTGGACTGGTTTGAAGCCTTGCAAGTCGGGATTGCCGTATAAAACAAACATTTGCCGTGAATAGTCGTTATAATTCGCCAAAAATCAGCCCTCGTCGGAAGACGGGGGTTTTTTGTTAGAGGGTGTTTTGGAGTATCTCATCAAGCATGGCGCAAAAACTTTATATACAAACTAACGGTTGTCAGATGAACGAGTACGATTCCGATAAAATGCGGGATGTACTGCTGGCATCGCATGGCCTGGAATTGACGGACATTCCTGAACAAGCCGATGTTTTATTGCTAAACACCTGTTCCATTCGCGAAAAAGCGCAAGAAAAAGTATTTTCCGCGGTCGGACGCTGGAAAAAAATTAAAGATAAACGGCCCGAAGTGATC
The DNA here is from genome assembly GCF_024505165.1 of Methylomonas rivi. Lineage (GTDB taxonomy): Bacteria > Pseudomonadota > Gammaproteobacteria > Methylococcales > Methylomonadaceae > Methylomonas > Methylomonas rivi. Next base: position 3,605 of record NZ_JANIBK010000040.1, read on the forward strand.
ATCGGCGTCGGCGGTTGCGTGGCCAGTCAGGAAGGGGCGGCTATTCAAAAACGCGCGCCGTATGTCGACATCGTGTTCGGCCCGCAAACCCTGCACCGTCTGCCGGAATTGTTGAATAAAGCCCGTAGCGGTGATCATCATGTCGTCGACATTTCGTTTCCGGAAATCGAGAAATTCGACAACCTGCCGGAACCGCGCGCCGAAGGCCCCAAGGCCTTCGTCTCGGTGATGGAAGGTTGCAGTAAATACTGTACTTATTGCGTGGTGCCTTATACGCGCGGCGAGGAAGTCAGCCGGCCGTTGAAAGACGTGATTGCAGAGATCGAGACCCTGGCCGCGCAAGGCGTGCGGGAAATCAATCTGCTGGGGCAAAATGTCAACGCCTACCGCGGCGAAATGGAAGACGGCGACATCGCCAGCTTTGCGTTGCTGTTGCATTTCGTCGCCGCCGTGGAGGGTATAGACCGTATTCGCTTCACCACATCGCACCCACTGGAATTTACCGACGATATCATCGAGGCTTTTGCCGAAATTCCGCAACTGGTGAATCATTTGCACCTGCCGGTACAAAGCGGCAGCAACCGGATTCTGGCCGAAATGAAACGGGGGCACGCGCGCGAGGATTATCTGGAAATCATGCGCAAAATCAAGGCCGCGCGTCCGGGTATCAGTCTGTCTTCCGATTTTATCATCGGCTTCCCGGGCGAAACCGAGCAAGATTTTGAAGATACCATGGCGCTGATCGAAGAAGTGGGTTTCGATTTTTCCTACAGCTTTATTTTCAGCGCCAGACCCGGCACCCCGGCTGCGAATTATCCGGACGATGTCGGCATGGAAGTTAAAGAGCGACGTTTGCAACGCCTGAAAACGCGCTTGAACGAAATGTTTATGGCGATTTCCGAGGCTATGGTAGGTTCGGTGCAAAGTGTATTGGTGGAAGGCGTTTCCAAGAAAAACCCCTTGCATTTGACCGGGCGCACCGAAAACAACCGGGTAGTCAATTTTGCCGCCCATCCGCGCTTGATCGGCCAGTTTGTGGATGTGCTGATTACCGAAGCATTGCCAAATTCGCTGCGCGGACGCTTGGTGGAATCCTCCGTCGAAAAAATTATGCAAAATATCCCTCAGGACATAAAGGTCGCGTGTTGACAGCCGCTGAATATTCACAGGAAATTACCTTATTGCCGGCGGACAACCAACGTTTGTCGAACTTTTGCGGGCAGCTTGACATTCATTTACGGCAGATCGAGCAACGGCTGCATGTGGATATCGCCAACCGCAGTAATCATTTTAAAATTACGGGTGTCGACGCTGCCGTCAAGGCGGCCTGCGCGGTGATGCAAAAATTATTCGATCAGGCGGACAAGGAAGAAATTACCCCTGAACAGGTGCACTTGAGTTTGCAGGATGCCAGTATCGATCAGTTGTTGCAGACGGTGCCGGCGGTAAAGTCCGACCCGGTCGCCATCAAAACCAAGCGCGGGGTCATCAAAGGCCGGGGGGAAAACCAGCAGGAATATTTGCGCAAGATTCTCAGTCATGATATTAATTTCGGCGTAGGACCCGCCGGTACCGGCAAAACCTTTTTGGCGGTGGCCTGCGCGGTGGAAGCGCTGCAGAATGAAACCGTGCGGCGCATCATTTTAGTCAGGCCCGCGGTGGAAGCGGGAGAAAAGTTGGGATTTTTGCCCGGCGATATGGCGCAAAAGGTCGATCCTTATCTGCGGCCTCTGTACGATGCCTTGTACGATATGCTGGGTTTTGAGCGGGTGGAAAAATTGTTGGAAAAAAATGTTATCGAAGTGGCACCCTTGGCGTTTATGCGCGGGCGTACGCTCAACGACTCTTTTATCATTCTGGATGAAGCGCAAAATACCACCACCGAGCAAATCAAAATGTTTCTGACCCGGGTAGGCTTCGGTTCCACCGCCGTCATTACCGGCGATGTGACGCAAATCGATTTGCCTAGCGAGAAAATGTCCGGTCTGAAGCATGTGCTTAAGGTTTTAAAAGATGTGGAAGGTATCAGTTTTACCTTTTTCGGGGTACGCGACGTGGTTAGGCATCCTCTGGTACAGCGCATCGTGGCTGCTTACGATCGTTACGAGCAGGAACAGACTTCGTAACTCATGAATTATCTGGACATACAAATCGCTACCGAAAGCAGCGATTACCCCAGCGAACGGCAGTTTCAACGCTGGGTCGATACGGTGCTGGCCGATCCCGGCCAAGATAGCGAAATCGTGATTCGTTTGGTTGACGATGCCGAAAGCGCCGAATTGAATCGGCGGTACCGGCATAAACCAGGCTCCACCAATATCCTGAGTTTCCCTTTCGAAGCGCCGGAAGGCGTCGTGTTGGATTTGCTGGGCGACCTGGTTATCTGTGTTCCGTTGATTGCCCAAGAAGCCCGACAACAACATAAATTGCCCGAACACCACTGGGCGCATATTACCATTCACGGTACCTTGCATTTGCTCGGTTACGACCATATTGAGGAAACCGAAGCCGAGGAAATGGAAGCGCTGGAGATCAAGTTTTTGAACAAGTTGAATATAGCCAATCCCTATCAGGAAGCGAGTACGCAATGAGCGACGGTTATCCCCCGAGTAGTCAGCCCCATCAGAGAAGTTTGCTGGAACGCATCAGCCATTTCCTGACTGGGGAGCCGCAAGACCAAGAAGATTTATTGGAAATACTCAGAGAATCGGAAGAAAAACACCTGCTGGATTCCGATTCGCTAGCCATGATCGAAGGCGTCATGCAAGTCTCCGAAATGCGCGTCAGAGACATCATGATTCCCCGCTCGCAAATGGTGGTGGTGCCTCGGGACGCCGAACTGGAAACTATTTTTCCGTTGGTGATCGAGTTCGCCCACTCCCGCTTCCCGGTTATTGAAGAAGACCGCAGCAAGGTGGTAGGTGTTCTGCTGGTCAAGGATATCCTGGCTCATGTGCTGCAAAACAAATCGCTTAAAGTTGAAGCTGTGATGCGGCCGGTGAGCGTGGTGCCGGAAAGCAAGCGTTTAAATGTATTGTTAAAGGAATTCCGCACCGAACGCAATCATATGGCGATTGTGGTCGACGAATACGGCAACGCCGCCGGCTTGGTCACCATCGAAGACGTGTTGGAACAAATCGTCGGTAAAATCGAAGACGAACATGACGACGATGAAACCCAAGACTACATTTCGCAGCGCAGCGAACGCGAATTTATCGTCAGCGCCCTGACCCCGATATCGGATTTTAACGAATATTTTTCGGTCGACCTGGAAGACAGCGAATGCGACACGGTGGGCGGCTTGATTTTGCAAAGATTGGAACACTTTCCTAAAAAAGGTGAAAAGGTCGAGATCGAGGACTTTAATTTTGAAGTGTTGCGGGCCGATAATCGTCGGGTTCACTTGTTGAAACTGAAAATCAAATAAGTAACGTCTATTTAGGGTTTCGTCAAAAATAACATCCCCGTATTTCCGGGGATTGTTGCCGCTAGGAGGGGCTTTAGCCCCGATCGAGGCGCTCATCGCGGCTAAAGGCCCTCCTACAAGGAAATATATTTCGGTAAGTTGTTTCCAACCATACCCTTAGAGGTCGCGCCGCCTTCGCAAGATGAAAACCGACGTTAGGGCAGGGCCGGCCTTTCAGAGTAAGGCCGGGTTGTATCCGGCCTTCGGCTAACCCGTCATGGAATCGTATTTGTCTGTCGGCTCAGCAATTGCTCGAATTCTTCGGCGGGCAAGGGTTTCGCGAATAAAAAACCTTGCCCGTAATCGCAGCCGGCCTCCAGCAGTAAATTACGTTGTTGCGCGGTTTCTATCCCTTCCGCGATCACTTTCATGCCTAGTTTGTGCGCCATCGCGATAATGGCTTCGCATAGCACCATATCGTTGGATTGCGGCGCCAAGTGGCTGACAAAAGAACGGTCGATTTTGAGAAAGTCGATATCGAATTTCTTTAGATAAGCCAGCGCGGAGTAGCCGGTGCCGAAATCGTCCAGCGACACTTGCAGGCCGGCCCGGCGGAAGGCGGATAAAATTTCGGACACTTCAGGACTTGCTTCCAGCAGCAAGCCTTCGGTAATTTCAATCACTACGGCATTGCCCGGCAGGCCTAAAGCCCGCAGATGCTCAAGCCACAATGAATGTTGATCGCGGCCTTTAAAAAATTGCAGGGGCGATTTGTTAACGCTCACTTGCAAGTGCGGAACGTACCGGTTTCGCCATTCGGCCGCCTGGCGGGTGGCCTCTTTAAACACCCAATCGCCAATTTCGCCGATAATGCCGATGTCCTCGGCAATGGAAATAAAGTTATTCGGGCTGAACAGCAGACTGTTGGTGGGGTGCGCCCAGCGCAGCAAGGCTTCCGCCTTTTGGATGCGGCCGGTTTGCAGTTCCACGATAGGTTGGTAATACAGCTTGAATTGCTCGGCGGCCAAGGCAAGGCGCAAATCGATGGCTGTTTGCATTTTGACCATGGCCGCTTCCTGCATGGAAGCGGTAAAGAAACTGTATCGGTTGCGCCCCTGCTGCTTGGCGGCGTACATGGCTTGGTCGGCATTTTTAATCAAGGTGTCTTGGTCGCTGCCGTCTTTCGGGTATAGGGTGACGCCGATGCTGGCGGACACAAAAGCCTGCTTGTCCTTGAGCTGGAACGGTTCGGCCAGTGTCCGCAGAATACCTTGGATGATCCGTTCAACGCTGGCAATATCGTCCAATTCGTCCAGAATCAAGGTGAATTCGTCGCCGCCCAACCGGGCCACGGTGTCGGATTCCCGCACGCAACTCAGCAGGCGCTGAGCGGCATCGGCCAGCAATAGATCGCCCATGGCGTGTCCCAGAGTATCGTTGACTTCCTTAAAGCGGTCGAGATCCAAAAATATCAATGCCAACGGTAATTGCCGCCGATGGGCTTTTTTAAGCAGCAAGCTTAGCCGGTCGTGAAACATGCGGCGATTAGGCAGGCGGGTAAGCGGATCGAAATTGGCTTGCTCCCAGATCAGCTGTGCCGATTGTTTTTGTTGGGTGATGTCTTCGACGATGGACCAGATATATTGTTGGCCATCGCCGCCGGTAATCAGCACGCCATTCAGGCGGATGGGGATCTTATGGCCGTCGCGATGCAGATATTCTTTTTCATACGGGCCGTATTTCCCCCTATCCGCCAGGGATTGCAGCTGTTGCAATTCCTGCGGCTCATAATCTTGAGGCGTTAACTCCCAATAACTGATGCGGTTTAATTCATCCAACGAATAACCGACCATATCCAACAAGGCCTTGTTGGCTTCCATATAGCGGCCGTCCATGCTGTTTTGCGCAATGCCCAGCGGCGACATTTCAAACATGGTTCTGAGCTTTTCCTCGCTGGAGCGCAGAATCTGCTCGGCATTTTTACGCTCGGTGATGTCGATGGCAATGCCTATAAGGGCGGATTCGACACCCGTTTGCTCTAACAGCATGACTTTTTTGATCTCCAGCACATGCCGGCTACCGTCGGCAAACGTTAACACCTCCTGCTCTTGAACCATGGAGGGCGTTACAGCGGAAGGGGCGTCGAATGTCAGTAATTTGGACAGGCGCGGATCGGCAAAAAAGGCCTCATCGGTCATGCCCAGGGCTTCCTGCAAGGTTTTGTTCAAAAAGCGCGATTCTCCGTCCGCCCCGATCAACCAGATACCGAGCGGAATATTGTCGAGTATGGTCTGCAGTTTAGTTTCGGAGGCATGCAGGGCCGCGACTTGTTGGTTCAATTTGCTTATCAGGGTCGAAAAACTGCCGGCCAGATAGCCGATTTCGTCGTTTCTGCGGTCCGGTAAATCGGGCAGCGGTTTGCCGAGCTCGAACTGAGAAACGGTTTTGGCCATTTGGTTCAGAGGTTTGGCCAGAATCCGGGCCAGTACCAGGGAAAGCAAAACGGCCAGGATGCCGAACAAAGCCGTGACTTGTATCACGTTGAAGCCCAGTATTTCGCTTTCCGCGATAACGCTTTCCAGCGGTGTATACAGGCCCAGCATAACCATGCGCCGGGCGCCGGGCGCTCCCAATGGAACCCGCACCAAAGCCGCCAAGGCAGTGCCGCCGGGTAAGGCGTCGGTTAAGGTCAGCGTGTGCGGTTCGTTACCTTCAAGCACCACCTGGCTGGACGGGATGTCGGCTTGAATGAGAAATTGCCGGCCTTGTTCGAAGGCAAAGGTTTTGCCGGGATCGGGGTGAATCAAATAATCGCCGTGTATATTGGTGAGCAGTGCATTGCTATTGGCCGGCAAGTCGCTGTGTATGTGCTTGAAAAGGCCGTCGAGATTAACGTTGATGACTATGACGCCCTGTTTATGCGTTCGGCTTTGTGTGGTGGTGGCGACTCTGATCGTCGGTTTGCCGAAGCCGAGATGACTGCCCAATTCCCGGTTCAGGTTGATTTCGGATATATAAAGCTGTCCGGCCGGCAGGCGCACGGTCTCGAAAACATAGGGGAAATGGCCTTTTTCTTGTAATTGCCGCCCGGTGACGATTTTAATGCCGGCCAGATCCCGGTCGACCCGAACCAGTTCCTTGCCGTGGTTGGCGGCATCTATCAGCCTGATTTGCGCGTATTCCGGTCTGGCGGCCAACAGGCTGGCAAACACTTGCTCGAGTTGCCGTTGTTCCGGGTTATCCGATGCGGGGCCCGGGGCATGTTCCATGACTTGCAGCGTTAGCGGTAGCGTTTCGATGAATTTTATATCGGCGGCGATATCGCTCGTCGCATCGCTGAGACGATCGGCAAATGCTCGGGCGGCAGTCAGTAATTTGTCCTTTGAGGATTGGACCAATAAGTCCTGACTGCGCACGAAAATATAATAGCCGAACAAGCCGATCGATAAACTCCCGAACAGCGCCAGCCAAAAACCCAGTTTAATGCCTACGCTTAATCGCATGGTTCAGAATGTTTCCGGGCTGTCGCCGGAAATGATGCGGTCCCACAAGGCTTTACGTTTTCCGGGTTCCGACAAGGGCTCCAGCCAGATGATTTTGTCGTTCTCGCGGCTGTCCGGAAACGGCGCGACGGTATTGGCGAGGCCGTGCTTGTCGGTTAGGTGCTGGCTGACGGCATACTCCAGCATGAAATTGATCCAGTTTTCCGCCAGTTTTCTATTCGCGGCCGCCGGGGTAATGGCCCAACAATCCAGCCAGGCCAGCGCGCCTTCCTTGGGAATGATATAGCCGATATCCGCGCCGGCTTCGCGTAGGGCTTTCAATTGTTGGGTACCGTAATTGCCGAAAAGCAGGGTAATATCATACTTGGAAAACAGCGTGGCGGCTTCCTCGGCGGTGGCGTAAAACGTTAACACATTGCGCCGCAAGTCCACTAATCGCTTGGCGGCCCGGGCGAGTTCGCCGTCGTCCATATCGAAGGGGTTTTTTACCCCCATCAGCAGACCGGCAACAGAAAAATTATGATTGCTGGCATTAAACGCCAACACCCGGCCGCGATAGACGGGATCCCACATGGCGGCCATGGAGTCCGGGATCGCCTTGACGGTTTTCCGGTTATATATCAGCCCCATTTCCGAGTAGGTATAAGGGATGGCATAGAGCTTGCCATCATGCATTAAGCCCGGAATTGCGGCCAGATTTTGAAAGCGCGGCAGCTGGTTTTTATGGTTGGGAATATTGCCGATGTCTATGGGTGTCGCCAGGTTTTGCTTGATGTAACGCTGCAATTCGGCGGTATTGGCCGCGAACACGTCAAAGCCGCCGGTACCGATTTTATCCCAGAGGTCATCGTCCGAGCTGACGGCGGTTACCTCGACGTCCACGTTGAAACGTTGCCGGAAAAGGGCGACTATCTCGGTGTCGGCATAGCCGGGCCAAGCCAGAACGCGCAGGGTTTCATGCGCGTTCGCGACGGTCTGCGCGCATAACAGCAGCATCAGGCAAATGATGGGAAAGGCGGACTTGGCTGGTTCGACGCGCATGTCGGGCGGCATAAAAACGGGTTGCGGATTGCGCGCCGGCTAGCACCGGCCCAGGCTTACGAGCCGGCCATGCCGGCGTCTCGGTGGTTTCAGGCCCATTACGGTTGGGATGCGCCCAGCGCGGGCCAATCGGTGTAGCCGCGTTCATCGCCGCCGTACCAGGTTTCCCTGGGCGCCTCCGCCAGTTCGGCTCCCGCTTTCAGGCGAGCCACCAAGTCCGGATTGGCAATGAACGGCCGGCCGAAACACACCAAGTCGGCGCTGCCGTTCTTGCGGGCCTGGTAAGCCAGCTCCGCGGTGTATAGATTGTTGGCCATGTAAGGGCCCTTGAACAGAGCGCGCAATTTTTGCAGATCGGCAGGCGCGGGTATCTCGCGCGAATCGCGGGTGGCGCCTTCGACGAAATGCAGATAGGCCAGACCAAACCGATTCAGTTGTTCGATCAGGTAGCCGTAGGTCGCCATGACATCACTGTCCATGGGAGTGTTGCCGGCGCTGGGCGTAACCGGCGACAGGCGTATGCCGACACGGTCGCCTCCCCAAATCGTTGTTACGGCCTCGGTCACTTCCAGTACCAGCCGGGTACGGTTTTCAATGCCGCCGCCGTACCGGTCGCTGCGATGATTAGTGGAATCCCGGATGAACTGTTCCAACAAGTAGCAGTTAGCCGAGTGGATTTCCACGCCGTCGAAGCCGGCTTGTTGGGCGCAATGGGCGGCGTGCCGGTATTGTTCGACAATGGCGGGGATTTCCGCCGTTTCCAGGGCGCGCGGGGTCGGCACGCGTTGCAAGCCTTGTTCGGTAAAGGTGTCGCCGTCCGGGGCAATGGCGGATGGCGCTACCGGCAATCCGCCATCCGGCTGCAGCGAGGGGTGGGAAAATCGCCCCACATGCCACAGTTGGCAAACGATTTTGCCTTGTGCGGCATGCACCGCGTCGGTAACTTGCCGCCAGCCCTTGATTTGGGCCTCGGTAAAAATGCCGGGGGTAAAGGCATAGCCGCGTCCTTGCGGCGAAATATTGGTGGCTTCGCTGATGATTAAACCGGTGCTGGCGCGCTGGGCGTAATAAGTCGCTTGCATCGGCCCCGGAATGCCGTCGTTTTTAACCCGGCAACGGGTTAACGGCGCCATGACGATACGGTTGGCTAGCCGCCACGCACCTATTTTGACGGGTTGAAATAAATCGGTATCGGTGAGTCTGTTCATACTTAAGAGATGAGGAGTTAGGGAAATCAGCTATCAATCCGCCAAATCGATTTTAATCAGGGTGCCCTGGTTGCGGTTGCGCGTGCTGTAATTAAGACCGTTGAATCCCTGGCGATCGGTTTGCCGTTGTTCCTCCACGCCGCCAATTTCCAGCCATTCGCCCAACCGCCCGCGTACAGACGTCCGCAGGTTGCGGGTTTCAACCGCGCCGTTGTGGGTGAAGCGATCCGACCAGGGTTCGATGTCGACCATCACTTCATCGTTGCCTATCAGACGCGGGACCACGGCAAAACCCGTGCTGGCTTCCTGCATATACGTATTGCTGGTGATGCCGGCGTAGCCGTAGGCATTGCCGTATACGCCGATATTCTCGACGGGTCTGCTATTGCCGGCCTGGATATGCGCGGCTTGGCCTTCAAGCGTACGCAATTGCTGGGTCGTTCTTTGTTGCTCGAGATTGCGGGTGTCGCCGCTCATGCCGCGCATGCGAATCGACTGGCCGGACAGCTGGATTGCCGCTTCGGCGTTGAGTTGATCGGCGGATTGATGGCTGTTTTGCATGACCGAAATAAGCAGGTTATGCGGGCGGGTATCAAGCTGATCGATAAGGCCGCGAAATGTAGCCAGACGCTGGGGGCTAGCTTTCACAATCAGATTGAAGCCGTCGCCGCTAACCACTTCGTTTGCTTCCAGCATGGGTACCAGTAACGCTTGTATCTCGGCGGCGGGGCGATTACGCAAAGCGATCATCTCGATGACGCTGTCGTCGGCCTGAGCCGCGCATTGCAACAATAGCAGGCCCAAACCCACCAGCCAGCTAGTAAGCCGGCTTCGACAACGTAGATTAAATAGCGGCGGATGTTTGGTTTTTAGCCCGAACTTTAAGCATGTCGCGGCCAGGCATGGCGCCCCGTGGGATCGTTTTGACGTTCCCACGGGGTTAACAAAAAGCCGGGGTTTAAATTTCACGGTACAGGGACAAATATTGATTGGCGCTATTTTCCCAGGAAAAATCCTTGCTCATGGCATTGCGCTGCAATTTTTGCCAGAGCGGTTTGTTGGCATGCAATACCAAGCCGCGTTTGATGGTTTCCATCAAGGCGCCGGGCACTGCATCGTTGAATACGAAACCGCTGGCGGTACCGTCCGCCAGGGTTTGCGGCAGCACATCGACGACGGTATCGGCCAATCCGCCGGTTTTGCGCACGATGGGCAAGGTGCCGTAACGCTGGCTGTACATTTGGTTGAGTCCGCAAGGCTCAAAGCGCGACGGCATCAAAAACATATCGGCGCCGGCCTCGATTTGATGGGCCAGATTTTCATCGTAACCGATGGTGATGGAAATTTTATCCGGGTATAAACGGGCAAAATCCTGCAAACGCACCTGTATGCTGCTGTCGCCGCTGCCCAACAGGGCGAATTGCAGCGGCATTCTGGCCATTTCCTTCAAGCAGCTTAATACCAAATCGACACCCTTTTGGTCGACCAGGCGGCCGATCAGGCCGAACAGCGGTACTTCGGCCGAAACCGGCAAACCCAATCTGGCCTGTAATGCGGTTTTGTTCAGAGCCTTTTTAGGCAGGGTTTTGCTGTTGTAGGTTTGGGCGATTTTTTGGTCGGTTTCCGGGTTCCAGACATTGATGTCTATGCCGTTGATGATCCCCGACAAGTCGTGTTGACGGTGCGCCAGCAAGCCTTCCAGGCCGTAACCGAATTCCGGGGTTTGGATTTCCTGGGCGTAGGTCGGGCTGACGGTGGTGATGCGGTCGGAATAACTTAAGCCGCCCTTGATAAAGGACAGCATGCCGTGGTATTCCAGGCCGTCCTGGTGCCAGAGCTGGCCGGGCAGGTTCAATAAGTTATAGGTGCTGGCGGGAAACACGCCTTGATAAGCCATGTTGTGAATGGTGAATATCGTGGCGGGCCTTTGCTCTTCCAGCGATAACAACGCCGGAATCAAACCGGTTTGCCAATCGTTGCAATGCACCACGTCCGGTTTCCAGTCCAGGTAGGCGCGGTTCATCGCCACTTCCACCACGATGCGGCAAAACAGGGCGAAGCGGTCGCCGATGTCGGGCCAGGGATTGCCGTTCTCATCGTTGTATGGGTTGCCGGGATGGTCGAAGAAGGGCGGATAATCCACCAGCCAGACAACCACTTCGCTGTCGGGCAAGCGGGTTTCCAGCAGGTTGACGTCGCAATTGTTGACCCGCACGGTGCATAAATAGCGGCCGGGTTCGCAATTTTTAATGCCCTGGTAATTGGGCATGATGATGCGTACATCCTGGCCCAGTCCGGTCAGCGCGACCGGCAGGCTGCCGGCGACGTCGGCGAGGCCGCCGGTCTTGATCAAAGGATGGGTTTCGCTGCTGGCGAAGAGGATTTTTTTCATAAATTTTAACAGGTGTCGTTAGGGTGCGTACTTTATGGCGATTCACTCCGCGCGTCTCACATTTTCAGTATGATGCCGGCCAATGGCGGCAGCGTGACGGTAATGGAATGCTGCATGTTCATCCAGGGCTGGGGCTCGGAATGTACATGGCCGTTACCCATGTTGCTGCCGTCATAATATTCCGAGTCGGAATTGAAGATTTCCAGATAAACGCCTTCCCTGGGCACGCCGATCCGATAATTCTCGCGAGGCACCGGGGTAAAATTCAGAATCACGATCAGGTCTTCGCTGGCCGATTTGCGCCGGTAACTGATGATGGATTGTTGGTAGTCATGGCAGTCTATCCATTCAAAGCCTTGGTGGTCGAAGTCGTATTGGTACAAAGCCGAATGGGTTTTGTAGAGTTTGTTCAAATCCTTGACCAAGGTTTGCACGCCGCGGTGGTGGGCATAATCCAGCACGTACCAATCCAAATCGCGATTGACGCTCCACTCGGTGCCCTGGCCGAATTCGCAGCCCATGAACAACAGCTTTTTGCCCGGATAGGTGAACATCAGCGTGTAGAGCAGGCGCAGGTTGGCGAAGCGCTGCCATTCGTCGCCGGGCATTTTGTTCAGCAGCGAGCCTTTGCCGTGCACGACTTCGTCGTGCGAAAACGGCAGGATGAAGTTTTCGGTAAAGGCGTACAGCAAACCGAAGGTCAGTTGGTCATGATGATAGGAGCGGTGGATGGGTTGCTCCTGCATGTAATGCAGAATGTCGTGCATCCAGCCCATGTTCCATTTCATCGAGAAACCCAGGCCGCCGGTCCAGGTGGGGCGGGTGACTTGCGGCCAGGAGGTGGATTCCTCGGCCATGATCACGGTGCCGGGGTGCTGTTCGTGGGTGACGGCGTTCATGTGGCGCAGGAAGTCGATGGCTTCCAGATTTTCGTTGCCGCCGTACATGTTGGGTATCCACTCGTTGGCTTCGCGGGAATAATCCAGATACAGCATCGAAGCCACGGCGTCGACCCGCAAGCCGTCCAGGTGAAATTCTTCCAGCCAGAAGAAGGCGCTGGACAGCAAAAAGTTTTTCACTTCATTGCGGCTGTAGTTGTAGATCAAGGTGCCCCAGTCGCGGTGTTCGCCCTTGCGCGGGTCTTCGTGTTCGTAAAGCGGGGTGCCGTCGAAGCGGCCCAGGGCGAAACTGTCTTTCGGAAAATGCGCCGGCACCCAGTCGAGAATGACGCCGATGTCGTTTTGATGGCACAGGTCCACGAAATAACGGAAGTCGTCCGGGCTGCCGTGCCGGCTGGTCGGCGCGAAATAGCCGGTGGTCTGGTAACCCCAGGAGATGTCCAGCGGGTGCTCGGTAATCGGTAATAATTCGATATGGGTAAAGCCCATGGTTTTGACGTAATCGACCAGTTTGCCGGCCAAGTCGCGGTAATTTAGGAAGTTGCCGCGGTTATCGCGCTGCCAAGAACCCAGATGCACTTCGTAAATCGACATGGGTTTATGCAGCCAGTCGTGGTTGGGCCGGCGTTCCATCCAGACGCCGTCTTCCCATTGGTAAGCGTCTTCCCGCACCACGACCGCCGCCGTTTGCGGGCGGAATTCGAATTGTTGGCCGTAAGGGTCTGTCTTGACCAGTACCTGGCCGGTGTGTTGGTTGCGGATTTCGAATTTATACAGGCTGCCCGCTTCCAGGCCGGGGATAAACAGTTCCCAAATGCCGCAACCGCCCAAGTTACGCATCGGATGGCAGCGGCCGTCCCAGCGGTTGAAGTCGCCGATGACGCTGATACGTTCGGCGTTGGGCGCCCAAACCGCGAAGTAAACCCCGTCTATACCATCCATGTTATGCAGGTGGCCGCCCAGTTTTTGGTAAATGTGCCAATGCCGGCCTTCGGCAAATAGGTGTTGATCGAAATCGCCCAATACGGGGCCGAAGGTGTAAGGATCGGTATCCAGATGATCGTGGCCGTCCTTGTCGGTCCAGAACAGCTCGTAATGAGGGGCAATATTCTGGCTTGCCGCGGGATAGCATTCGAATAGATCCGTGCCGGAAATACGCTGCATCGCCGGACCTTTTTCACCAATGCTGACGGTTTCGGCATACGGCAAGAACGCACGGATCACGGTTTTTTGGTTAGAGGTATGGCGGCCCAAAACCGAAAATGGATCGTGATGCTTGGCTTCGATAATTCTAATCAGGTCGGAATCAAGCGGGGTTCTTTTGCTTGGTTTGGTCATTTTGCAATGCCTCAGTTATAGTTAGGTTTGTTTTTAGAGGGTATCAATCTTAAAGGATGATGGGATTACAAGATTAGTACGCTTGGGTTTTTACTTTTCCGTGAAGAGTAACGATAATGGGCCCATGCGGCAAGTGGAAGTCAAAACAAATCTGCTGAAAAAATGGGTTAGCCGGTTTTCAGTCTGGAATTCGTTCAAATTTGGAGATAAAAATAATGTCAGTCGTCAATACACAGCAATCGCAAAGACGGATTAACGAATTAACCCGAAATACCATTGCCCTTATCCTGGCGGGTGGGCGCGGTTCCAGGCTTAAGCAAATGACGGATTGGCGCGCTAAACCGGCGGTGCCGTTCGGCGGCAAATTCCGCATCATCGATTTCCCCTTGTCTAACTGCATCAACTCGGACATTCGCAAGATCGGCATTCTAACCCAGTATAAGGCCGACTCGCTGATTCGCCATATCCAGCAGGGCTGGGGTTTTTTGCGCGGCGAGTTCGGCGAATATGTCGACCTGATGCCGGCCCAGCAGCGCCATGACGAGCACTCCTGGTATCAAGGCACCGCGGATGCGGTATTTCAGAATATCGACATTCTGCGGGCGCGCAATCCCGAATTCGTGCTGGTGTTGGCCGGCGACCACATTTACAAAATGGATTATTCCGCCATGATCGCCGACCACGTCGCCAATAAGGCGGACCTGACCATCGGTTGTATCGAAGTGCCGTTGGAAGACGCCAAGGCTTTCGGGGTGATGGACGTGGACGATAACCGCCGGGTTAGGGCGTTTGTGGAAAAGCCGGAGAATCCGCCCATCATGCCGGGACGGGAAAATACCGCGTTGGCCTCCATGGGCATCTATGTGTTCAATGCCGGTTTCCTATTCGAACAATTGATCAAGGATGCCGATACCAAGGGCTCCAGCCGCGATTTCGGTAAAGACATCATTCCTGCCGTTATCGATAAATACCGGATTAATGCTTATCCGTTTCTGGATTTGCAAAGCGGCCAACAAAGCTACTGGCGCGACGTGGGCACCATCGATGCCTATTGGGCCGCCAATATGGAGTTAATCGGCGTCAAGCCCGATTTGAACTTGTACGACAACACTTGGCCGATCTGGACGCACCAAGCGCAGACCCCTCCGGCGAAATTCGTCTTCGACGACGACGATAGGCGCGGCCAGGCCATCGATTCCATGGTGTCGGGCGGTTGCGTAATTTCCGGCGCCACGGTGCGGCATTCGTTGTTGTTTTCGCAAGTGCGGGTCAACTCGTACAGCGAGGTCAACGATTCGGTGATATTGCCGGAAGTGAACATTGCCCGCCATTGCCGGATTACCAAGGCAATTATCGAAAAAGCCTGCCAGGTTCCGGAAGGTACCGTGATCGGCGAGGACAGGGCGGAAGACGAAAAACGCTTTCACGTCAGCGATGGAGGAGTGGTATTGGTGACGGCGGAAATGCTGGGCCAAAGACGCCACTATGTCAGATAAACCCCTGAGGCTGGTGCTGTGCTGGCACATGCATCAGCCGGAATACAGGGACACGCAAACGGGTGAGTTCAAGTTGCCTTGGACTTATCTGCATGTGATCAAGGATTATGTCGATATGGTGGCGCATTTGGAGGCGGTGCCGTCGGCCAAGGCGGTGGTTAATTTTGCCCCCATCCTGCTTGAGCAGATCGAAGACTATTCCAATCAGGTCAACAGCTTCTTGCATGACCGTATCGCCATCAAAGACCCTTTGCTGTCGGCGCTGGCCGATCCCAGCGTTTCCGCCAACCCCGAACATCGCTTGAAATGGCTGCGCGATTGCCGTAAAGCCAATCGCGAGCGCCAAATCGACCGTTATCCGGTTTTTCGCAAATTGACGGAAATGGCGGAATGGATTCAAACCCATCAGGATGCGATCAACTACGTCAACTCGCAATTTATTGCGGATATTATAGTTTGGTACCATTTGGCCTGGATGGGGGAGACGGTTAAGTTGACCGATGCCCGCGTCCAGCGCCTGATTGAGAAAGGTAGCGGTTTTTCGCTGCACGACAGGATAGAAGTGCTGGAAATTATCCGCGATTTGCTGTCCAAAGTATTGTATCGCTATAAATCCCTGGCCAGAAAGGGGCGTATCGAATTGTCCGTAACCCCTTACGCCCACCCGATCATGCCCTTGATGTTGGATATGCATAGCGCCCGGGAAGCCATGCCGGATATTCAAATGCCGGCGTTACAGGACTATCCGGGCGGCGCGGAGCGTGTTCGCTGGCATTTGGCCAAGGGTGTGCAAACCTTTAAGCACTTTTTCGGTTTTGAACCCAAGGGATGCTGGCCTTCCGAAGGGAGCGTCAGTGAGGCGACGCTGAAAATATTGGCGGAATTCGGTTTTACCTGGGCCGCCAGCGGCGGTAACGTCTTGCATAATAGCCTGCGCGCCTCCAACCTAATGCATAAGTCGATACACCATCCATTCCGGCTCGATTCCGCCGATATCCGCTGTTTTTTTAGGGACGACGGTTTATCCGATCTGATCGGCTTTGAATATTCCAAATGGCATGCGGACGATGCGGTGGCCGATTTGATTCGGCATCTGGAAAATATTGCCGACGTGGCGACGGAAGAATCGGTAGTGTCGATTATTATGGATGGCGAAAATGCTTGGGAATATTTTCCGGACAACGGTTATCATTTTCTGACTGCCTTATATCAACGCTTGGCCGAACATCCGCGTATCGAATTAACCACCTTTTCGGAGTGTCTCGAGCAAAATCTACCCGCTATAATACTGCCGAAATTAGTCGCGGGTAGCTGGGTTTACGGTACGTTTTCCACCTGGATAGGCGATGCCGATAAAAACTATGGCTGGGATATGCTGGGCGATGTTAAAAGGGCATTCGATAAAGCGGTTTCAAGCGGGACGCTTTCCGAGCAGAAATTGGCCTTGGCCGAGCAACAATTGGCTGTCTGCGAAGGTTCGGATTGGTTTTGGTGGTTCGGCGATTACAATCCTGGCGAAGCGGTCAGCGATTTCGAGCAACAGTACCGGCTGAATTTAACCAATCTGTACCGACTGTTAGGCGAGGAACCGCCGACGTATTTGGCAATGTCCTTTACGCAAGGTAGCGGCGCTCCCGCAATGGGCGGCGCCATGAGGCGTGGTAACGCAATTTATTAACTATAGGAATATATGAGTGTTCTCTTAAATAAACGCCGTGCCGGGGTATTGCTGCATATCAGCTCCTTACCCGGGAAAGGTGAATGTGGTGATATGGGGCAAGAGGCATTCAACTTTATCAATTTTCTGCACGATGTCGGTGCAACCGTTTGGCAGACTTTGCCGCTGGGCATGCCGCATGGCGACGGCTCGCCGTATCAGTGCCTCTCGGCGCATGCCGGCAACCCGGCCTTTATCAGTATCGAATGGTTGGACGAGAAGGGCTGGTTGCCTACCGAAGAAAGCTGTTCGGATTGCCATGGCGGCCATGCTTTCTGGAAGAGTTGCTTGATTGGTAAAGCCTTCTACGGGTTTCAATCGACGGCTAAAAAAGAAGATCAACTGGACTTTAAAAAGTTTTGCAAGGAAAAAGCCGAATGGCTGGACGATTTTGCCTTGTTCATCGCCTTGCGGAATGTGTTTGGGCACAAATGCTGGAACCAGTGGCCGGAGGCCTTGAAACAAAGACGCCCGCAAGCTTTGAAGGAATCGAGGGAATTATTGAAATCCGTGATTGAGGGTATCAAGTTTGAGCAATATGTCTTCTTCAGGCAGTGGCACGAATTAAAAGCCTATGCCAGGGAAAAAGAGGTGCTATTGTTCGGCGATATTCCGATTTTCGTCTCGTACGATAGCGCCGATGTTTGGGCCAACCGCGAGGTGTTTAAACTGAACAAGGCCGGAGATATGGATGTGGTGGCGGGGGTGCCGCCGGATTATTTCTCCGAATTCGGCCAACGCTGGGGCAATCCGCATTACGATTGGGAATTTTTGCGCAAGACCCATTACCAGTGGTGGGTAGAGCGCATCAAAAGCCAGAACGAGATGTTCGATATTCTGCGCATCGATCATTTTCGCGGCTTGGAAGCGGCCTGGGAAATTCCGGCCAGCGAAAGTACGGCGATTAACGGGCAATGGGTCAAGGCGCCGGGACATGAGCTGTTAAAAGCCATTCAAAACGAATTTCCCAGCTTGGCGTTAATTGCCGAGGATTTGGGCATTATTACCGAGGAAGTCGAAGCGCTACGGGATGACTTTAATCTACCCGGCATGAAAATTTTGCAATTCGCCTTCGACGGCCATCCGGATAATCCCTATTTGCCGATGAATTTCGACCACAACAGCGTGGCTTATACCGGCACGCATGATAACGACACCACCTTGGGTTGGTTCGAAAGCTTAAACGATGCCGAAAAACAGCGCGTGTACGATTACCTGGGCTGGTCCACGTTGCCGATGCCGGACGCGCTGGTGCATGCCGCGCTCGGCTCGGCCGCCAATCTGGCCGTGATACCGATGCAGGATATTTTGCGCTTAGGTTCCGCGGATAGGATGAATACGCCAGGCACAATCGAGGGTAATTGGCGCTGGCGTTTTAACTGGTCGCAATTGACCGAGGAAAATGCCGGACGTTTCGCGCATTTTGTCGGTATGTTCGGCAGACATCTTTAGCAAAGCGTCTTAATCGTCGTCATCCTTTGCCGCCGGTTGCGCCGGAATCGGCAGCAAGGGTATTTGGTAGCTGCCGATTATGCTCTGAATTTGCTGCAGATTTTTAGCTATCAGTTCGTCGAGTTGCTGCTTCCGGCGGTTGTCGCCGTGTCTGACGCCCATGGCAATCGAAAAGTCGAATTTCATGTCCGGTGTCGATTTCATCTCCAGCGCGGTATAGCTGCCTTTAGGGCTTTGGGCTTCCACGTAACCCGCCATCGGTCCCCATAAGATCACCATATCGATGAGGCCGGCGCGCAGATCTTTATCGATTTGCATGGCGGCATTGTGTTCGCTATCGCCTGTCATGCTTTGGTAGGGCAGGCCTTGCTCCAGCAAACCATTTTTTTGCAGCCAGGCTGTACCCGGTCCGCGGTCGAACATGGCGATTTTGAGGGTTTCTTGTCTTTCCAGCGGTAAATTCGCTAATTGCGCAGGGTCGGTAATATCGTCCCAGCCGCGGCCTTTGGCGATGAGCAAAACATAGGTGGAGTGAAAGTAGGGTTGGGTGGTTTCGGCCATGTCGTAACCGGCCGGAACCCCCATCACGATATCGCACTTATAACCTTCGCCATTGTCGTTTTCCGCTTTCAAGGTGTTGCGAATAAAACCGATCCTGGCCGGCAGCCACATATACTCAAGCTGTTGGCCTAATTGCTCGGCAAACAACGCGGCGATTTTGTTTTCATAGCCGCTTAAATCCTTGCTGGAGTAGGGCGGATTCAGAGGGTCGGCGCAGACTCTAAATTTATCTTCGGCCTGGATGGAGGTGGTCGTTGCGGCGAGGCCGGTTAAAACCATGCATCGCGCCAGGGTCTGGAATGTTTTCATCGCGGTTTCCTTTAGCTTTATCGGGTACATAAAAAAGCCTTGGCCGATTGCTCGGCCAAGGCTTGCTTCACTGTAAATCTAACGGATTAGATCTTAGTTAGGCAGAGCGAACACGGTCAGTGTACCACCCAATTTGGTATAAGAACCCAAGCTTCTGTATGCACCTACAGCGCCCAAGCCTTCCGAGTTGGTTGATGAAGAACCGTCGTCCAGACCGGCGGCGATACCGATACCCGCCCAGCCGCCGATACCCGACAGAACGCCAACGTATTGTTTGCCTTCGAATTCCCAGGTATTGACGTTACCGATGATGCCGGATGGGGTTTTGAATTTGTACAATTCCTTACCGGTTTTTGCATCGACCGCTTTCAGGTAGCCTTCCAGCGTGCCGTAGAATACCACGCCGCCGGCGGTAGCCACCGAACCCGACCATACAGAGAATTGCTCTTTGTTGGACCAGACGATTTTGCCGGTTTTGGCGTCCCAGGCGGTAAATTGGCCCAGGTTGGTGGTACCGTCTTTTTTACCGGTCAGAACATCGGCGCCGGCAGGCATCATGTTCAGAGTTGCACCAACGTAGGGTTGACCCGCGGTGTAGCTAACTTCGAACGGTTCGTACTCCATGCACAAGTGGTTGCCCGAGATGTAGAACAGGCCGGTTTGTGGAGAGTAAGAAACGGGTTGTTGGTTTTTCGCACCCAACGCGGCAGGGCAAGTGCCAACGGTGTTGACGTCTTCGCCGTTATGTTCGGTAGAGAACTCGGGCACAACGTCTGGACGGCCAGTTTTCATGTCGACATGGGTCAGCCAGTTGACGGACTTGTCGAAGGTTTCGGCAACCAACAGTTCGCCGGTTTCGCGGTCCAGAGTGTAACCAACGCCGTTACGGTCGAAATGCACGATGGTTTTGTGCATTTTGCCTTTCACTTCTTGATCAACCAGAACGGTCTCGTTGATACCGTCGTAGTCCCACTCATCGTGCGGCGTCATTTGGTAAACCCATTTGACTTCACCGGTGTCGGCGTCGCGCGCCCACAAGGACATGGACCATTTGTTGTCGCCCGGACGTTGGGTTGGATTCCAAGTGGACGGGTTACCTGAACCGTAGTAAACCAGGTTCAATTTAGGATCGTAAGAATACCAGCCCCAGGTGGTGCCGCCGCCGATTTTCCATTGGTCGCCTTTCCAGGACGCCAAGCTGGACTCAGGACCCAGTGGGGTAACTTTGCCGTCTTGCCAGGTGGTGGATTTGCCCGGTTTGATCAGGGTGTCCTTGTCAGGGCCCATGCTGTAACCCTTCCATGCCAATTGGCCGGTACGGATGTCGTAAGCAGCCAGGAAACCACGCACACCGAATTCACCGCCGGAAATACCGGTGATGACTTTGTCTTTGACAACCAGGGGCGCGTTGGTGTTGGTCATGCCCAATTTGGGGTCGCCGTTTTGTACGCTCCATACCCGTTTACCTGTTTTGGCATCCAGCGCGGTCAGAACGGTGTCCGATTGTTGCAGGAAGATTTTACCGTCGCCATAAGCCAAACCGCGGTTAACGGTATCGCAGCACATCACGGGGATGGTTACGTCCGCATCCATGGTTGGGGTGAATTCCCAGATGACGGATTGGGTTTTTTGGTCGATTGCATAAACGGTGTTAGGGAACGGAGTGTGAACATACAGCACGCCGTTAACAACCAAGGGACCGCCCTCATGACCACGCAGTACGCCGGTAGAGAAAGACCAAGCCGGTTGCAGGTTTTTTACGTTTTGAGCGTTGATTTGGGACAGTTTGCTGTAACGGGTGCCGGCATAGTCGCCACCCCAAGTCGCCCAGTTCGCTGGGTCTTGTGTCAATTTTTCAACATCGCTATTAGCTGTTGATACAGTTGGTGCAGCAAGTAAAGTAGCTACAGTCGAAGCAAGCAGCCAGTTTTTTACAGGCTTCATATGTTTCCTCCCGGTAATCTGCTGAAAGACAGAGTACGTTTTTTGTTTGTTAAGACTAATATTAGTTTTAAAGCTCTGAGTTGGATGACCGTCTTAAGGGGCGCTATCGGCAGTTGCCGAGCGCAGTTGGATAGCCAAACCAGTTGCGTAAATTGAAGGATTTTTTCCCAAAAGTCAACCTGAAAAAGTCTTGCTGTCAAGGGGCGGCGAATAATGCCAAGTCTAATAAGCGCTTACAAAATCGTTGTTTAAATTATTAAGCCCGGAAACCGCGGCATGGACTGGTTGCGCAGCCGATGTGGGGTGATGATATGACTTGCCTTGGCGCTTTAATTGCAATGGGGGGCTGACTTGTTAATGCCATTAGCCGTGCCGGACCGAACCATGCCGCGGGCGCCGTTTTTCGGTGCGAACAGCGTTTTCACGCGTCAAAGACAAACGCCTACGCCGCCCAAGCCGCAATAACCTTGCGGGTTTTTGGCCAGATATTGTTGATGCTCGTCTTCGGCGTAATAAAAAGGCATGGCTTTACGGATTTCGGTGGTAATTTTGTCCATGCCTGCTTGCGCCAGTTTGGCTTGGTACCGGTCAAGCGTCTCGAGCGCTAACTGGTATTGCGCTTCGTCGAACACATCGATACTTGAACGATATTGGGTGCCTGTGTCGTTGCCCTGGCGCATGCCTTGAGTGGGATTATGGGATTCCCAAAAGACTCGCAACAAGTCCCGATACGTTATTTGGTCAGGGTCGAACACAACCAAGACTACCTCATTATGGCCGGTCATGCCGGTGCATATCTCCTGATAAGTCGGATTGGGCGTATAACCGCCTGCATAGCCCACCGCCGTGCTGAAAACGCCGGACTGTTGCCAGAATTTGCGCTCCGCGCCCCAAAAGCAGCCCATGCCGAATTGCGCCTTTTGCAGGTGCGGGGGGAAGGGGGCTTGAGTAGGGTTGCCGGAAACCGCATGCAGCGGATTGACAGGCATGGCTTGCGTTCGGCCCGGTAGTGCTTGTTCCGGCGTGGGAAGCTCGGTTTTTTTAAATAAAAAGCTCATAACGGCTGATCCGAAGTCGAATGAATGGGGTAAGCGGATTATAATCGCCATATTGCTTAATATTGATACTAATTTATGAAACAACAAGATTGCCTGCGGCGTTTTTTATTTGAAGAATTAGGCGTGCGTGGGGAGTGGGTAAGGCTTGAACAAAGCTGGCGGCAAGCCAGGCAACATCAAGTTCTCGTCAATCACGCCGTCGAATCCCAATTGGGGCAAGCGTTGGCCGCCGTCGTGCTGCTATCGGCCACCATCAAATTTAAAGGGGCGATGATCATGCAAATTCAGGGCGGCGGCGAATTAAAAGCCCTGGTGGCGCAAGCAACCCATGAAGGCAAAATCCGCGGTTTGGTGCGGAGCGAGGACCAGGTTTCGGGAAATGATTTACTGGCCATGCTGGGCGAGGGCGGCCGCCTGGTGTTGACGGTGGAGTCGGAAAATGCCGAACCCTACCAAGGCATAGTCGGCATTGCCGAACGGAGCTTGGCGGCGGTGTTGAAAACCTATTTTACCCAATCTGAACAATTAGATACCCGCTTATGGCTGTTTGCCGATACGGAATATGCCGCCGGCTTGTTTTTGCAGGAGTTGCCCACCGATAACCAAGACAAAGCCGACTGGCAACGCATCGAAATGCTGGCCGACACGATAACGGAAGCAGAAATACTGACGCTGGATTGCGAACAGCTGCTGCACCGTTTGTTCCACGAAGACAAGGTCAGGTTATACGATCCTCAGCCCATCGAATTTAAATGTAATTGTTCCAGGCAAAAAATTGGCGGCACTTTAGCGGCCTTGGGCAGGTCGGAGCTGGAAAGCGTGTTGCAAGAACGGGAAACCATTGAAGTGGATTGCCAGTTTTGCGGCGCGCAATATTACTTCGACAGAATCGACGTGGAAAACTTGCTGTCCAATCCCGTCATGAATGAGGACGAGTCGCCGACTCGACACTGAGGGTGCCATGAAAAAACTGAATCGCTATGTTCGCTTAATGTTGCTGACCGGATTGCTGGTTACGCAAACCGGCTGTCTGGAATGGCTGCACGCATATCAAACTTATCTGCAAATGGAGGAATTCGACCGTTATTTCGTGGTTACGGCCAACGAAGACTTCACCGTGCACTTCAAGCAACCCAGATTGGTCAGCGATGATTTCGTGGCCTTGGCCAAGTTGCATGCCAGCAGCGAAGAAAAAACCCCGGCCGGCAAACGTTGGCGCTATTGGTTTCGGAAGATCGATCAAAATAGCAATTTAGTGAATCCCGAGATCAGTTTTTATTGCGATTTGGCCTTCGACAAGGAGGATAAAGTCACCGAATGGTCGTTTTCCAAATTGTTTTTGCAAATTGCTCCACCCGAATTTCTGGAGGCCTCGTTCCGTTCCCTGGGAGGCGCCGAGATAAACGAAGGCAAAAAACAGTTACGCGCAAAAGCCGATTTGGTCGACAAAATTGCGGCCGATCTGCCTAAAAAAGCCATCGTTATTCAGAAGCTGGGCGAGCCTTTGGAAATCGAAGATCAGGAAAAACTGGAAATTTATAAATACCAGTTCCGCCTGGATGCCCGCGAGATTGAAGAAGGCTACGAAGACAGGGCGTTGAGCGAAGTGAGGCTGTCGTTCGATAAAGCCAGCAACGAGCTGGTAAAGATGTCGGGGCGTTTCGCCGGCTTGAAAATTTCGATCAATTACCGCGACTTTCTGGAAGACGACGACAGCAAAATGGCCGGTTTGTAACAAAGCAAGGCCGGTTCCGATTGGCCTCGCTTGCGTTTCGGGCCGGTTGTGTGTTTTCGCTGTCGGCAGTATGCGGCCGACCCGGATCATGCATTAAAACTACCAAAATAAAAGCATTCGTTTAAAGGCTTCCGCGAGCGGGCTTTGAGCTCGGTTTCCCTAAGATCGTCCGGTAACAGCTCGGCGGCGGCCCGATGGCCGACGGCAATCACCGACATCGGATTGCAGGCGTCGGGCAGGTCAAAAGATTGTTTGCATTGCGCGGCGTCGAAACCGCCCATCTGGTGCGTGGCCAAGCCCATGGCGGTCGCTTGCAGGCACAGGCTGACGCTGGCCGCGCCGGCATCGTACATGGACCAGCGGTTGGGCTTGCCATTGTGCCCGAACTCATGCATGGCCATGGACAATATCAAAACAGGGGCGTTTCTTGCCCAAAGCTGATTTTTTTCTCCCAGGGTGCTCAATAATTTTTCCCAAGCGCTTAAATGCGTCGTTTTATTGCAAACCAAAAATCGCCAGGGTTGATCGTTAAAACAAGACGGCGCCCAACGAGCCGCTTCCAGTAAGGCCGTTAAGGTTTGCGGGTCTATGCTTTTATCGGCATCAAAAGACCGGGGACTCCAGCGATTTTGCAGAATATCATGAATGGGAACGCTGCTAATGGCGGGTTTGTTGTGCATAATGATCTCCTCTGCCGTGTCATGTCATGGGTTTGCGCTAAGCTGGATTTTTACATGAGTCATGCAAGAAAAGTAAAGACTTGATCGCTACCGATTTTAGCGCGCCCTATAAATGCTCAAAAAGTTGACACTAGGAAAAAAATATTTATAATAGGCGCTCTTTCCGTTGTAAAGCGGAATTGCCGAGGTGGTGAAATTGGTAGACGCGCTAGCTTCAGGTGCTAGTAGGGGTAACCCTGTGGAGGTTCAAGTCCTCTCCTCGGCACCATCACTTTAAATTCCTTTAAAATCAATATTTTAAAGGTAAAATTGATGGTTAATGTAGTACACTTTTCTTATCTCACGATAGCTCACTTTTGTTGGCGTCACCGTTTTAGTTTAGTTCTCTCTGCTTCAACATCGTTCAAGAATCTTGCCGCCGCCTGTACTTTTTCTTTGTAGCGTGCTTTTGCGGCTTTCCGCTGTCTAATTAACTCTTCTTTTGTTGGTGCTCCTGCGACTACTCGACAAGGGTGCCGTGACGAGTTGATTTAATCGGGTTCTCGCACGATAGAGCGTAACCCGACATTCAATGGCAACTGTCGGGCTACGGCTGGCGACTAACCCGACCTACGAGACTGAAGCAGCTAATTCAATTTCCTTTTGTAATCTGGCTAACTCCGCTCTAGCTGCATGTATCTGATTATCCAATCTAATCAGATCAACCTTGGCGGCACGGGCGTCATCGCTGTTTATAGCCTGTGAGTTGGGTTGTAGTTTTGCTAATTCCTCTTCAAGTTCCAGTTGTTTAACATGGTAATCGGCGCACTTTCTATGTAAATCGAGTTCAATTTCTTTCGCGTCATCCAGCAATTTCGAGTAATAGTCTTTATACGAACGCGTTTCTTTTAATTTCTGTTTTAATTCGCTGATTTCTTTCGTTAATGCGGTCTCGCGATTTGCGGCATCCGAAATAGCCTGTTCCAACTTGCGGCTTTCGGCTAACCAGACTTCTTTTGCTTGCGCGACCCTGGACGCTATCAGCCTTTCGATTTCTCGCTCGTGGTTTTGCAATAGTGTTTTCATGCTAAGTTCTTGCAATGGTAATAGTTTTAAAATATTGCTTATTTTGCCATTAGTTTATATCACTTACCCGTCATGTCGGAAAAAGTCGCGATAGATTTTGCTTCACAATGTTCAGTATGTCTGCCGAGCTGATTGCACGGGTTAATGTAATGTGTCGCTATCGCGACGATTATTTTAATGCCGGTTCGCGCACCGGCGGGCGCGGTACTTTTCTTTGCTTGTCCAAAGAAAAGTACCCAAAAGAAACGACACCCGGATGCCGCGTATTTCCTGCGCTCCTCGGGTTTGAACGGGGTTTTCCGAAGGGGCTTCCCAGCCCCCACGTAAAACGCGATGCCTCCCTGCATCGCCCCTGCGGGCCAATCCGCTCAAACCCTCCGGTGCTCGGCGCGGCATAAC
>NZ_JANIBK010000041.1 GCF_024505165.1 Methylomonas rivi
ACCCTTCTGGGTCAGGAAGGACAAGCGACATCACAGCCAATCTTTGTACTTTTGACTGCGCGGTTGAATAAATGTGGGCATGCGCATTTTTGTTGCTCACAAGCAGACCAACGTAATCCAGTTGCAGTCGGTTTTGGGCAAACAGAGTGTTGCACTCAGCTACTTTTGCGCCCAAATCGTCTAGCCCGGAATCAAACAAGCGATCAGCCACAAATTGGAGCGATGCAGGTACATTTCCTGAATGGGATTTTTCTAGTGCATCAATCAGTTCGCCAACAACTACCTTTGTTGAAGTTGAGCGGAACTTTGCCTCACCAACCAAGACTCTGACCGGATCTGAATTGAGATCAAATGCAAGGACATCATCGCCCTTCATTGATTGATCTACATTGGGGTTGTACCGGAGTCGATAGACGGGAAGTTGTGCATTACTGGAAGCTGCAAGATATTCCGCAAGCAGAATCTCTGCCCAATTTCCCTTCTGGGTACTAGTATTGAGCGGTAGCCTCCGGGTCGGATCGGGCAAGCCTTGTCTTTCTAGCGCCTCGCGTCGTTTTCGATCTCGTTCGGCATTTTCAGGGCTGACGTGGTGGTTTACGATCCACTGCGTCATCGCGGCAATGAGCTCGTCCTGTTTCAGAGGGTCGTTTTCGAGTACGCGATGCGGAACGTCGTGCTCAGTTTTTTGATCCACAGCCGCCAAATTATTCCCGCACGGATGTGGAGGCAAAGGGTGTGGACCAATGATCTGCTCAGTATCCATGGTTTTTTATAGTATATATACAAACGGCGTGCGTTCAAATCGGGATTTTTTTATAAATTATTGATTTTTATGTAATCCTATAAAACCATGCAACCCGAGGCAATCAATACAAATTTCTAATCGGTCATTTAGCACTATGTAAAGTTGAAACAGTAGCCGATGGGGTAGGTAACTGTCAGGACCGTGCTAACAGTATCAGAGCATCAATCTACAGTAAGTACCTTTGGCCATTCTGGCCGTCTCCAGTCACCTGCTTCACTGCTCGGCATGACTCGAAACTCGGTCGCGAACCTTTTGCCACACCTGCTGACCTAAGACCTTTCAGTTCTTTGCGCTTTCAAGTACT
This sequence comes from Methylomonas rivi, assembly GCF_024505165.1. Taxonomy (GTDB): domain Bacteria; phylum Pseudomonadota; class Gammaproteobacteria; order Methylococcales; family Methylomonadaceae; genus Methylomonas; species Methylomonas rivi. Next base: position 1,110 of record NZ_JANIBK010000041.1, read on the forward strand.
CATAGCCCTCACGTATTATCACTTGGCTTTCCAAGCTCATAGACAACAAAGTTGCTTATCTTGCGACCCATTCCCCTTAGTCGGTTGGGCCGCTCGATGCATACGTTGCAGGTGCCCATTTCACTAATTATGAGAATTCATTTCACAATTGTGAGATTTATTTCATTAATTATGAGATCTGACAACAAACACGTTATACGTCCAAATTCGCCACATCCAAGGCGTTCTTCACAATGAAATCCCTACGCGGTTCCACGACATCGCCCATCAGCGTGGTAAAGATTTCATCGGCGGCGATGACGTCGTTGATGGTGACTTGCAGCATGCGACGGCTGTTGGCATCCAGGGTGGTTTCCCACAGTTGTTCGGGGTTCATCTCGCCCAAGCCTTTGTAACGTTGGATGTGTTGACCTTTTTTGACTTCTTTCATCATCCATTCGAAAGCTTGTTTGAAGTTTGTGACCGCCTGTTCCCGCTCACCCATACGCATCACCGAATCGGCGCCAAACAGACTTAGGGTCTGCTCGGCATAGTGGGCAATTTTTTGATAGTCGTTACCACTAAAAAAGGTGGAATGCAGTACGAAGGTTTTGGTGATGCCATGCAGGCGTTTGTTGACGGTAATGTCGAAATCATCGCCACCGGTATATTTCAGTTCCGTACTGAATACGGCTTTATGATTTCCTGCATTCAGATTATTTTCCAACAGGGTAAACCAGGCGGCGAGTTTTTCCCGCTCAGCTTTGATTTCTTCGTTTAAAGGCGGTAAGTGGGTCATTTGCTCCAGATATAAGTCGTCGTAACGTCTGGACAAGCGGTTGATTACGGCCATCACGTCGGCGAATTCGGTCGCCAGTTTCTCCAGGCCCTGACCTTGAATCACTGGCGTATCGGCGTCGGTTTGCAATTGGGCTTTGTCCAGCGCCAGCTGAATTAAATATTGGTTTAGAGCGCTGTCGTCCTTGACGTAATGTTCCTGCTTGCCTTTTTTGACTTTGTACAAAGGCGGCTGGGCAATATAAATATGGCCGCGCTCGACCAGCTCCGGCAATTGCCGGTAGAAGAAAGTCAGCAACAAAGTACGGATGTGCGAGCCGTCGACGTCGGCGTCGGTCATGATGATGATGCGGTGATAGCGTAATTTGTCGATGTTGTACTCGTCCTTGCCGATGCCGCAGCCCAGCGCGGTAATCAGCGTGCCGACTTCCTCGGACGAAATCATTTTGTCGAAACGGGCTTTTTCCACGTTAAGAATCTTGCCTTTCAACGGCAGGATGGCTTGGGTGCGGCGATCTCGGCCCTGCTTGGCGGAGCCGCCGGCCGAGTCTCCTTCCACTATGAACAGTTCGGACAAAGCCGGGTCTTTTTCTTGGCAGTCAGCCAGTTTGCCGGGCAGGCCGGCAATATCCAGGGTCGTCTTGCGCCGGGTCATCTCGCGAGCCTTACGGGCGGCCTCGCGCGCCCTGGCGGCATCAATTATCTTGTTGACGATGGCTTTGGCGACTTGCGGTTGTTCCAGCAGGAATTCCTGCAGCTTTTCGTTCATGGTCGATTCGACCAACGGCTTCACTTCAGACGAGACCAGTTTATCCTTGGTTTGCGAGGAGAACTTGGGATCGGGCACCTTCACCGATAATACCGCTGTCAAACCTTCTCGGGCGTCGTCGCCGGTGGTGGCGACCTTTTCTTTCTTGGCCAGACCGTTGGTTTCGATGTATTGGTTGATGGTGCGCGTCAACGCTGCACGGAAGCCGGCCAGATGCGTGCCGCCGTCGCGTTGCGGAATGTTGTTGGTGTAGCAGAATACGTTTTCCTGGTAGGAGTCGTTCCACTGCATCGCCACTTCTACAACCACACCTTCTTTCTCGGCCTGAAAGTGGAACACTTTTTCAAACAGCGGGGTTTTGTTTTTATTCAGATGTTGCACGAAGGCGCTGATGCCGCCTTCGAATTCGAACACGTCTTCTTTACCGGTTCTTTCGTCTCGCAGCGATATGCGCACGCCGGAATTCAGAAACGACAGTTCGCGTAGCCTTTTGGCCAGGATATCGTATTGAAATTCCGTGTTGGTAAAAATGGTCGAACTGGGTTTGAAGTTGATGAAGGTGCCGCTGCCTTCCGATTCGCCAACTACCGCCATGGGTGCAACCGGCTCCCCGAGCAGATATTTTTGCATGTGCAACTTGCCGTTCTTGCGCACTTTCAAGGTCAATTCTTCGGACAATGCATTTACTACCGAAACGCCGACACCGTGCAGACCGCCGGAAACCTTATAGGCATTGTCGTCGAATTTACCGCCGGCATGCAACACAGTCATAATCACTTCGGCAGCGGAACGGCCTTCCTCGGCGTGAATATCCACCGGAATACCCCGGCCATCATCGTAAACGGATACCGAGCCGTTTTCGTGAATCACTACATCGACGCCTTTGCAATAACCGGCCAATGCTTCGTCAATGGAATTATCGACAACCTCGAACACCATGTGGTGTAACCCGGAACCGTCGTCTGTATCGCCGATGTACATGCCGGGGCGTTTTCTTACCGCGTCCAGTCCTTTAAGTACTGTGATATTCGAACTATCGTATTGTTCACTCATGGTTTTGTATTCCATTGTCTGCCGTTGTAAAGCAATGCGCCGCTAACTTTTGTTTAACAAAAGAACTGAAACAAACGGGCTTGCTGTGTTTTATTGATGTTCCACGTGAAACTCTACAACTCTTGAATGCAGCCGTGTTCCACGTGAAACACTTTGTAATTATTAAGGGTGCTCAAATCACCGAAGTCAGATAATCCAGTACCGGTTATAAACACCTGACAACCGAGATTGGCTAGGTATTTTAGCAATTTTGACCTATTTTCTGTATCCAATTCAGCGGTTAGATCATCCACCAAAATACAGCAGTTATTTTGCGATTCGCTATTCAGCAGACCGACTTGCGAAAGCAGCAACGCCAACACCAAAAGTTTTTGTTGGCCGCGCGATAAATAATCCTTAGCCAGACGCTTGTTATGAAAAGTCAAAAAGTCTGCCCGATGCGGACCGGCATGCGTAAATCCGTAACGCAAATCTTTTTCCAAATTAACGGAAAGCACTTTTTCCAGACTAAGCAGCTCATCCCAGCCCGCCGTAAAACGTAAATCGATGTCCGTGGTATCCAGAAAATGGCTGGACATTTGTAAAAATACCGGTTCCAGCAGTTGTATGTAATCTTTGCGAAACGCATTAACCGCGTTGCCGTATTCGACCAGTTCCTTGTCCCAGGCCGGCAGCTGTTTAGTTTGTCGAGTTCTAAGCAAAACATTGCGTTGTTGCACGGCTTTGCTGTAGCGGCGCCAAGTGGGTAAAAAATTGCGGTTATGGTTAAAAATCCCCCAATCCAAAAACTCGCGACGATTTTGCGGGCCGGCATCCAGTAGGCGATAGCTCTTGGGGTGAATCAACTGTACAGGAAATAGATAGGCCAAATCGGCTTTTTGGCGGTTTTCCTGGTCTATGCGTATTTCGGTTTGCTTGGCGGTTATCTGAATACCAAGATTGGTGACAGAGCCTTGATACTGTCGGTGCTGAGCGGCGACGATTAATTGGGTCCGGTCGAATCCGATGGCTTGTTTAACGTATTGGGTACGAAAAGAACGCGCCCGGCCTAAAATAAAAATAGCTTCCAGCAGCGAACTTTTGCCGCTGGCATTAGCACCCGTTACAAAATTCAGGTTCGACGAAGGTTGGATAGTTGCCGACTGGATGTTTCTCACCGAGAACACACCCAATTTCAACAAAGTCATAAATGCTGGTTACATGCGCATCGGCATTACGATAAATTTAAACAAAGGATCTTCGGGCTCCTCGATAAAACAACTGCTGGCATTACTGGCAATGGTAATTACCGCCAATTCGGAATCCAGATTGGAAACCGCGTCCAGCATGTATTGGGAATTGAAGGAAATGCTCAAGGCCTGACCTTGATAATCGATAATCAATTCTTCTTCTGCTTCGTCGTGCTCGGGGTTATGGGTACTGAGTTTTAACAGGTCGCCACCAATATCAAAGGTCACCCCTTTATATTTCTCATTGGACAAAATCGCCACCCGGGTTAACGCATCTCTAAGCAATTGTTTCCGGATCAGTAACGGTGTCATGAAGGATTGATTGAACACTTTGCTGAAATCGGGGAACTTGGCATCAATCAGTTTTGAAGAGAACACCACATCCTTGTAATAAATTCTAATGTGGTTATTGGAAAACTGAATATTCAGTTCGGTATCGGCATCGTCCAGTAACCGGCTCAATTCTTGTACCGCCTTTCTCGGCAAAATGATGCGCGCTTCGTGGCCGGTGGGTTGGCCGATATCGTCCTCAAAAATCGATAACCGATGACCATCGGAAGCCACCAATTTTAAACGAGAGTTGCTGATATGCAGTAGCAAGCCGTTCAGGTAATAACGTACATCCTGATTAGCCATGCAAAATAGGGTTTTATCCAAACCTTTTTTGAATTTGCCGGCATTCAACAAAAACTGATGCTCGAATTCAGATTCATTGAATTCAGGGTAATGTTCGGCGGGCAAAGTGCTTAGGGAAAACCGGCTACGCCCCGATACCAGTTTGACTTTACCCTCATGCAACTCAAATTTTATTTCCGCGCTGGCGGGTAATAATCGACAGATATCCAAAAATTTGCGCGCCGGTACAGTGATTTCCCCGGCATCGCTGGCCGATTCAAGATTAAGTTTGCTGACAATCTGAATTTCCGTATCGGAGCCGGTCATGGTCAATTGACCTTCATCCACATGTAACAGCACATTGGACAGAATGGCCATGGTTTGGCGTTTCTCGATGACGCTGACGATTTGCTGCAGCGGAGCTAATAACTGGTCTCGGTTAATAATAAATTTCATATAAATATTTTTTATTTATTGTTACTACTACGCATACAAAAAGCTGTGGAAAACGCTTGTTTATAATTATAAAACATAAACTTATTAAATTTTTAACTTGTTGCTTAGTGTTAATTCCGCTTGTTGGCCGATTGGGGATAACTTGAACAGAAAAAAATGATCCCGGTTTTTCCCCAGCTTATCCGCAGTTAGTGCGATAGGGTTCTCAACAGGTTTTTGTAATCTTCCGCGATTTTTACATCGTCTTCCTTAAGCTCGGCAACGCGTTTACAGGCATTAATCACTGTGGTGTGATCGCGGCCGCCAAAGGCATCGCCGATTTCCGGATAACTGTGAGAAGTCAATTCGCGGGCCAACGTCATGGCAATTTGTCTGGGCCGGGTTAACGATTGTTTGCGGCTTTTAGATGACAAGTCCGCTACCCGGATTTTGAAATACTCGGCCACGGTTTTCTGGATATTATCGATGCTGACCAGTTTGTCTTGCAGACTGATTAGATCATGCAGGGCTTCCTTGGTAAATTCCAAGGTAATTTCTCTGCCGGTAAACTGCGAATTAGCCACTACGCGCCGTAAAGCGCCCTCCAGATCTCTAACATTGGAAGGAATACGTTTGGCGATGAAAAAAGCAATTTCCTGCTCCAGTGTTACGCCTGCCTGAGTAGCTTTTTTTATCAAAATGGCCGTGCGGGTTTCCAGATCGGGCGGCTCTATCGCCACCGGCAAACCCCAGCCGAAGCGGGATTTCAAGCGGTCTTCCAGGCCTTGAATTTCCTTAGGGTACTTATCGCAGGTTAAAACCACTTGGTGTTTTTGGTCCAAAAGATTATTGAAGGTGTGAAAAAACTCTTCCTGGGAACGCTCTTTACCAGCTAAAAACTGGATATCGTCCATCAGCAGCACATCGATGTTGCGATAGTAATCCTTAAAATAATTGATGCTGTTTTGCTGCAAGGCTTTGACCATATCCTGCACGAACTTTTCAGAATGCAGATAGACGATGTTGGCATTGGGATTTTTCAGCAACACGGCATTGCCGATGGCGTGCATCAAATGGGTTTTCCCCAAACCGGAACTGCCGTAAATAAACAGAGGATTGTAGACTTTGCCTATATTGTCCGACACGGTTACCGAAGCAGCTCTGGCCAACTGGTTGGATTTACCTTCCACGAAACTTTCGAAGGTAAAGGCTTTGTTGAGAAAGTTGGGCTGATTTTTTTTCTGCGTGGGCGTTTTAACCAGCGTCGGCGCTTTAATGGCCGGCGCTTTTTTACTGCCTATTTCAAATTGTACCGCCAAGGTAGCGTTGGAAAACTCGTTGACGGCATCTTCGATAGTAGCAAAAAAATGCTGTTTGATATGGTCGATAATGAAACGATTGGGTGCCAGCAGTTTCAACTGGCTATCGGTTTCCACTGCTTGCAGCGGTCTTATCCAGGTGCTGAAATCGGTTGTGGGAATTTCGTGTTCAAGTTTGGCCAGACAATTGTTCCAAATAGCGCTCATCAGCATTCATAGATGGGGTTAGAAAGGCTGTTCATAATACCACAGGCCCCTTGCCGGACGGTTTTTTGGCTTGACTCTTGGGCATTAACAGAAAAAAATGGCGGCCGCATCGATTAAACCTTTACTCGTTCCGGCACACAAGCACACTCAAATGATTACTGGCAAACTTTATATTATTTCCGCCCCTTCCGGCGCCGGCAAAACCAGCTTGGTTAAACGGCTTAGACAAGACATGGATAAACTGGTGGTGTCGGTGTCGCATACCACTCGGGGCATGCGTAGCGGAGAAAGTCACGGCGGCGATTATTTTTTCGTTTCCACCGCGGAGTTTCAAAGCATGATCGAACGGCGGGACTTTTTGGAGCATGCCCAGGTGTTCGATAATTTTTACGGTACCGCGCAAAAAACCGTGGAAGACAATCTGGCGCAAGGTTTAGATGTGATTCTGGAAATCGATTGGCAAGGTGCGCAGCAAGTCAGAAAAATGCTGCCCGATAGCATATCTATTTTTATTCTGCCGCCATCCATCGAGGTATTAAAGCAACGTCTGCAAAATCGCGGCCAAGACAACGAGGAAACTATCGCCCGCCGTATGGGTGACGCTGTCACGGAAATGAGCCATTATCCGGAGTTCGACTATCTGATCGTTAACGACGATTTCGACTTGGCACTAAGCCAGTTAAAAAGTGTCGTAACAGCCAATCGTTTGTTACAAACCACCCAGCAACAAATGCTCGCGCCGTTGCTGCAAAATTTACTTAACTAAAACAATTATAAAATTATGAAAACCAAATCCGTCCTATTAGCGCTATTGACCGGCCTGAGCCTATGCGTATTTTTACCCGGCTGTTCCGACGACAAACCTGCCGAAAGTAAATCGGCCGCCGCAAGTAAACCTGTTCATAATCCTTTCGACCATTCGCATGACGAGGTCGTCACCGATGTGGTTAAACATCAATTCGAACACGAATTTGCCGATCAATGCGTGACGCGCGAACTGAAAAGTTCGGCCAATCCGGATGTCGACAAGCCGCGTTTGGACAAGGACTGTATGTGCATCGCGAAATATATGATGAAAGACCTGTCGTCCGAAGACGCCAAACATTTCCTGAAACAGCATGAAAATACGCACTCGTTGCGAATCAAATTCGATGCGGCGGCTTACTTTTGCTTGCAAAACAAACAGCAACCGAAAGGCCCGCAAATTTTCGGCAAACATTAATTTTTAAACGCCGATTGCCTGGGTACGAAGAATATTTCTTCGTACCCTTTATTTTTTCTACCAGCTCTTTTTTACCATGACTCAAGCCAGCGACTTATTTTCCCAAGCCAAAAAATTCATCCCCGGCGGCGTCAATTCGCCGGTTCGCTCGTTTAGCGGTGTCGGCGGCACGCCGGTATATTTCGATCGCGCGCAAGACGCATATGTTTATGACAGCGAAAACAAGCGTTACATCGATTATGTCGGTTCCTGGGGACCGATGATCCTTGGTCACGCTCATCCGCAGGTGATCGATGCCGTCAAACTAAGCGCCGAAAAAGGCTTGAGCTTTGGCGCGCCCACCGAAATCGAAACCCGCATGGCGGAAAAAGTCTGTCAATTGCTGCCTGCCGTGGAAATGGTACGCATGGTCAGTTCCGGTACCGAAGCCACCATGAGTGCGATACGTCTGGCGCGCGGTTTTACCGGGCGGGATAAAATCGTCAAATTCGAAGGTTGTTACCACGGCCATTCGGATGCCTTACTGGTCAAAGCCGGTTCCGGCGCCTTGACCTTTGGCGTGCCCAGTTCGCCCGGCGTACCGGCTTCGGTTGCCGCCGACACCATCACTCTGACCTACAACGACAGCGATGGCGTGCGAGCGTTGTTTGCCGAACTGGGCGAAAAAATCGCCTGTATCATTGTGGAACCGGTGGCCGGTAACATGAACTGCATTCCGCCCGCGGCCGGATTTTTGGAAACATTGCGGGAAGTATGCGACCGGCATGGCTCGGTGCTGATTTTCGACGAAGTGATGACCGGCTTTCGGGTCGATTTGCACGGCGCGCAAGGTTTATACAAGGTCAAACCCGATCTGACTACCTTGGGCAAAATCATCGGCGGCGGTATGCCGGTGGGCGCATTCGGCGGCAGCCGCAAGATTATGGAACATTTGGCGCCCTTGGGACCGGTTTATCAGGCCGGCACTTTGTCGGGTAATCCGGTGGCGATGGCGGCTGGCTTGAAAACCCTGGAATTAATCGGCGCGCCCGGTTTTCACGACAAGCTGACTCGGCAAACCGCTCAACTGTTAACCGGTTTGCAACAGCGCGCGGATCAGGCCGGGATTGCCTTCACCACCAATCAGGTCGGCGGCATGTTCGGTTTGTTTTTCAGCGAGGAAAAAACCATCAGCCGCTTCGCCCAAGTCATGCAATGCAATCAAGACCGCTTTAAACGCTTTTTCCATGGCATGCTGGAACAGGGTGTTTATTTGGCGCCTTCGGCGTTTGAAGCCGGCTTTGTCTCCGCCGCGCATAGCGATGCCGATATTCAAGCCACTCTGGACGCCGCCAGCGCTGTTTTCAATACATTGTGATGGGGCAATGGCTTTGGCCGCTGGCAACCGTGCTGGCGGCTCTATCCGGCTTTTTAAGCAGTGCCTGGTTGTTCGCTAAGCGGCGCCGGGCATTGGAAGCATTACTGGCTACGCAACAAGAACATCTGCAACAACAAAGCATTACCCTGGCGGTGGCCGAGGAAAGATTGGCTTTGTTGGGCCGAAAAGAGTCCGAAATTCAAAGCCTGCAGTTGCAATTACTGGATTTGAAAACCCAAAACGCCGATCTCAACGCCCGTCAACAAGAACAGCATAAAAGTAACGCCGAAAAAATCCGCCTGCTGCAGGACGCGGAAAATCAACTTAAGACCCAGTTCGAGAATTTGGCTCAGCGCATTTTCGAGGAACGCGGTAAACAATTTGTCGAACACAACAAAACCAGCATCGAAAGTTTGGTCGCCCCGCTGAAGCAACAGCTAGGCGAATTCAAAAATCGTGTCGAGAGCGTGTACGACAACGAAACCAAGGATCGCATCTCCCTGCGCGAGGAAATCGTCTCCTTGCGCCGCGATACCCAAAAAATGAACCAGGAAGCCTTGAATCTGACCCGAGCACTGAAAGGCGATCACAAGACCCAAGGCAACTGGGGCGAGATGATTCTGGAAAAAGTGTTGGAACAATCGGGTTTGCGTAAAGGCATAGAATACGAAACGCAGGGTGCTTTCCGCGATGAGGATAAGCGCTTGTTTAAACCGGACGTAATTATTCGCTTGCCGGACAATAAAGACGTGATCATCGATTCCAAAGTGTCCTTGCTGGCTTATGAACGTTATTGCTCTGCGGAAGACGATCGGCAACGTATCGAGGCTTTAAAACAGCATACCGCGGCGGTGCGTAACCATATCAAAAGTCTGAGCGATAAGGATTACACCAGCCTGAAAGGCTTGCGATCCTTAGATTTTGTACTGCTGTTCATGCCCATCGAAGCAGCATTTATGGCAGCGTTTCAAGCCGATGAAAAACTGTTTAACGATGCCTTTGAACATAAGATCGTGGTGGTCACCCCAACGACATTGTTAGCCACCTTGCGCACCGTGCAAAACATCTGGCGTTACGAACAGCAAAACGAAAATGCCCGTCTAATCGCGGATAAAGCCGGCACGCTGTATGACAAGATCCGGGGCTTTGTAGAAGATATCGAGAAACTCGGCAATCAACTGCAAACTGTACATAAAACCTACGACGGTATTGTCAACAAACTGAGCACGGGCAGCGGCAATTTATTACGCCAAGCTAGCGCTTTCGAAGAGCTGGGGGTGAAAATCAAAAAAAAATTGCCCAAGAGTTTTAGCGAACAAATGCAGACGGACGAAAAAGACGATTGAAGTAAGCGGTTTTTGCAGGATTCAAAGGGTCCATGGCATTTGCTAATAATAAAAAATATATAAATATCTTTATTTTATTACTACTATTAAGAGCTTATATGCCTGTGTATAAGTATTATTTTTAATTAAAAATCAAAATGATGTGTTAAAAATAACCTTGTGTGTTATAGGCCTTTCCGTTTGTAACAGGATTGTGGATAAACTGTAAAGGAGAGGTTCAGCGGATTTTATCCACAGCTATCTAGCCGTAAACCGCACAGGTTTCCAACAGCTGTGAATTACAGCAATGCAATTGGGATAAAGACTTCATATCGAACGATGAAAAAGGTAAAGTGGCTAGCCTTTCAGTTAGACAAGTAATGGCTTATATCCGGGAGCTTGCCATGTACGAAATGAGTTCAGACGTTTTTACCCAGCTGCATATCGACGTTGCCCGTAATGCCACGGACGATTTCAATCTGTTTCATGACAGCAAGCACTGGCATAAAATTAAGGACAATCCTTTTCAAGGGCCCATTACCTTAGGGTTTCAACTGGAATCGTTGGTTGAAGGCAAGTTGGCGGATTTTCGCCGGGCAGCCGACGAACTGGATTTAATCGGTCGGCACAAATTGAACTTCAGCAATTACCAGTTCTCCTTTGCCAATGCCATAAAAGCCGGGCAATTCGTGGAAGTGGAGATCAAACCGTCGCAATTCAAAAACGCCCCTTCGCCCATGCTGAGCAATCGCATCATGGTTAAAAGCGACAGCAATTTAGCGTTATTGGGGTTTAAAAAGGAAACCACGGAACCGCTTTATTTGGCTGATTCCGATTTTTCCGATTGGCACGATTTACGCCGCCAACCCGACCGCAGTTATCTGAGCGGCGGATATTTTTTAAAGCGTAAATTCATGACCACCAGCAATGCCAAGAATTTTCTGTGCGGTTCATTGCGAGATCAAACCGAATTTTTCGATGAATTGCAGGACAAGGTGATCTTTCCGGAAATGTTTCCCTGCGCCTTGTTATCGAGCGCTTTATTGGAAAAGGCCCAGAAAAAAGGCCATGATTTCGAGAAAAACCCCATGGTGTATACCTCGCATAAAATCAGCGTCGATAGACGGCTACTTTCCGAACTGAAAAGCAATGATGCCTTGCACATATTGATCAAACCGGCCGACAATTCGGCGGAACACGATTTTGGCGAACCTTCCGCCACGGCTTTGGATTATGAATGCTATGGATTGGTGTCTAACGACGCTTTGCTGTTTCGGGCTTTAATTTCCTTGGCGCCGTTGGAAATAATTTTGCAATCTTTGGGATAAGCGAAACAAAAATCGGTATACGGCATTAACCTCTTTGTTTTGCCGGCGTGCAGGCAACCTGCGGAAGAGCCGTTAATATCTAAAAATTGAATGCTTATATGTTTTTTTATCATGAAAGTTAAATAAATTTGACTGATATAGTATTTTTCTAACTTAACGATATTGAAGGAACGATAAGCATGAATTTACTGTATTCGGCGTCCGGCTTTGCGGTTGGTTTGTTGGTGGGAATTACCGGGGTAGGCGGCGGTTCTTTGATGACGCCCTTGTTGGTATTCTTGTTCGGCTTCAAACCGGCGGTAGCCGTGGGCACCGATCTGCTGTATGCCGCCATTACCAAATCCGCCGGGGTGTTTGTGCACCACGGTAAACATAAATCGGTGGATTGGAAGATTGTCTGCTTTTTATCCATGGGAAGCTTGCCGTTTGCCGGCATGACGCTGTATGTATTGAAAAACCTGATGGCGGTAGATAAAGATATTACCGGCATGATTACCTTCACCTTAGGCGTTGCCTTGTTATTAACCGCATCGGCATTAATGGTGCGTAGCGTTTTATTGCATAGGGCCGCAAAGCTGCAATTGGACGACACTGTCAGTGATGCCGACAATAGCGGCCGCTTTTCTCCGCGTTGGGAAAAAGTAGCTACCGTGTTGACCGGCGCCGTGCTTGGCATTTTGGTGACGCTGTCATCCGTGGGAGCGGGAGCATTGGGCACCGTGGCCTTACTGTTTTTATATCCGCGCATGAGTACCTTGAAAGTCGTCGGCACGGATTTGGCGCATGCCATCCCGTTAACCGCCGTGGCCGGCCTGGGGCATTTAAGTTTAGGTAATTTTGATCTGGAATTATTAGGCAGTTTGTTGTTGGGCTCCGTGCCCGGCATTTGGGTAGGAAGCCATTTCAGCGCCAAAATTCCGGAATATTTTCTCCGCCCGGCCCTGGCAACATTGTTAATGGTGATTGGCGTGAAATTTGTGATGGTTTAATTTTCCTCGCCAAGGCGTTCAGGTTTGCTTTTGCTTGTAAAACAGGGCCTGAGTTTTTTCGGATGCCGATAGCTCAATGCCAACAAAGTTAGGATTTATAAAACATAGGGGTAACGAATGGATTGGCATGGTTGGCTTACAATTTTAGTAATTGCAGGCGTTCTTTTAACGTTGATTTTCTCCCGATTTACGCCGGACATGATACTCATGCTCGCACTCACCCTGTTGAGCGCGGCGGGTGTACTGGATGCAAAGCAGGCGCTGGCCGGATTTAGTAATGAAGGTTTAATTACGGTGGCGGCTATGTTCATTGTTGCGGCCGGCATCAGTTCTACCGGTGGCGTAGAGTTCGTGGTCAATACGCTGTTAGGCAACCCGAAAGGCACGCGAGGCGCGCTTTTAAGGCTGATTTTACCCCTCATACCATTAAGTGCGTTTCTTAATAATACGCCGGTCGTGGCGACTATGATTCCTGCTGTTACCCGCTGGTCCAAACGCATAGGCGTCGCGCCTTCCAAATTGATGATACCGCTTAGCTACACTGCTATTCTAGGCGGAACCCTGACGTTGATCGGTACAAGCACCAATTTGGTTATTAATGGCCAATATCAAGCGATGACCCATAACAAGGGCTTTGAATTATTCGATATCACCTGGATTGGATTACCGGTAGCGGCGGCAGGCACTTTATTCATGATTGTATTTATGCCATTACTATTGCCGAATCGGCAAAGCGCCGCCGAACAATTCGCCGATCGTAAAAAATTTACGTTCGAAGTTGCCGTGGCTGAAAATGGCCCGTTGGAAGGCGTGACTATCGTTGCCGCCGGCTTAAGAAATTTACAGCGCATCTATCTGGCCGAAATCGAGCGCCACGGCAGTATTGTTACAGCTGTATCCTCCGAAGAAAAATTACAAGGCGGAGACCGGTTGGTATTTGTCGGAGAAACCAGCGCTATTTTCGATATATTGCGTATCAACGGCTTGGTGCCGTCCGACAATCAAACGCCTGTAATAGAAAAATACGCGCCGGAACGCTGTTTGGTGGAAGCGGTTGTTTCGCAAAGCTGCGACAGTCTTGGCAAGGCTATCCGGGACAGCCATTTTCGTGATCGTTACGGCGCGGTCGTTTTGGCTGTTGCAAGGGACGGCGAAGCCATTCAAGGGAATTTGGGTTCAATCGAATTGCAAGCCGGAGATGTCTTATTATTAGAAGCCAGGCCAGCATTTGTGACTCGCCAAAGAGTACAAAAGGATTTCTTGTTAATTAACGATTTACAGGAAACTCGTCCAAACCATCAGCGAGCAAAATTGTCTTGGGTTTTATTGCTGGGTGTGATACTGGCCGCCACATCGGGTATAACCAGTATGTTGAATGCGGCATTGGTGGGGGCCGGGCTTATGGTGGTAACCGGTTGTTGCAGCATTGCCGAGGCAAGGCGCAGCTTGGATTTAACCGTCTTGATCAGTATTGCCGCCAGTTTTGCTTTGGGTAACGCCTTACAAGTCAGCGGCGCGGCTGATTTCATTGCCCACCAAATTTTGTCTTTAGCTGATGGTAACCCCTGGGTTTTATTGGCATTGAGTTATATTACCGTATCTCTGCTTACCGAAGTGATTACCAATAACGCCGCGGCCTTGCTAATGCTGCCCATTGTCTTGGCAATTACCGGCAGTGAAAATTTAAACCCCGAGCCTTTTGTGTTTTCGACCATGATAGCTGCTTCGGCCAGTTTTGCGACCCCGCTCGGTTATCAAACCAATTTGATGGTTTATGGGCCCGGAGGGTATCATTTTAAAGATTTTATCCGGGCGGGGTGCCGATGAATATCATCGTGGCGATTACAACTATTAGCCTGATTCCCTTCATTTGGCCATTACAAAAATAACAGGACAAGAAAAAACCGTAGCCCGAGTACAGCGGCTACGGTTTTTCCGGTTTTAAAAGAAAAACAGAAGGATTTTGAAATTATTCCGTCGCTCTTGAGGCTCGTTTTCTTTCGTTTTCAGTCAATAGGATTTTACGTAGGCGAATCGACTTAGGCGTCACTTCCACCAACTCGTCATCGCTGATGAACTCCAACGCCTGTTCCAAAGTCATTTTTTGAATCTTGGCGCAGGTCAAGCTGTCATCGGTGCCCGCAGCGCGAATGTTGGTTAACGGCTTGGGTTTGGTTGGGTTAACCACTAAATCGTTATTACGCGAATGGATACCGACTAACTGACCTTCGTAGATTTCATCGCCATTCACCACCAATAACTCGCCGCGCGCTTGCAGTGGGTATAAAGAGTAATCTACCGCTTTACCTTTGGACATGGAGATTAAAACGCCACGAATTCGATTTCCCACGGCGCCTTCTTTTACCGGACCGTAATGATCGAATACGTGATAGAACAAACCGGATCCGGACGTTGCGGTCAGGAATTCTGTTTGAAATCCCAGTAAACCGCGAGAAGGCACTATATATTCCAAGCGGATGCGTCCCTTACCATCCGGCACCATATCTTTTAGGTCGCCTTTGCGGTCACCCAGTTTTTCCATGATAGTGCCTTGATGCTGTTCTTCTACTTCAATCGTTACGTTTTCAAACGGCTCCGATTTAACGCCATCGATTTCCTTGATAATAACTTGCGGACGCGATACGCCAAGTTCGAAACCTTCGCGGCGCATATTTTCGATCAAGACCGATAAATGCAATTCGCCACGGCCGGATACTTTAAATTTATCCGGATCGTCCGTGGTTTCCACGCGTAAGGCTACATTGTGTTGCAGTTCTTTTTGCAAACGATCGTAAATTTGGCGAGTGGTAATGAATTTACCTTCTCTGCCTGCAAACGGTGAATTATTGACTTGAAAAGTCATGCTCACGGTCGGTTCGTCGACTGATAAAGGCGGCAGAGCCACAACATTATTCGGATCGCACAAGGTTTCCGAGATTTTTAGATTTTCAATGCCGCAGAACGCAATGATGTCGCCCGCTTGCGCGGTTTCCACTTCAATGCGCTCCAAACCATGGAATCCGTATAATTTCAACATGCGGCCGTTACGAGTTTTACCTTCGTTATCCACTATGGTTAACGGCATGTTCCGCGTGACTTTGCCGTGCTGGATGCGGCCGATACCGATAACGCCGACATAAGAGTTGTAATCCAGACTGATGACCTGCATTTGGAAGGGTGCATCAACCTCTACCGGTGGTGGCGCGACTTTATCGACTATGGTTTGAAATAGCGGTGTCATATCGCCGCCGGATACATCGGCTTCCAATCCGGCAAAACCGTTTAATGCCGAGGCATAGACAATCGGAAAATCCAATTGCTCGTCCGTCGCGCCCAGGTTATCGAACAAATCGAAAGTTTGATCGACAACCCAATCAGGGCGGGCACCGGGGCGGTCCACTTTATTGATGACCACAATAGGTTTTAAACCCAAGGCAAACGCCTTTTTAGTGACGAAACGGGTTTGCGGCATCGGGCCGTCAACGGCATCAACCAGCAATAAAACCGAATCGACCATGGACAATACCCGTTCAACCTCGCCGCCGAAGTCGGCATGGCCCGGGGTGTCGACGATGTTGATGTGATAGCCGTTCCAGTCGATCGCGGTATTTTTGGCCAAAATGGTAATGCCCCGTTCTTTTTCCAGGGCGTTGGAGTCCATGATACGTTCGTCGACCTTGGTATGGGCATCGAAAGTGCCGGACTGTTGCAAGAGTTGATCGACTAAGGTGGTTTTGCCGTGGTCGACGTGGGCGATGATCGCGATATTTCTGAGTTTTTCTATCACAGGATTTTCTTGGGATTTTTAAGGAAAAATGGGGGCTGGATGAGGTTTAATCGATTCAGCGAAATAAATGTAATTAGCTTTGCTGCCAAGGCAGGCCATGGTAGCGCCAACCGCCCATGTTGCCTCGGTGTTTGTCGTCGTCCAGGGGGCCTTCGAAGCCTTCCAATATATTAATCAGATGTTGGTAACCGTCGGCTTCCAGCGCTTTGGCTGCATCCACCGAACGCACGCCGCTACGGCACAGCAATAAAACCGGGGCGGTTTTATCCGGCGCGTGCTGCCGTACTTGTTCGACAAAACCGCTATTTAACTGCATACCCGGGAATTCTTTCCAGGCCACATGAACGGCATGGGGCGGGTGGCCGACAAAGCTATGTTCGATGGCGGTTCTGACATCTATCAGCACGGCGGATGGATTTTCCCGCAGCATGGCCCAGGCCTGTTTGGGATCGAGATTTTCTATCATGTTAATACCGGTTTGAGTTTTGTCCGATGTAGCAAGCTTCGTTTCTATTGCCGTACCGCAAGTCGCCGATGCGGGCGTATTCTTGATAAAACACCAAGGCTAAAGGGGAAAATAATTGGAGCAGTTCATTACAGTCCAGTAAATAATCCGGATTGCTGGGGCCCTGCGGATCAAGTTTGTCGCGGGTAAATGTTTGATAAAACAGCAGGCCGTCGGTTTTTAAAGCCGCCATTATCGCATTACACAGGGAACGGTCAAGAAAACGGCTAATGACAATCACATCATAGTGATTCAGGTGAAGATGGCCGGGGTTAATAAATACTTGGCGGGCCGCTATTTGCAACCGTCTTTGATCGGTCTGGGTTTGCAAACGGGATAGCGCAACCGGCGAAATATCCCATGCGTCGACCGTTAAACCCTGCTCGGCCAACAACAAGGCATTGCCGCCCATCCCGCAAGCTAAATCCAGCGCCTTACCTTGCGCGGGTAACAGGTGACGGTGGTTCGATAACACTTCCGCGGCATGGGGCGCTTGGCTACGGTCGGTATAAATGCCGTCCCATTTGCTTTGCAGATCCTTCACGGCGGATCCATGCCGATTCGATGCGGTAGCCAGCCCTGGATGAAATCCAGAAACGAGCGGACTTTGGCGGACAGATATTTACGGTGCGGGTACACCGCATAAATGGCCAGCGGACTGATCGCATATTGCTCCATCACTACCTGCAAGCGCCCCAGTTCGATATCGCGGCCGACGATGTAGCGCGGCAGCATGATCAGCCCCAGACCATTGACCGCCGCGTTACGGATCGGATCGGCCATATTGGCCTGCATGCGGCCGGTGACGGTGATGGTACGGTCGCCCAGTATGCCTTTAAAACGCCATTTATTGCGCGGCGGTATCGCCCAGTTGATCAGGCAGCTATGGTCATCCAGATCTTCAGGGTCTTGCGGGGTGCCGTGCGCTTTCAAATAGTCCGGGGAGGCGCACACCACCAATGACGAGCTGGCCAATTTGCGCGCCACCAAACTGGTATCGTTGAGCTGACCCAGATAAATGGCGATATCGACGCCCTCGTCGATCAAATCCACTTGGCCGCCTTTCAGTACCATTTCTACCGATAAATCGGGATAGCTTTTTAGATATTCGGTGAGTCCGGGAGCAATGTGAGTAGCGCCTATCACCGGAGGGGCGCAAATTTTCAGTACCCCGCGCGGCTCGGTCTGCAGTTTGGTCACCGCGGATTCCATTTCCTGCACGTCCAATAGTACCTGTTGACAACGTTCCAGATATTCTTCCCCCGCTTCAGTCAGACTTAAGCTGCGGGTCGTACGATTGAACAATCGCGTGTTGAGCTCGCTTTCAAGTTGCATGATGTGTTTTGTGGCCATGGCCCTGGAAATGTCCAGGTCCTTGGCGGCGCCGGCAAAACTACCTGCTTTGGCGACGCGAACGAACACGTTCATACTTGTTAATTTATCCATAAGCGGCTCATTGATCGGGTGGCGTTAGCAAAAAAAGTTTGACATTTTTATTGTTTCTTATACGTATACAATTTATTTTATAAACACCCAATTGTAAACATTTTTTTATACTGTATAGTAAGCAGCAACTGAAGAGCAAAGCAAACCGGCTTTGTCAAGAAACTCTTTAATTGATAGAGGCATTAAAACTAAATGAATACCTTAAGCAAGGATATCCTGATCGGTTCGCTATTTATTTCAGGTCTTTTGAGCTTTTTCTTCGGTTTATTTGTTGTATCGACCGTATTTTTTGCAACCAGCGCCATTTTCAGCAACATGGCCAATAAGACGCATATCAACGGTTAATTTCTACAGAATTTGTAACTACCTCCTGGTGTTGTAATTCAAGCGGAACCTCCTCATAGCACTCTGCTTGGTTTTTTACCTCTCTTTGCGCAAGCATCGAGAGGTTTTTTTTTGCCCGTCATTTAGGGGAGCTACGCAACGTGCTATGATTTTTCCGCTATAGATTCAAGAGTAACTATTTTATGAATGATGTTTTACAGCAGTTGGCCGAAGTTTTGGAACAACGCAAACAACAGTCGGCGGACCAATCCTATGTGGCCAGTTTGTATGCCAAGGGTTTGGATCATATCCTGAAAAAAATCGGCGAAGAAGCCACGGAGACCGTGATTGCGGCAAAAGACGGCGATAAGGACAAAATTATTTATGAAACCGCCGACTTATGGTTTCACTGCATGGTGATGCTGGCGGATCAAGGTTTGGGACCTGAACAGGTCATTAATGAATTGCAACGGCGTTTCGGCTTATCCGGTTTAGAGGAAAAGGCCCAACGTGGTTCGTCCTAATTAAACTATTTTAAGATCGAAGGGGGAGATATGGGTGTTAGCATGACTCAACTGTTAATCATACTGGTTATCGTCATTTTGGTGTTCGGCACCAAGCGCCTGAAAAATGTGGGCGGCGATTTGGGGGATGCCATCAAAAGCTTCCGCAGTGCCATGAAAGATGGCGGCGAAGACAAAAAACTGGCGGAAAAGGATGACGAACCTCTGGAAGGCGAAGTCACCCAAAAGCAAACCGAAAAAGACCAGGCATAAGCCGCCATGTTTGATGTCGGTTTTTCGGAATTAGTCATGGTCGGCTTGATCGCTTTGTTGGTGATCGGCCCGGAACGCTTGCCGAAAGCGGCGCGTATAGCCGGTTATTGGCTGGGCAAAACCCGCGCTACCATTGCCAACGTCAAGGCGGAAATCAAACAGGAACTGCATGCCGAGGAAATGCGCCAGCTCCTGAACCAGCAGCAATCCATTGTCGAAGAGTTACAGCAAATAGCCGGCGAAACCGAAACCGCGGTAGACGACATCAATAACAGCATCAAGGCCGGCGACGAAACCCGTCAAAATCATGACCAATCAGCCTGAACATCTGGGCGAACAGCCTTTCATCAGTCATCTGATCGAGCTGCGCGACCGGTTGTTGCGCGTAGTGTTGTGCGTATTACTGGTATTTGTCGGCACGGCCCTGTACGCCAATGAGATCTACCAATATCTGGCGGAGCCCTTGTTGCAGCATATGCCGAAAAACAGCACCATGATAGCCATCGATGTGGCCTCGCCGTTTTTCACGCCGATCAAGCTGGCTTTCGTGGTGGCGGTATTTGCGAGCGTGCCTTATATATTGTTCCAATTTTGGGGGTTTATCGCTCCGGGCTTATATCGCCACGAAAGATTGATGGTGTTGCCGTTGTTATTGGCCAGCACGCTGTTGTTTTACGCGGGGGCGGCATTCGCTTATTTTGTGGTGTTTCCGCTGGTGTTCGGCTATTTAACCTCCGCGGCCCCGGCCGGGGTGGCGGTGATGACCGATATCGCCACCTATCTGGATTTTATATTGGCGTTATTTTTTGCTTTTGGCGTGTCGTTTGAAATTCCGATTTTCACCATTGTGCTGGTGTGGACCGGTATTACGACGCGGGAAAGCCTGGCCGAAAAGCGCCCCTATGTGATTGTGGGCGTGTTTGTGGTTGCCATGTTTCTGACCCCGCCTGACGCGCTGTCGCAAACGCTGTTGGCGGTGCCGATGTGGCTGTTGTTCGAATCGGGTTTGTTGTTTTCGCGTTTTTTTGCCGGTAAGCAACGGGAACGTTAAGCAATGGATAATTTCGCGGAGCGTCTGCAACAGGTACGCAGCCAAATTCGTCATGCTATCGGCATTGCCGGGCGCTCGCGCGGTTGCGTGCAATTACTGGCGGTCGGCAAAACCAAGCCCGCCTCGGATATTGCCATCCTGTACCGATTGGGGCAGCGGCATTTCGCGGAAAACTATTTACAGGAAGCCCTGCATAAACAGCAGCAATTGGCGGCCTTTAATATCACCTGGCATTTCATCGGGCCGATTCAATCCAATAAAACCAAACCGATAGCCTGCCATTTCGATTGGGTACATAGCGTGGATAGGTTAAAGATTGCCCAGCGCCTCAGCGAACAACGGCCCGAGCATCTGCCGCCGTTGAATATTTGCTTGCAAGTCAATATCAGCGAGGAAACCAGCAAATCGGGCGTTAGCCTCGCCGAGCTTCCGCATTTGGTCGAGGCCGTGAGCGTATTACCGCGCTTGCGCTTGCGCGGCGTGATGGCAATACCCGAACCCGAAACCAGCTACCCCAGGCAGCGTCAGCCTTACCGCCAGTTATATCAAGCCGTGCAACAACTCAACCGGCCCGAGCTGGATAGTTTTTCGTTCGGCATGAGCGGCGATTTAAAAGCCGCCATCATGGAAGGCGCCACCATGGTCAGGATAGGCACCGCCTTGTTCGGCGAACGGCATTAATACGGGCCCGGCCCGCTCCCGGCGGGCCTGGTAGCTATTAAAGGGCTTTTGATAGATAATAAAGCGTATTTTTTATCCACTTTTTCTGTCCCGATAATGAAACATAAGCTCGAATACCTTTTGCAACAAGCTGTAGCAGCCCTGAAAACGCAAGGTGTTCTTGATCCGGAACTTGTCGCGCAAATCAATTTGGAGCGTGCCCGCGATAGTCAACATGGCGATTTTGCCACCAATTTGGCCATGTTGTTGGCCAAGCCGGCTAAAAGCAATCCCCGCCAATTGGCGGAAAAAATCGTGGCTGAAATTCCCGCCGATAATCTGATCAGTAAAATTGAAATTGCCGGGCCCGGCTTCATTAATTTTTTTATCAATCCCGATAGCCAGTTTCAAATTGTCAAACAAATCCACGACGCCGGCCCCGAATTCGGTTTGAGTACCATCGGCACCGGTAAGAAAGTGCAGGTGGAATTCGTCTCCGCCAATCCGACCGGCCCGTTGCACGTCGGACATGGCCGCGGCGCGGCTTACGGTTCGGCCGTGGCCGATCTGTTGCAAGCGGCGGGCTTTGAGGTGGAACGCGAATATTATGTCAACGATGCCGGCCGGCAGATGGATATCCTGGCCACCAGCGTCTGGTTGCGGTATCTGGAAGAATGCGGCGAAGTGTTGCCTTTTCCCAGCAATGGCTATCGTGGCGAATATGTGCGGGAAATTGCCTTTAACCTGCATAAAAAATCCGGCAACGATTACCGCCGTCCGGTCGAACTGGTGCTGGAAGACATACCCGCCGATGAACACCAGGGCGGCGATAAGGAAAAACATATCGATGCCTTGATCGATCGGGCTAAAACCTTGTTGGGTCCGGCGCAATATCAAGAGGTCTTTCAGGCCGGCCTGGACGATATTCTGGCCGACATCAAGGACGATTTGCAGGAATTCGGCGTCAGTTACCAACAGTGGTTTTCAGAACGTCTGCTGATGGACGACGGCTCGATTCAGCAAGCCTTGCAACGCCTGGATGCGGCCGGCTTTTTGTATTTGCGGGACGGCGCCACCTGGTTTGCCTCCAGTCGCCTCGGCGATGAAAAAGACCGGGTAGTGGTACGGGACAACGGCCAAAGCACGTATTTTGCATCCGACATTGCGTACCACATGAATAAACTGGATCGGGGTTTCGATCAAATCGTCAATATTTGGGGCGCCGACCATCACGGCTATATTCCGCGCGTCAAAGCCGCCATGCAGGCTTTGGGCGCCGACGAATCCAAATTGAAAGTGCTATTGGTGCAGTTCGCGGTGTTGTATCGAGGATCCGAAAAAGTGCAGATGTCCACCCGTTCCGGCGAATTCGTCACCTTGCGGCAATTGCGCAACGAAGTCGGCCGGGATGCCTGCCGGTTTTTTTATGTGGTGCGAAAATCCGAACAGCACATGGATTTCGATTTGAAACTGGCCACCTCCAGAAGCAACGAAAATCCGGTTTATTACGTGCAATACGCCCATGCCAGGGTCTGCAGCGTGTTACGGCAATTGGACGAAAAGGGCCGAGAACGCAACCTGCATTTAGGCATGGAACATTTGCATCTGCTGACCGAAGATCAGGAAACGGCTTTACTGACCACTTTATCCAAATATCCCGAAGTGTTGGAAAAAGCGGCGGTGCAATACGAGCCGCACCAATTGATCCACTATCTGCGGGAATTGGCGAACCAATTTCACTCATACTACAACGCCCACCAGTTTCTGGTGGATGACGACAAACTTTGCAACGCGCGGCTGAATTTGATTTGCGCAATCAAACAAGTATTGGCCAATGCTCTGAACCTGCTGAAAATCCATACCCCAGAATCGATGTAATGGCCAGAGACTATAAACACCGCGTCCAGAACCCCAGCTACGGCTCCAGCCGCGCGCGTAACAAGAAGCCGCCGACCCTGTGGTGGCGCTGGTTATTGGTGGCCGCGCTGATTGTGGCGTTCTTGGTGTTTTTGAATATGGTGCGCGGCATGGTGGCCGAGTTGATAGCCGGCAAGCCGGAAGCCGCGGCCAGCCAGCCGGGGCCGGCCGTTAAGCAGGAAATACCGTTGCAGCAACAAAATCCGCCAGCGGCCGAGCCGGAGCCGGTGCAAGCTGAAGAGCCGCGCTACGATTTTTATACTATTTTGCCGCAGGCGGAAACGGTGGTGCCGGATTATGAAATTCAAACCCGGGTACGCGAAGAGTTGGTGGGTAAAACAAAACAGGCAAAATACGTCATGCAGGCGGGTTCTTTTCGCGAAGCCGCCGATGCCGAGCGCCACAAAGCCAAGCTGGCGTTGCTGGGTATCGAGTCTTGGGTGGAGAAAGCCAAGGTCGGTAGCGTGATTTGGCACAGGATTAAAATCGGTCCTTACGATAACCCGTCCAGCGTTTCGACCATCAAGGAACTGCTGCAAAAAAACGGCATCGGCGTGATTGTCACCGAACAAGGAAAATAAGCCGGCCGGGTGTTTTCGCATGGTTTTTATGGGGATCGGTTGGGTTTGACCCATTTTGATAATATTTGATACAGCGTCAGCGGCAGGATGGGCTTGCTGATGTAATCCACCATGCCGGCCTGCAAGCATTTTTGCCGGTCTTCCTGCATGGCGTTGGCGGTCATCGCTATCACCGGCAGGTTTTTAAGGGCGGCAATTTTCTTCAAGAGCCGCGTTGCTTGATAGCCATCCATGATAGGCATCTGTACATCCATCAATACGCAGTCATAGTTGTTGTGCTCCAGCTTGCCTAGGGCTTCCGCGCCGTGCTCCGCCGAATCGACGACGATTCCCATTTTTTCCAATAACTCCTTAGCCACCATGCAGTTGATTTCATTGTCCTCGACCAACAGAATCCGCGTCCCGCGCAGGTTTTGCAAGGCCATGTTGTCCAACCGGTCGACTTGGTTTTGCGCGGGAATCGGTAGATCGGTTATGCCCAATACGACCGTAAAAATAAAGCTCGAGCCTTGGCCCTGCACGCTTTTCAGGCGGATAGCCCCCCCCATTTGCTCGACCAGCTGCTTGGAAATCGCCAGACCCAAGCCGGTGCCGCCGTAACTGCGGGTGACACTGTCGTCTGCTTGAGAAAACGCTTGAAATAAATGCCGCTGCTGCGCGGGGCTGATGCCGATGCCGGTGTCGCGGACGCAAAATTCCAGACAAAGTTGCTCGCTATCGCGACTCAATTCCGTGACAGTGACATTGATTTCACCCTGATCGGTAAATTTAATCGCATTCCCGATCAGGTTGATTAATACCTGCCGCAAACGCTGCGGATCGCCGACCACGGCGCGGTACCGGCCGCCGTGGGAATAATTGAGAACCAGACCCTTGCGGGTGGCCAGTTGAGTCATGGTGGCAAACACCTGATCGAGCATTTCCTCCAGCAAAAAGGGAATATGCTCCAAATGCATTTTGCCGGCTTCCATTTTGGAAAAGTCCAGAATATCGTCGATGATGCTCATCAAGGAACGGGAAGCCGTTTCGACGCGCTGCAAATATTCCCGCTGTTTAGGCGTCAATTGGCTGTTCAGGCATAATTCGACCAAACCGACGATGGCATTCATCGGCGTGCGAATTTCGTGGCTCATATTGGCTAAAAAAGCGCTTTTGGCTTGATTGGCGGATTCGGCTTCCAACGTGGCCATTTCAAGTTCCTGGGTACGGTTCAGTACCTCTTGTTCCAGGCCGGCCTCGTTTTGCTGTATTTGCGCCAGCATGCTGTTAAAAGCATCCGATAAATCGCTGATTTCATCGTTGCCGGTGTATTCGGAACGCAGGCTGTAATCGTTGTGTTCGGCAATCCGGCGCGCGGTATCGGCTAATACCAGAATGGGCCGCACCAATGAACGCTGCAGCCGAAACACAAACAGTCCGGAAACGCCGAGAGCGATAAAGACTATGCTGGCGTTGATGGCCGTATTGCGCAGTAAGGCCGAGTAATGGCGGTTTAAGTCCGCCGTTAGTGTGATTTGCCCGACCAGATTTTCGTTATTATGAAAAATCAGCCGGTTGACCTGCCGGGATTTAGGGATGAAAGCCGGCCAGAAACTCCGCCAGTGGGAAGCGGGTTTCGAATAGCCGACAAAGACGGCATTGGTGCGGGTTTGAATTACCGCATCGATGATGTCGGGATCGTGGGCCAGGGCGCCGAGAATTTCCTTGGCGGTCTTTTCGTCGTCGAATAACAGCGCGACGCTACAATTTTGCCCCAATATGTCGGCGGTTAAAGTCAGTTTTTTGCCGATGCTGTCCTGTAAGGCATTGTATTCGCGGATTGAAAGGCTCAGCGTCGCTACCAGCAATGTCGACGCGGCCATAATGAACAGGATCTTGGCCAGCTTGCGGGAGATGGATATGCGGGTTGAATTACGGGTATTCATTCGAGTATTTCCGCCATGCGCAATAATTTCGAGCTCAGCTTTAAGCCGGCCAGTTTCACCGATGCCAAATTCACTACCAGTTTTAGCTTGTTATCGCGTAAGGTGAATTGAATCATGCCGCCTTTTTGGGCAAATTCTTCCGCGTCGCTAACCAATAGCACGTGATATTTTTGCGCTTGTGCCAACACTGATTGGGAAAGCGCGTTCAATTCGCTAAAAAACAGGATCTGGCATTCCTCTATGGCAATAAGGGTCCCCAGTTTGACGCTTACGGCTTTGTTGTCGATTTGTTGGCCGTTCAAGACGGGCAGATAGGCGCGAATCGGGCTATTGCCTTGCAGGCAGATGGTCACCGGAGCCGATTCCGGCCATTCCGCCAGTTCGGCAAAATGAAACAGATAGGCGGTTTTCAGTTGGTACTCGCGGCTAGCAACAGGTGGGCCGTCTTCCGCATGGCCGTATATGCCCAGGCAAACGCCCATGCAGAAAAGCCAGGCTTTGAGGAAAACTTTAAACACCCGCCGGCCTCAAAAGCGCCAGGACATTTGCGCCAGATAACCCCGCTGAATTTGACTGGCGACCGGAATATACAAAATATCGCTAAATTCCGGATGCTGGTTATCGAGTAAATTTTGGCCGCTGAACGACAATTCCAGATCTTTATGCGGGTGCCAGCCCAGGCGGACGTCCATGGTGAAATACGCGGGAATGTTTCTGACCGTGTCCACCGTGATGTTGTCCACATAACGCCCCCAAAGATCCAGCTCGATTTCGTTAGTCAGATTGAATAGCGAACGTAGCGATAAAGTGTGTTGCGGATTGGAATGAGGTTCGGTTTGCGGGTCGCGGAACCAGGCGATATTCGGATCGTAATCGACATGAAACCGGTTGGCGCTGTAAGACGCCTGCAGGCGCCAGTCCTGACTGACCCGGTAGTTGACGGCGGTTTCCAGACCGTAGCTTTTGACCTGCCGGTAATTGCCGACCGTGGCTTCGCGAACATTTCCAAAAGCAGGGTCGGCTCTGACATTGCCGTCAAACCGGGTGCCCTGCATGCGGTCGTAGATGTTGTAAAACAGCGCGGTATCGATATCCAGATTGCGGTTGACCTGCCAGCGCCAACCCAATTCGAAGGCCAGCAAGTTCTCCGTCAACATATTAGGGTTGGCGGCGGCTTCAAAAAAAGTATTGCTGCCCGGCAATACCGGCTTGAAGATGCGGATGCTGTGTTGGGCCCGGTTGGGCAATACCACGGCGCGGGAAACGGCCGCCCACAGACTGTGCCGTTTATCGGGCGTCCACATTAAACGGGCGTTGGGCTCGGT
The DNA here is from genome assembly GCF_024505165.1 of Methylomonas rivi. Classification (GTDB taxonomy): domain Bacteria; phylum Pseudomonadota; class Gammaproteobacteria; order Methylococcales; family Methylomonadaceae; genus Methylomonas; species Methylomonas rivi. The sequence continues at coordinate 28,032 of NZ_JANIBK010000041.1, forward strand.
TTCCCAGCCGGTATAGGTAAAATGTTCGATGCGGTTTCCCAGCGTCAGCACCAAATCGTCGCTTAAATCGATTTGGTCCTGTAAAAACAGGCCGACATTGTGTTGGGTAAATTGGTCCGGCACGAATCCCAACGTTAACGTATTGTTAAAGTTGTCGCTGATGAGCTGATAATTTAACCCCCACAGCAGATGGTGGCCGCGGTATTCCGGCAGGCTGTGCTGGAAATCCGCTACAAAATGGGAACGGCTCATTTCGTTCATGGCCAATTGCCAGTCGGTTTGGGTAAACGACAGATTCAAATCCGAGTGGTGGCCGCTATCGGTGCGGTGCTTCCAACTGCCTTGCAGGCTGCCGGTGAAGCCGTCCCGGCCGAAATCGTCCTGCCGCCATAACGGCGGGGTGGGCGAGGTGATACCGATAAAGTAGCCGTGCAGCCGGTAGCGGGAGAGGTTGGCTTCCAGCATTAACTGGTCGTGATCGCCCAGTTGGCTATCCAGGCGGAGATTACCGTTTTGGGCATCGCCGTAATCGTGAGTGCCCCGGTTGCCGGATGAATCGATACTGGCGTCGCGCCCGATGCCGTTTACGGTACCGCGCAGGAAGGTTGAATCGCTCAGTTTTCCTCCGTAACGGATGCCGCCGAAACCCTGTTCTTCCGTGCCGCCGCCGCCATACAGCAATCCGCCTTGGGTATCCTTGGCCGAACGGGTGATGATGTTGATGGTGCCGTTTACCGCATTGGCGCCCCACAAACTGCCGCTGGGGCCGCGCAGCACTTCGATACGCTCGATATCCTGTAGGGAAGGATTTTGCTGCCCCCAATACACCCCGCTGACCAGCGGATCGTAAATGCTGCGGCCGTCTATCATGACTTGCAGTTTATTGGCATACAAATCGTTGAAGCCGCGCGCGCTGACGGCCCAATTCCAGGCATTGATTTTTGCCACGTTCATGCCGGGCACCATGCGCAACACTTCCGGCAGACTGGTGACGCCGGCGCGGCGAATGTCTTCCGAAGTAATTACGAAAGCCGCCGCCGGGCTGTTTTTCACCGATTGGGTTTGCCGGGACAGGCTGGAAACGTCCAGTTCGGTCAATTCTTCCCAGCTTAAGCGCAATAAATCGTCGGCCGACTCAATGTCGGCGGCTGAACTTTCGGCGCATAGCGCCGGCAAGGCAAAGGCATGCAGAAAAAGAATTAAGGTAGCTGTATAGCGCATGGGTGATAACGACATAACTAACCGCCGGACATGGCAAATTCATGGAAATTTTATGAACAAGGGTAGCAGAAGCGTATTTTTAAAGCACGTCCGCGGCAGTTAAACGAGAAATAGTCAAATCTGGTGTATGGCTGAATTGAATCAGGCGGCCATTGTAATGGTCAACAAAAACCGGACACCAATTCAGGCAGCGTTTCGTAAGCGTGTAGCCGCACCACATCGTTAGGCGGTCGCCGCTATGATTTAATCCGTGGCAGCGAAAGGCAGCAGTTCGTCGATACGGCTGTTGT
>NZ_JANIBK010000042.1 GCF_024505165.1 Methylomonas rivi
AGAGGATAATTAATTAAGTCAAGAGTTCCTTGTATTTTCCAGGTATTGGAGTTCAGGGGGATAAAAGGGGTTTTTCCTAAAATACAAAAGACATTGAGATGGTGTCTTCCCGATATACATAGGTCAAATTGATTTAAAAAGTCCGGATAAAACCACCACGGAATCGTAGCATAATGAATTATTTTAATATTATTATCTCTACAATACCTGTAAGCACTATCATCAGCGCTGTCAAGGCAGCAATATACAGGCTCATAACCATTACGTTGAGCTATTTTAATTAAGTTTGACGCGAGGTGTGTTGATTTTTCGATTCCGGCGGATATTAAACAGCTAGGCTTTTCTTTAGGTGGGATGCTATGGTTTATCGGAAACTTGCTATATTTATTTGAGAAGGCTGCGTCAGGATGTAATGAGCATTTAATTAGGTGGGACTCTAAGTACATTTTTGAATAATTGTCCCTGACCGAAATATAGCTTATTTTTGATAATGATTCCTTAATTAGTATTTCGTCAATAGATTCTATAGTTGAATTTATTAACATGGTAGGTTTTTTGCGCTCTGTTGCAATTGCCGCTAAAGCTAATAATGTTTGAGCACCATAGTAATTATGGTGAATGGTGCCTTCGCCATTGATGATTACAGCGTCTGACCATTGTAAAATATTGTCAAAGAATGGTTCTTTGTTTAGTTGGTCTATAGCGGAATACCATGCATCAGCGCTAAATTCTTTTATATTTGTTGTGTTTATTAAGCTGTTGTTTGATGTTTCTTTTGTGTATAAATGATTTATTTTTTTAATTAAACTTTTTGCTTTTACCAGTGAAATACGTGGGGCTTTTGATAAACCCTTTTCTTTGTTAAAATCGCCTCTACACTCTGCTAGTATGGGGTATCCATATCCCACTGGTAACGAGTATATATTTGTTTTTTTAGTAGTTAACATGTTATATATGCCCTGAACTGTTGCTGTTGATCCAGGGTGCCGGCTTATTGTAGTGTCGTTTATAAATAAAATATTCATTTAACAAAAAAAGTGAGATTTATATGATACATAATACGAATTTCATCGCTCCACTTTGTATGCCAATCCATCACCTTGCCATAAAACTCGATTTTTTCCACTAACTGATTGTTGAATATATATTCAAAAGCCTCTTGACGCATCAACATCGCCGGCGAGGATGTGGTTATGGCTTCGTCATAGGTGGTTTTTAGGATAATCAAACTATGACCATCCTTAATACATAAATCGGTCGCGACCAGCTGGTCGCCATAATAATATTGGAAAACCAATGCATCTCGATGCTGGCAAAAGTTGATCAGCATGTCCCGATAAAATTTGCCTTGGTTGTTGTCGATATGTATGGCCGTGCCACCGGCATTTTTCCAGCCGGCCGATTCCAGGCGGCCATAATCTACTATAGCTTGCGGTATTGCTTCCGCCTCGGTGATTATCTTTAATGTCGCTTGAACGCCTTCGCGGGCCAAACGATTACGTTGCCGATTCAAGTTTTGCCGCAAATTTTTTCCGCGTTGCGACCAATAATCGTCAAAACCGCCCTTCACGCTAACCCGTGCCGTTTGAATATAATCCAGCGTGCTTAAACCGCTGGATTTTTCCGGTCTGGGCAACAAATCCGGATCCTGCTGAGTGATACCTATAAGTAGAGTGGGAAAAGGTAATGCCTTGCGTAATGACGATAGTAAATTAGCCGTGGCGATGGTTTTATTCTGCAGCCATAAGCCCAAGGGCGCTTGAGACGGCTGTAAGGTTTGCCAAACGCCGAATTTAGTCTTGGTAACGATAGCCATTGCATCAGGCTGTTGGCTATCGCCGTGTATCGCCAGCTTGTCTTTGTTGCTCGAAAAGTAATCGAGCAGAGGTATTACGAAATCGCTGGATAGCAAGGGCGTATTAACACCTTGACTATTGAGCCGATCCCAGTTTTCTCTATGTTGCTTAAACTCGCCTACCGGATATAAATGCCAAGTCATGATTATTCAGAAAATATTTGTGAAATTTTATTTAACATCCAGTCGATTTCACCCGCGGTCAGGGATTGATGGCAAGGAAACTGGAAAATATGCTTGGAATATTCAACGCTGACCGGGCAAACATCTTTTGTAACCGCGGAATCGAGAAACTCGCCGAAACGCCATACGGGAACCCCTTGCATTTTAAGTGTGAGAAAGTATTTTTCAGGATTTTTCACATATAGTGGGAACACCCAGGGAACTGTGTGTTCCGGCAATGTTGAAAATAGAGGATGACAATCGGGCAATGCCGACAATGAGGTATTAAGCGTCCGATAATTTTGCCGGCGCCGCTCGGCCACATAACTAAGTTCGGTGTTTCGGATTATCCGGTCGGAAAATATGGACATGGTTTTGTGTATCCAGGCTTCGTCCAGGCCGAAACCGCCTTCGGAAGAGGAGGGCCCCAAACCAACGCCTTGGCGATCGGGTTGAAGACTTTTCAGATAAGCCCATAGTTTATCCTTGAATTTGAAAAATGCGTTAATAACCCGACCCAAAACGCCTAAACGATTATAGAAAACCGATGTCTCCAAACAATTAATCGCGGATTTAATTTGAAACATTAATGAAGGAGGGGCCAGGCGAATATTTGAAATATCTCGAGTTGTCGAGCAAATCAGCCCGCCTTCGTAAATCGGAAGGAACTTCATGCAACTGGCGACAGCGTAATCGCCGGTAGTGCCGATCGGTTGCCCCGAAGACAAGCCGAACAAGGCATGGGCGCAGTCTTCAATCAAAACAATGGCATGCTTGGTACATAAGGCTCTAATCGCCTGCAGTTGCTGTTCGAAACCGAAGTAATGAGTGACAATGATCGCCCGGGTTTTTGAGGTGATTTTAGCGTCTATATCCTCAAGTTGTATGCTGGTATCCGGATTGATTCTATAAAAAACAGTCGTAGCGCCCAGCCAGCGTGCCGGGGCTACCATAGCCTCGCAATGATAAGCGGGGATTAAAACTTCATCGCCCGTTGTGATGTCGGCATGTTCAAGCGCTAAAGCAATCGAGGCGCGGCCGCTGGTTGTAAACCGAGCATTTTTAACATCTAAAATGGATGGAAAATCAACTTTAACGGATGGCTGATTCGAAATAAAATCAAGTAACGCGGATGGCGGAATGCTCGGTGCGGGGAAATTGGATGCGTTCATATTGTGTGAAAGTTTTTCTACAAAATCCGTCAAGGTAAAGGTGAGAAGTAAAACGGTTTGCTCATGTATGTTTGTGAATGTATGATCTTCACACTGTTCATGTCAACATTGGATTGTATTGAATAATAAATAGTTATTTTAAATCAATGGTCTATGCTTTATTGGAAATTAACGTGGAATTATTGAATCAGGTAAAAGCAATTTTATACCGAGTTTTAGGGATTGACGAAACACGTCAAGTTTTATTAAACAATACTCTTCTATTGGGTGCGATCCCCGAATTCGACTCCATGGCGGTAGTGACGATTATCACTACTCTGGAAGAACAGTTCGGTTTTACCGTTGATGATGACGAAATCGATGCATCTGTCTTCGAAACGGTGGATACCTTAGTTGCTTTCGTCGAACGGAAATTGAACGCTATTTAACCTTACGGGTACGGTGTTGTTTTGCAGGACAATCTTCATGAAATTGAAATATGAATCTGGCATCTACCGGTTCGGGATAATTCGGCGGGCGCGTGGATGAGTCGAATCATCATCAATGGCCGGGGTTATGCTTGCGCCGGGAATATTCTTTGTGCCCATTCACTTCCGGCATCAAGCGGGTAAACGATGACTTTTTTATCCGAATACGTGGGCGGTTTTTATCGGCGCCTATGTCCGGTTATCTGAGGGTGCCGCAAGAAAGTCCGGCTTAAATTATTCATTTATTAAAACATGCAACCTTTTTTTATCAATAGCCGTTCAGGCCCCTTATTTGCCGTTTATTGGCCGCCGGTTGGCTTAAATGTGAATCGGTCTGTGTTACATGTGCCGGCGTTTGCCGAGGAAATGAACAAATCCCGGCGCATGGTGGCCTTGCAGGCAAATGCGTTGGCGGAGCAAGGTATTGCTGTGTTGGTTTTGGATTTGTTCGGTACCGGCGAAAGTAACGGCGATTTCGGTGAATCAACTTGGTCTATTTGGTTGCAAAATCTTGAAGATGCAGTTGGCTGGTTAAAACTACAAGGCGCGCAAAGTGTGTCGCTTTGGGGATTAAGGCTGGGGGCGCTGTTAGCAATGGATTTCGTTAATCAGCATGCCGGTTTGATTGATCGCCTGATTCTTTGGCAGCCGGTTTTGAATGGCGATGCGTTCGTAACGCAGTTTTTGCGGTTACGGGTAGCGGCCGCCATGATGAATAGCGCCAACCCGCAAGAAAAGACGAGCGATTTAAAAAAACAACTTCAGAATGGTCAGTCTTTGGAAGTGGCGGGTTATATGTTGCATCCGGATTTGATGCGGCCGTTAATGATGCTGAAAGCCGAGCGATTGGTCCTGCGGACGCTTGATAGCGTAGAGGTTTTTGAACTGGTTGCCGGGGCCGAAAATGAGCCTGGATTGGTTAATCGGCAATTACTGGGTAAGTTAAAGGATGAAGGTATAGACGCTACATTAGCGACTGTAACCGGCGATAATTTCTGGGCGAGCCAGGAAATTACAACCGCGCCGAATTTGATCGGCTTAACCGGCGAAAGAGTGGGGCGATGGCAATGAGTGTTGCAATCAGGCGTTGCGAGAATGCAGGGAACTGTCTTCACGGCGAATTATCCCTGGATATTAAACGCGAATTAATGGATGGTGAACTATTTGCAAAGTGGGGTGCCGGCATAAACCGTGATCGAATCGTTGGCTTGCAACAACAGGTGGTCGCGGATGCAGGTTAAGGAAATGCCGGTGGTTTTTGATTGCCAGGGTGAACAGTTAATTGGGATGTTGCACCAACCTGATGGCAGTCCCTGGTTAGGCGTGTTGATTATCGTTGGCGGGCCGCAATATAGGGTCGGCAGCCATCGGCAGTTTTTATTGCTGGCCAGGCATCTGGCTGCGCAAGGGCTGCCAGTCATGCGTTTCGACGTGCGCGGCATGGGTGATTCGCAAGGGTCGCCACGGCGTTTCGATCAACTGGATGACGATATTAGAACGGCCATCGATTGTTTTTTGGTTGCTTGTCCCGGTTTGCAAGGGGTTGTGCTTTGGGGGCTATGCGATGCGGCGGCGGCGGCAACTTTTTATGCCTATCAGGATACCCGTGTCAAAGGTATGGTGCTGTTGAACCCTTGGGTGTTTACCGAACAGGGCGCGGCCAAAACCTATTTAAAACATTACTATTGGCAACGCTTTTCCAGTTCGGGTTTTTGGCGGAAGATTTTCTCTTTACAATTCGATTACTCAGGTTCCCTGGCATCCTTTCTGGCGTTGATCAAACAGGCCGCCGGACCGCGAAGTCACGATTCCCGGCCGTCGGGGTTGGTTTCAGTCGCTCAAGATTTGCCGTTACCGGTCAGAGTGCGGGAATGTTTGAAGCGTTCTGTTTGTCCGGTATTGCTCATTCTGAGCGGACGCGATTTAACTGCGGATGAATTTAAAGATGCTGTCAATAAAGATAGCCAATGGCGACAGCTACTCAAGGAAACTCGTCTCGCTCGGCTCGATTATGCGGAGGCCGATCATACTTTTTCATCCGCGGTTTGGCGTGATCAGGTAGCTGAATGGACTTTAAACTGGATAAAGCAATTATGAAAAATATTTTAATGATTGCCTACCACTTCCCGCCTGTGCGGGTTAGTAGCGGCATTCAGCGAACGCTTAAATTTGCAAATTATCTGCTTGATCATGATTGGAAAGCGCTAGTGTTAACGGTCGATCCTAGAGCCTACGACAATATCAATAGCGATCAAATGCGTGAAATTCCAAGCGAAGTGGTAGTGAAACGGGCATTTGCGCTGGATACCGCTAGGCATCTATCGTTAAAGGGGCGCTATTTGGGGTGGATGGCTTTGCCGGATAGGTGGGTTAGTTGGTGTGTTGGGGGGGGGGGCTCAGGCTTGGCCTTGATTAAGCAATATCGTCCTAAAGTGCTTTGGTCGACTTACCCGATAGCTACAGCCCATTTATTAGGATTGATTTTACATCGTCTTAGCGGCATTCCGTGGATTGCTGATTTTCGCGATTCCATGACCGAGGATGGTTATCCGGCCGAGCCGAAGCAAAGGAAGGTCTATCGCTGGATTGAACAACAAACAGTGACTCATTGTACCCGCGCGGTGTTTACCACGCCGGGCGCTATTGCCATGTATGCCGCCCGCTATCCTCATATACCTAAATCGCGTTGGGTGTTAATTCCCAATGGCTATGATGAGGAAAATTTTGCCAGGGCCGAGCAATCCGAGCTATTAGCGCAGGCGTTACAAGAGAAACAAAAGCAAATCGTTTTGCTGCACAGCGGTATTTTGTATCCTTCGGAGCGGGACCCTACACAATTTTTTAAGGCTTTGGCCGCGTTGAAAAAGGCCGGAAAAATCAAGGCAAGCACATTTAAAGTGATTCTTAGAGCTACTGGTCATGACCACCTTCACCGGCAGTCAATCCAACAATTCAGTCTGGAAGAGATTGTTTTTCTTGAACCGAGTATCGCTTATGAAAAAGCTTTGGCTGAAATGCTGGTTGTCGATGGGTTGTTGGTGTTTCAGGCATCGAATTGTAATCATCAAATCCCCGCCAAAATTTATGAATATCTAAGAGCAAAGCGTCCTATTTTGGCTTTGACGGATCCCGATGGCGATACCGCCAAAGTGTTGCTCGATGCCGGTCTGGCCGCCAGTATCGCGCCTTTGGACGATGAGATTGCAATTGCGAACTTGATAAGCGGCTTTATCGATAATGCGAGGCTTGAGCGCTCGGCTATTGCCAGCGATGAGATTATTGCCAGTCATTCAAGGCAAGCGCGTACGAAATTACTGGCTCAACTGTTGGATGAAGTTTCATAAGAGGTTGGTGGCCTGGCGGAGCTATCGCTTTTCATTGCGGTTTTGTCGCGTTGGTTTATTTTGAAGTGCGACAAAATTTCGAAGCGGTGCAATCGGTAAATGGTTGATTTATTGGCGTCCCGGAGACGATTCGAACGTCCGACCTGCCCCTTAGGAGGGGGCTGCTCTATCCTGCTGAGCTACCGGGACCTTGGCGAATTTTAGCATAGGGGCGGCGCTAATTTTTTTGTTTTCTTATTTCGACGCGCTCTAATGAGGTAATAAAGTAGGATAATTTGGATTGGCTTTTGCTGGATAGGTTTTCAAAAAAACCGCCTAGTTGAACTTTAGGTAGGCTTGGCGAGGTAGGTTTTACAAAGCGCACGGAGAAGTCGAAATCCATTAGGTAGTCTTCGAAGCTGATTTGGCAGTTTTTGATAATATCTCCGCGTTGTACCCGGGCGCGGTTAACCGGTAGGTCGATGCCTGCGCCGCCGCGCGATAAATCAAATAGATAGCCGTTTACCGATATGCCGGTGCGTTCCGATACCCCGCTAAAGGCGATATCGATCGAGCTGATTTCTATGCGCGGGGCCCGTCTTCTCTGGGGATAAAAAATTCGATCGGGTAGGGTGGTCTTGTAATAAGAAATCCCCCGCGAATGGCCCATTTCGATGTCGGATAAGTTAAAGGATAAGTGAATGCCTTTGTGAAACGTGGATAGCTTGAGCGCGCGCGTGGCTTGGAGCGCCTCATTGCCTTCCTTGGGGATGAGTTCATCCAATATGATCAGGTTTTTTTCCGCCTTGATGCCCAAAATGGAGGAGTTGTATTCCTGGGGGGCGCCGTCAATCTGAACCGTGCAAAGCGGCGAGCTTTGTTCTATCTCGGACAGTAGGCTGACGATTTTATCGGGCGAGGTGATAAAGTTTGGATTTTCAAAAGGCGAGAGATCATCAGGATCGGCGGGCGTGTCTTCAACCCCTTTTTTGGAAAACAAATGCTTGAATTTATCGAACATGCTGAGCCGGTGTAGATATTTTATTGCGCGCAGTCTACACCGAAACCAGGGTATGTGAAAATAGCTCGCTACGCGTGCTGCCGTCGGGCCCATAGGTTGTTGCCAGTTGCGATTTGCCGCGTAAGACTTGCAGGGCTCTTTGAGTATGGCGGCTTAGCAAGTCTATGCTGGCGCCATTTTTTTCGTTTAAGGCGCGGCAGGTTTTGGTGAGTTCGGCTATATCCAGCCAGCATCTATAGGAATCGGCAGTGTTGATGCCGGCTGCCTTGGCTTTAGCGAAGTAGTTGTGGATGCCTTCCTGGGAAACCAGCAGTTTTTCCGTGGCTAAAACTTGGCCCAGTTGTTTGGAGAATTGTTCTAATTGCGTCACCACGTCTTTTTTGTGCGCGGCAAGAGTGGCGATGGTCGCGGGGTCGCTTTTGACTTTTAGCTGTCCGTATTCAGCGTTAAGCAGTTCAAGCAGCTTGTGCGTCGCTTTAAGACCGTTCGATAATAATTTTTCTGCGATGGGAAAGGTTTTTTCTATCATGGCATTATGTCGAGTTAGCTATGTTAATTTCCAGTTGCATCATTTTTTCGGCAACCCGGTCCGGATTGATTTTGTAGTTACCCGCCTGTATGGCGGCTTTTATTTCTGCAACGCGGGTCTCATCGACGCCCTTCGAGCCGGAAGTACCGGTATCCACTGCCTTTTTAAGGCCTTCGGCAGTGGAAATGTTGATCGTATCGGTATCCGTTGCAAGACTGTCTGTCTGTTTGTTCGCTTCAGCCGAAGTTTTGTTAGCCGATTTGGTTTGCGCGGCAACGTTGGCCGTGTTGACATTGTTGACGGATTGAATAGCCATGACGGTATCCCTATGAAAAATTTGGATACGTCTATTAGCGGCATCATGGTTGAATCCTTTAGGTAATTATTAGAAATACACATTTACTAACCCCTGGTTGACGACCGTGGCTTGTATGACCCGTTGCGATGACACGTTTTTAACGTTGATTTGCTGTCCTTTTATACCGTCCATCATGGCAACACCGGCCGAGGTAATTAGTAAACCGGGCTTGCCGGATTGAATGCTGACGCGTTCGCCGCGTTTGACTAAGGTGGGTTCGCTGTAATGGAATCGATACAGTACGCTGCCTGCCGGGATGAAGCGTGTGGCCTGCTTGTTGATCACGTCGTTCGGATCCGTCAGATAGCCGGCTTGCAGCGTGGAAGTATCCCGGGTTTCGGTGGTAAAGTGTTCCAGGTTTATTTTGTCGTTTCTGCTGAGTTGTTTTGTTAGAACCAAAACGGCTTCGAACGATTTGATTACCACGGTGCTGTAGATTGTCCAGTTGTCGGAGCCCGGGCAACGGATGCCCAAGGTATTGCGGCCGGGCCTGATATTGCCCGACTGAGGAAATATCTCCAATTTTTCGGAACAGAGCGGCAGTTGTAAGCGCGGATCGATCTGAGCACTGCTGATTTGATATTGGCCCGCCGGATCCAGCGAAGCTTTTACAAAGCTTTGTACGTTCTCTTGAATGGTCTCTAGGGGGTGAAATGTCGCGGCTATTGCAGCTAGTGGGCTTGCAAGCAGTAACAAACATAACGACAAATTGATTGTTTTCATGGCTAATGTCGGTTTATTGACTCTGCTTTATCTGAAGCATGAAACATACCAAAAAATTAATGGCAGTCCGCCAACTTAAAGTGGCTATAATTATTTCAGTTACTTTTTAGAGGGGGTATTTATGGCTGGAGTCTTAGAAGGCGTAGATCAGCGTACCAAGCTGGCGGGGCATAACCGCTTTGAATTATTGTTATTTAAATTGGGAAGTCGGCAACGTTTCGGCATTAATGTATTCAAAGTGCAAGAAGTCATTCAATGCCCGCCGCTCACTCAGATTCCTAATTCGCATTCCGTCATTTGCGGCGTCGCGCATTTGCGCGGAAAAACCATTCCTGTACTAGATTTGTCGATGGCTATCGGCATGCGGCCATTATCCCGCGAAGAGGGTGCCTATGTTATCGTCACCGAATACAACCGTTCCATTCAGGGATTTATGGTGGGCTCGGTCGACCGCATCATTAATATAGGCTGGGAACAAGTGAAAGCGCCGCCCACCGGCGCCGGCCGCGAAAGTTATCTGACGGCCGTCACCAATGTGGAGGGCGAGTTGATCGAAGTGATCGATGTCGAAAAAGTCATGAAAGAAGTGATCGGCGGCCGGGAGGAAGCGGCGGCGGAAACCATAGATACCGAAGTGTCCGGTAAAAACGATCATGTCTTGGTGGTGGACGATTCTTCGGTGGCGCGCAACCAGGTCAAAAGAGTCTGCGAACAAATCGGTATCGAATGCACCACGCTTAAAGACGGGCTTGAAGCATGGGAGCATTTGAGTCAATTAATTGCCGAGGGCGGCAGGATTCAAGACCGCTACGCCATGATTATTTCCGATGTCGAGATGCCGCGCATGGACGGCTATACCTTGGCCACCAAAATCAAAAGCGATCCGGCTATGCGCGATATTTATCTGATTTTGCATACCTCGCTCAGCGGCGTGTTCAACACTGCCATGGTGCAGAAGGTGGGCGCTAATGAATTTCTAGCCAAATTCGATCCGGATTCGCTATTGACGGCCATTCAAAAGCAATTAAGGACTCATCATTCCGTTTGAAGCCACGGCACGGATTACCTCGTGCCGTGGCGGAGTTCCCGCCAATCAATCGCCATTCTCCCGCAAAACCTCGTCTTCGCGGACAGCATGCAGTCAGAATATTGACAATCGTTTCAAGCGGAAATTTTTTGCCGCTTTACGCGGCAACCGTTTTTTTGACGCCTGAAAGATAATCCGTTTTTTTCAATATATTGAAAATAAAGATAATAATTTTCATGGCATGGTGCATGCTTTTGTTTTGTAAAACAGGAGGCGGCTATCATGGCAATCAATTTCAACAATGCGTTAGGTATTCATCCGCAAGCTTTGGCTCTGCGCGAAAAGCGTAGCGAAATCCTGGCGGCCAATTTGGCGAATGCGGATACCCCGGATTACAAGGCAAAGGATTTGGATTTCAAATCCGTACTTTCGCAAACAATGGATAAGACCGGCCGGATGGAGCGGACCCAGGCAGGACATCTGACGGGGCCGGGGACATTATTGAGCGCCGATTTGCTGTACCGAAACCCGCAGCAAGCCTCCTTGGACGGCAACACGGTGGAAGCCCATATCGAGCAATCCAAATATGCCGAAAACGCAGTCCAATACCAAGCTAGCCTGCGCTTCATCAACAACAAGTTTTCCGGGCTGATGTCGGCCATACGCGGAGAATAATCATGACTTCAATGAACATCTTTAATATTGCCGGCAGCGGCATGAATGCGCAAAACCTGCGCTTGAATCTGGTGGCCAGCAATATTTCCAATGCCAATAGCGTCAGCAGCAGCCTGGATGAAGTATACAAATCCCGCCAGCCGGTATTTGCCGCCGAATTAAAAAACATCATGGATAAAGCCAATGCCGCCAGCAGCGTGAACGTATTGGGGGTGGTCGAGAGTCAGGCGCCCCCCATCATGGAATATGCGCCTAACCATCCCATGGCGGATGAGCTGGGTTACATCTATAAACCCAATGTCAATACGGTAGAGGAAATGGCCAATATGATGTCCGCATCGCGATCCTACGAAAACAATGTGGAAGTTTTGAACACCGCCAAGGATTTGATCTTGCAAACTTTAAGAATGGGACAGTGAGGATAAGCTATGGCTACTAATACGATAGACACCTATAACAGTTTGGGATTGGCGACTACCAGTAGTACCACGACAACCCAAAAGCAAACCTTGGGACAGGAAGAGTTTTTAAAGTTGCTGACTACTCAACTAACCCATCAGGACCCGATGAAACCGATGGATAACGGGGAGTTTTTAGGACAGATGGCGCAGTTCAGCACAGTATCCGGCATACAGGATTTACAGGCATCGTTCAAGGACTTTGCCAGTTCGATTAGTTCGGATCAAGCATTGCAGGCCGCAAGTTTGGTTGGGCGTTATGTCTCCGCACCGAGCGGCCAAGCTCTATTGTCCGCTGGGGGCAGCGTCTACGGTGATTTTGAACTGCCGAGCAGTTCCGCCGATGTGACCATGAAAATTATTAACCCGCAGACCGGCGAAACGGTACGGGATATGAATTTGGGGGCGCTGTCTTCCGGTACTAATGAATTCGTTTGGGATGGCATGGATAACAATGGCCAACTTGTCGATCCGGGTGTGTATACGCTTGAAGTTCAGGCTCAGATTGACGGAACAAATACCGCCGTTGCCACAAATGTTTATTCCGAGGTGCAAAGCGTGACCATGGGGAGTAGCGGTAGCGGTTTGGAAATAAATCTGGTGGGGCTGGAGCCGGTTAAATTTAATCAGATCAAACAAATTTTATAGGTAAGGAGAGCGTCATGCCTTTTACAACAGCGTTAAGCGGCTTGAATGCCGCATCCAATAATCTGGCGGTGACGGGAAACAATATCGCCAATGCCAATACCGTCGGTTTCAAACGTTCGCGGTCCGAATTCGCCGATGTTTATGCCTCCAGCTTGGGCGGCGTCAGCAGTATCCAGCCGGGGGCGGGTGTCCGGGTGGCCAACGTTGCCCAGCAATTTACCCAGGGCAATTTGCAGTTCACCGAGAACAATTTGGATTTGGCCATCAGCGGCGAGGGTTTTTTCACGCTGGCCAAGAGCCCCACGGAAGTCAACGATTTGTCCTACACCCGGTCGGGCGAGTTTAAGTTGGATAAGGAAGGCTACATGGTGAACAATCAGGGCGCGGCTTTGCTGGTTTATGCGCCGAATGGGGCCGCCATCAGCGACGGTTTTAGCGTCGGCGTGACGCAGCCGGTGCAGATCAATACGCTGACGGGATTGCCGTCGGCCACCGATAGCGCCGAAATCGTGGTTAATGTCGACTCGGACGCGACCGTAATACCGGCCGCTACTACCTTCGACTATACCAATAGCGATAGCTATAACAATCAGACGTCGGTAACCGTCTACGATTCCTTGGGCTCGCCGCACATATTGACCACTTATTTTCGTAAGGCGTCGGCCAATAATTGGGACGTTTACCACTTTATCAGCGAACCGACGACGCCGGATACCAAAACCCAGGTGGATGTTGCCGGCGGAAATGCCGACGGTTCCGGCAGGTTGACTTTCGATTCGGGCGGCAAGTTGATATCGCCCGCCAACCCTTTTTCTTTAAGCAGTTACACCATTACTCCGCCAACCGGCGCGGCGGATATCACTATTACCTCGATGAATTTTGCCGGATCCACACAGGTGCAGCAAAAATTCAGCGTAAACGATATGACGCAAAACGGTTTGCCGGCCGGGCGGTTGACGGGCCTGGATATCGATGACGAAGGTGTGATTTTCGCCCGCTTCAGTAATGGCGGCTCGCAAACGGTGGGCAAGGTTGCCTTGACGCGTTTTCCCAACGTGAATGGCCTGACCAAGTTGGGGGATACCACTTGGGGGCAGAGCGCCAATTCCGGCGAACCTATACGCGGCGAGGCGGGCTCCAATAATTTCGGCTCCATCCAATCCGGCGCGCTGGAGGCCTCGAACGTCGATCTGGCCGCGCAGTTGGTGAATTTGATCGTGGCCCAACAACATTACCAAGCCAACGCCCAGACCATCACCACCGAAAACCAGATTATGCAGGCCATCCTGAATATTTAACGAGGGAGAGCGGTCATGGATCGTAGCCTTTATATCGCCATGAACGGCGCCAAGCAGACCTTGCTGGCGCAAACGGCAAACGCCAACAATCTGGCCAATACCCAAACCACCGGTTTTAAGTCGGATTTCGAGCAATTTCGCGCCATGCCCGCCTTCGGTCCCGGCTACCCTTCGCGGGTTTACAGCATGGCGGAACGGCCCGGCAGCGACCTGTCCTCCGGCGGCATCCAAACCACCGGGCGGGATATGGATGTAGCCATCAACGGCGACGGTTGGTTCGCGGTGCGGGCCAAGGACGGCTCGGAAGCCTATACGCGGGCCGGCGATCTGCGCATTACCCCGCAGGGGCTGCTGGAAAACGGCGCCGGCCAGCAATTGTTGGGCGAAAATGGGCAACCGATTGCCATACCGCCGGCGCAAAAGGTAGAAATCGGCCGCGACGGCACCATCAGCATGATTCCGCAAGGCGCCAATGCTACCAATCTGGTTTTGCTGGAACGTATCAAGTTAGTCAATCCCGGCAATCAGAATCTGGAAAAACGCGACGACGGCTTGATGCGCCTTAAGCAGCCCGGCGCGGCGCCTCCGCCGGCGGACGCCAACGTCAATTTGATTCAGGGTTCGCTGGAAGGGAGTAATGTCAATGCCATGTCGGCCATGGTGGAGATGATAGAGCTGTCGCGCAATTTCGAATTGCAAAGCAAAGTCATGAAAACCGTCGACGACAATGCCGGTGTTTCCGCCAAGTTAATGAAAATGGCATAAAACCTGCATTACTCCTGGTAAGACAAAAAAATGTCAGTCAGGAGGTTGTCATGACAGAGCGCGCATTATGGGTGGCCAAAACCGGCCTGGATGCCCAACAAACCCGGATGGCGGTTATTTCCAATAATCTGGCCAACGTCAATACCACGGGCTTTAAAAAATCGCGGCCGTTATTTGAAGATTTAATCTATCAAAACGTACGCCAGGTCGGTTCGCAAACCACGCAAAATACCCAATTGCCCACGGGCCTACAGTTAGGCACCGGGGTAAGAACCGTAGCCACCGAAAAACTGCATACCCAGGGCAATATCCTGCAAACCGAAAACTCGCTGGATGTGGCGATTAACGGCCGCGGTTACATTCAGATTTTAATGCCGAACGGCGATATCAATTACACCCGCGACGGTTCGCTGAAGCTGGATTCGACCGGGCAACTCGTCACGTCCGGCGGCCTGACGCTGGAACCCAATATCACCATTCCGCAGGACGCGATCAGTATCAGCATCGGCCGCGACGGCACCATCAATGTGGTGCAACCCGGCAGTGCGGCGGCAACCAATGTCGGTCAGATTCAACTGGCCGATTTCATCAACCCGACCGGGCTGGAACCTGTCGGGGAAAACCTGTTCCGCGAATCGGTCGCCAGCGGCCCGCCGATTGTCGGCATTCCGGGGGAAAACGAATTAGGTTCGTTGCAGCAGGGGGCATTGGAAACCTCGAATGTAAATGTGGTGGAAGAACTGGTCAATATGATCGAGACCCAGCGCGCTTACGAGATGAACTCCAAAGCCATTTCCACCACCGACGAGATGCTGTCGTTCGTCACGCAGCAGCTTTAAAGGTAGGACATTGATCATGAAAGCATTCATTTTAATGGGTTTATCGTTGGCCATCATGACCGGTTGCGACACATTGCCCAAAAGAGATCCGGACTTCGCGCCGGTACAGCCCGCCGACCTGCGCCCGCCCGCGCAAAGAAACGGCGCTATTTACCAATCGGGTTACGACATTCGTTTGTTCGAAGACATCAAAACCCGTCGGGTGGGCGACGTTTTGACCGTGACCTTGAACGAATCCACCAAAGCCAAAAAGCTGGCCGATATGACGGCGGCAAAAGATACCAACGTATCGGTCACCGCGCCCACCCTGTTCGGCATAGCCAGTCAGGCGGTTTTAGGGCATGACTTAAAAACCAGTTTGGCTGCGTCGTCTTCTTTCGATGGCGGCGGTACGGCCAACCAAAGCAACAGTCTGACCGGCGACATCAGCGTCACCGTGGTGGAAGTGTTGCCCAACGGCAATTTACGGGTCAGGGGCGAAAAGCGGGTGGCTTTGAACGACGGCGACGAATACGTGCGTTTATCGGGCATCGTGCGCCCTATCGACATCACCACCGCCAACACGGTTTCATCCACCAAAATAGCGGATGCCACCATCATGTATAAAGGCGACGGCGGTATGAACGACTCCAGCAAAGTCGGTTGGCTGGCGCGGTTTTTCCTGAGCCCGATCTTTCCTTTTTAATCACATTCGAAACCCACGTTTTCGGAGACGACAATGAACAAAACTCTCGGTTCAATCCTATTGATGGCATTGCTGATGCCCGGCGGCCATGTACGGGCCGAACGTATTAAAGACTTGGCCATGGTCTCCGGCGTGCGTACCAACCAATTGGTAGGCTTCGGCTTGGTGACCGGCCTGGATAAATCCGGCGACGTATCGTCTTTATTCGTGCGGCAAAGCATGCGGAATATGGCCGGCAACCTAGGCATAACCTTGCCGCCGGACGCCAATCCCAAATCTAAAAATACCGCCGTGGTCAGTATTCACGCCGAATTGCCGGCTTTCGCCAAACCGGGTCAAAAAATTGACGTCACCGTGTCTTCCATTGGCGACGCCAAAAGTTTGCGCGGCGGCTCCCTGCTGATGACGCCCTTGCGCGGCGCCGACGGCAATGTCTACGCCGTGGCGCAGGGTAATTTAGTGGTGGGTGGCTTAAGCGCTTCCGGCCAGGACGGCTCGAAAATTACCGTGAACAATCCGCTGGTGGGCCGTATAGCCGCCGGGGCGACGGTAGAACGCACGGTGCCGACGTCGTTCGAAGAAGGCACGGATGTGGTGTTCGACTTGCACGACTCGGATTTCACCACGGCCAACCGCATGGTGGATGCCATCAATAACGCCTTGGGCGCGGACACGGCGCGGGCGATCGACGGTACGTCGGTCAGCGTCAGGGCGCCGGCGAATCCCAGCCAGCGGGTAGGCTTCGTATCCGTGATCGAAAACATCGAATTATCGCCGGATGACGCGCCGGCCAAAATTATCGTCAACTCCAGAACCGGCACCGTGATCATCAATAGCAAGGTTAGGGTGCAACCGGCCGCCGTGTCGCATGGCAGCTTGACCGTGACTATCAACGAGAACCCGCAGGTCAGCCAACCGGAGCCCTTGTCGGGCGGGCAAACCGTGGTTACCCCGCAATCGGATGTCTCGGTTCAGGAAGAGAACAACCACATGTTTGTGTTCAACCCCGGCGTCTCCCTGGACGAAATCGTCAAGGCCGTCAACGGCGTGGGCGCGGGCCCCAGCGATTTGGTGGCGATTTTGGAAGCGTTGAAATCGGCGGGCGCCTTGCGGGCCGAGTTGATAGTGATTTAAAACATTTAGACAAAAGATGCAAGGTACTAGTCTAAAGGTTACATGCAGGAGGTTTCCATGTTAAACGCCGATAGCGCATCCGTATATACAGACTTCAACGGCTTGGCAAAGCTGAAACAAGGCGCGCGCGAGCAAACGCCCGAAGCGATCAAGGAAGTGGCCAAGCAGTTCGAATCCGTATTCCTGACCATGGTGTTAAAGAGCATGCGCCAAGCCAAATTGGCCGACGGCGCCATGGACAGTAAGCAAAGCGAGTTTTACCGGGATATGTACGACCAACAGATGGCGATTCATTTGGCCGGTAAACCCGGAGTCGGCATGGCGGATTTAATCGCCAAGCAACTGTCGCCCAAGCAAAAAAGCGAAGACGAAGAAGGGATGCAGGCCGGCGATTATCTGAATCGCGCCATGGGCGGCGGCCAAGTTCAAGCGGTTAGCCGGCCGCTCAATACAACACTCAATACGGTTGCGGCCGAACAGGTCATGGAAGAATCGGGTTTAAACCGTCTGCAGGAAAGCCTCGAACGTTTGGAACAAAGCCAAAAAGCGTTGGATGAGCAATGGCAAGCGATGCAGTCCGGCCTGGGTAGCGGCGAAATGGCGGTTAACAAACAGTTATTCATGAGCCAGTTGCTGCCGCATGCACGGCAGGCGGCCGACGAATTGGGCGTGGATGCCAATGTACTGTTGGCTCAGGCTGCCCTGGAAACCGGCTGGGGCAAATCGGTGATCAAGAACGGTCAAGGCGAAAGCAGTTTTAATCTTTTCAATATCAAAGCCGATAAAAGTTGGCAGGGCAATCAAGCCAGAGTGTCGACGCTGGAATACGACAATGGGGCGGTCAGAAAGGAAATGGCGGGCTTTAGATCGTACGATTCCTATAAGCAAAGCTTCGACGACTATGTCGATTTCATCAAATCGAATCCCCGTTATAGCGAAGCGTTGAAGAAGGCCGATAACCCTGCCCAATATGTCAGGGAACTGCAAAAAGCCGGTTATGCAACCGATCCGCGTTATGCGGAAAAAATCATGCGTATTTACAACAGCCAAATCGCCGGTCAGGCGCTGGCCAATGCGGGGTAGGAGGTTTTTATGGCCATCGGCATCTTAAGTTCGGCTTTATCGGGTTTGGCGGCCTTCCAGCGCTCGCTGGAAGTGACCAGTAACAATATCGCCAACGTCAATACGGAAGGCTATAGCCGGCAACGCGTGGAGTTGCAAACCACGCCCGAACAATTTGTCGGCCACGGTTATCTCGGCAGCGGTGTCAGCGCAACCAATATCAAGCGCAGTTACGACGAGTTTATCAATGCGCAACTGCGTTCCAGCTCCACGGCGTTTAACGATGTAGACAGCTTTTATTTACTGTCCACCCAAATGGATAATTTGATAGCCGACGAAACCACCGGCTTGGCACCGGCCATGAAATCCTTTTTTGACTCGGTCAACGATGTGGCGAACGATCCGACGTCTATCGCCGCCAGGCAGGTGATGTTGGCCGAAGGGGATGCGATAGCGCGGCAATTCAATCTCATGAGCAGCCGGTTCAACGACCTGCGGGAACAGGTCAATACTAATCTGGATACGTCCGTAAAAGAAGTCAACGGCTTCGCCAAATCGGTTGCCGATCTCAACCGCAAGATTATGGATGCCGTCGGTAAAACCAGCGGCCAGCAGATGCCCAACGAACTGATGGACCAACGCGATTTATTGCTGTCCAAGATGGCGGAAAAAATGGATATTTCGGTAGTACCGCAACCGGACGGCAGTTTCAGCGTGTTCACGCAACAAGGCCAGCCCTTGGTGTTGGGGAGTAATGCCTCCAGTTTGTCCTTGCAGGGTGCCGCTAACGATCCCAGCCGCCTGCAAATCATGCTGAACGGCGAAGACATTACCGGCAATCTGACGGGGGGCGAAATTTACGGCAATTTACGCTTTAGGGATGAAATGCTGGATCCTGCCCAGAATCAATTAGGCTTGCTGGCTACCGGACTCGCCATAGAGTTTAACAAAGTCCACCAGGACGGCTATGATTTGAACGGCGATGCCGGATTGAGTTTTTTCGACCTGGGTTCGCCGACCAACCTGCCCGTCGTCAGCACTGTACAGGATGGTAATTTGACGGTAACCGCAGATTTCGTGGCGCCCACCGCCGCAGTCAATCTGGGGGCGTCCTATCGGGTGGATGTCACCGGGGTGGCGCCCAGCAATGAGTACACCCTGACCAATTTAAGCGACAACAGTATCGCCACGGGTTTGAACGACGCCGGCCTGGCCGCATTCGGTTTTAATCTGAACTTCTCGGGAGGCTCGGTCAACGTCGGCGACTCGTTTCAAGTCAGTCCGTTTTTCAAAGCCGCCGAATCGCTAAAGATCGATCCGGCTATCACGAATCCCCGGCAGATAGCCGCCGCCGGCGCCGCGAACCAGCCGGGCGATAATAGCAAGGCTTTGGAACTGGCGGGGCTTGAATCGCTTAAGCTGATGCTGGGCGGTAAAAGTGCATTTACCGAAGTCTATGGACAGTTGGTTGCCGATGTCGGCTCGCAAACCTATAGCGCGTCCGTCAGCCGAAGCGCGCAAAAGGTGTTGCTGGATCAGGCCACGCAAGCCAGGGAAGACTTGGCCGGCGTAAATCTGGACGAAGAAGCCGCCAACCTGATTAAATTCCAAAATTCATATCAAGCCGCGGCCAAGGCGGTATCCGTGGCCAATGCTTTATTCGACAGCCTGCTCGGCGTGATTCGTTAGGAGATATCGTCATGCGCATTTCCACATCCTGGAGTCAGCAACTTAGCATCGATGCCATGCTGAGCCAACAAGTCAAGTTGAGCGAAGCCCAGCTCAAGCTGTCCACCGGACAAAAATACCTGAAGCCTTCGGAAAACCCGACGGCGGTTACCGGGCTGATTAACTTGCGGCAAAACATCCAGGAGAACGAACAGTATCAAGTCAATATCGGCATGTCCCGGCAACGGCTGGAGTTGCAGGAGTCCAGCCTCGACAATGCCACGGATACCTTGCAACGCATCCGGGAACTGGCCGTGCAAGGCTTGAACGACAGCAATAACGCGGAGAATAGAAAACAACTTGCGTATGAAATAGACGAGTTGAACCAACACTTGTTAAGCTTGGCGAACACCCAAAACGCCAATGGCGAGTATCTGTTTTCCGGTACCAAAAGCGATGTGCCGGCTTACAGCAAGGGAGCGGGCGGTTATAGCTTCGACGGGGAGCCCGATACCCGGCGCAGCATAGCGATAGGTCCGGAACGGACAGTGACCGATGGCGACCCGGGCAATACGGTATTCGGAGAACTCACGCCCGGCGCCTTGACGGCCGGCTCCATTGGTAATGTTTTTCAGGCCGTGGAGCAACTTTCCCTAGATTTGAAAAATAATCAACCTTCGTCCAATTCGTTAACCGATATTGACGATGCCCTGAGACGATTTGAAAACACCCGCGCGTCAACCGGCGCCCGCTTGCATGCCTTGGACAATCAGGAAAGCCTCAATGAAGACTATATTCTGGATAATAAAGCCACGGCCTCGGCCATCGGCGATCTGGATTACGCCGATGCCATCAGTAAATTCAATTTACAGCAAACCTCCCTGCAAGCAGCGCAACAGGCTTATGTAAAAGTACAGAATCTGTCGTTATTCAACTATATCAATTAAATTGCCGAAGAGGGGGCGCTGAATATGGCAAGCGCGCAAGTAGGACACATCGCACCGTTGTTGCCGGTAGCCGAATGGCTGCAGGGAGACGCTGTCTATTTTGCCCAATTACGCGGGCAGGTTGTGTTGGTGGAAGTGTTTCAGGTCAATTGTCCCGGTTGTTTTTTGTATTCCTTGCCGCAAGCAATTGATCTGCATAAGCGTTATGCGGAGCAAGGTTTGGTGGTGTTAGGGGTTGCCACAGCATTTGAAGACTTCGACAAAAATACCCGGCAGAACCTGCAAGCGCTATTGGAGAGCGGGCAAGTGATAGGCGAAACGCTGAAAGCCCTTGGGGAGCATGGGCAATTGTTGAACGGTGCCTGGCAATATCGAATTCCGTTTCCGGTAGCGATGGATCGCTTGGTCAAAGTCGAACAGCCTGTTAGCGAATCAAGCGTTGATGACTATATTCGGCAAAATCTGCCAGCCCTGGCGGTGCAGTCGGCTGAATACCGGCAACAAATCAGACAACAGGTGTTCCGTTATTTGCAGCAGCGCGAATACCGTGCCGAGACCTTTGACTGCTTTGCCTTGCAAGGCACGCCTTCACACCTGCTGATCGACAGGCAAGGCGTGCTGCGCTTCAGCCGATTCGGCTTTTTTCCGGAACTGGAAAGCCAGATCCGGGAGTTGCTGGCTGAACCTCTATCGGCATGAAACGGCTGTTTTTTGCCCTTTGGCCAGATCAAAATACCCGGCGGCAATGCCGTCAGCTCTCGGCGGGCATGCGCGGTTTCGGCAAGCCGGTCGCGGCCAACAACCTGCATGTTACGCTAGTGTTTTTAGGCTTGGTCGATGCGGCCGGACAGCAAGCCATGAGCAAAGCGGCCGGCCGGATCGCCGTCGAGCCGTTTTGCCTGACGTTTGAGCGGATCGAGTTTTGGCAAAAACCGGCGGTAGTGTGCTTGCGCGCCGAGCGAGCCGATACTGTTTTGTCGGCTTGGGTAGAGAAGTTGACGGTTGCCGCTTTGGAAAACGGCATCTCGGTAGACGAACGGCCCTATAAACCGCATGTCACTTTGTTGCGGAAAGCCAAGCAATTGCCTCCCGCCGAGTTCGAGCCGATTATCTGGCGGGCGGCAGGATTTTGCCTGGTGGAATCCTGCTCCACTCCCGCGGGAGTGGAGTACCGGGTACTGGAGCGCTGGGGGCACGCGGCTTAATGTTGCGCATTTCGCTCGCGTATGGCCTGGCTTAGCTGATAGGCCGCCATGGCATAGAGCGGGCTGTGGTTGTAACGGGTGATGACATAAAAATTATGCAGGCCCAGCCAGAGTTGCTCGTGGTCGGGCATGGGGTAGCTCAGTAACTTGACGGATTCGTTGTTGCCCAGTTGTTTCGGAATTTCCACACCTAACTTACGCAGGTCGCCTACCGATACATCCGGCTTGACGCCTTTGCTTAAAGCTTTTTTATAGGCATCGCCTTTGGCCGAGATTTGGTAGCTGATGGCGCCGCCGCGTTGCCAGTGGTTGGCGACGAAATAGTTGGCCACGCTGGCGATGGCATCGCTGGGGTTATGCCAAATGTCGCGTTTTTTATCCTGGTCGAAATCCTTGGCGTAGGCCCGGTAGCTGCTGGGCATGAATTGCGCCAAGCCCATGGCGCCGGCATAAGAGCCCAGGGGTTGCAAAGGGTCCAGGTGCTCTTCGCGGCTCAACAGCAAAAAGTTTTCCAACTCTTTCAGGAAAAATTCGCTACGGGATGGGTAGGCAAAACCCAAGGTCGATAAGGCGTCGATTATCCGGTATTTGCCGGTAAAGGCGCCGTATTTGGTTTCCACGCCGATGATGGCGATGATGATTTCCGCCGGCACGCCGTACTGCTGTTCCACGGCTGTTAGCGCGGCTTCGTTGTCGCGCCAGAATTGCACGCCGCCGTCTATGCGGGAATCGGTCATGAATATTTCGCGGTATTGATACCACGGCTTGCCTTCCGCCGGCTTGCCCATGGCATCCAGGATGGGTTGCTGGATAGCGACCGACTGAAATAACTGCCTCAGTTCCGTTGCGTTGAAATGGTGCTGTTTGACCATTTGCTCGATAAATCTATTTAAGGCCTCGGTTTGCGGAATTTCGGCGTTTGCCGCGCTTGCCGCGAACAGGCTGGCGCAGAGCAGGGCGGCGGACAAAAGAATATTCGGTTTCATAAGCTTGAATTAAATGGGTAAGAGTTTACGGTGAGTGTGTATCGACATCAAAATGCCGAAGCCGGCCATCAGGGTCACCATGGAGGTGCCGCCGTAACTGACCAAGGGTAACGGAACGCCGACCACCGGCAAAATGCCGATCACCATACCGATGTTGACGAATACATAAACGAAAAAAGTAAAAGCCAGGCTGCCGGCCAACAAGCGGCAATAGGTGTCCTGGGATTGCACGGCAATATAAAAGCAGCGGCTGATGACCAGCAAGTATAAGAATAATAAACCGAGGCAGCCGAATAAGCCGAACTCTTCGGCAAACACGGCGAAAATGAAGTCGGTGGAGCTTTCCGGTAAAAAATCCAGTTTGGACTGGGTGCTGCCCAGCCAGCCCTTGCCGTTGATGCCGCCGGAGCCGATGGCGATTTTAGATTGGATGATATGGTAGCCGGTACCCATCGGGTCGGCTTCCGGATTAATGAAAGTCAAGACCCGGTTGCGTTGGTATTCGCGCAAAAAATGCCACAAAACCGGGGTCGAGGCCGCCAGAATCGCGGCAATACCGATCATGAACCACCAGGAAAGGCCGGCAAAAAACAGCACGGCGGCTCCGGAACTGGCCACCAGCAAGGAGGTGCCCAAATCCGGCTGCTTGGCGATCAGCAGCACGGGAATCAGTAGCAAAATGCCGGCCGCCATGACATGTTTAGGTTTGGGCGGCAGCGAGTGTTCGGACAAATACCAGGCCACCATCATCGGTGCTGCTATCTTGGTGAATTCGGACGGTTGAAAGCGGAAAATGCCTAAATCCAGCCAGCGCTGCGCGCCCATGCTGATTTGCCCCATCACGGCAACAGCTAACAGCAGCAGTACGCAAAGGCTAAAGAAAGCCACCGAAAAGGCTTGAAAGCGGCGCGGATTGACATGCGCCAGCACGATCATCACGGCAATGGCCAAGCCGGTGCGGCTGGCATGGCGGATTAACAGCGCCTCGTTTTGGCCGCCGGCGCTGTACAAGATTACAAAACTGAGCGCGCAAATCAAGATCAGGCTCAGAAATAACGGAATATCGATATGCAATTTACGCAACAAGTTGCCGAGTAAGGACGGCGATTGAAACTGCTCGGTGCGCATTTCAATCTTCATGCGGCGCCTCCTTTTGGGGGTTGAGATAGGCGTTGATGATTTCTCCTGCCATGGGGGCGGCAATCGAGCCGCCGTGGCCGCCGTGTTCGGCGACTATGGCAACCGCGATTTTAGGGTCGTGTACCGGTGCAAAGGCGATAAACAACGCATGGTCGCGCATTTTAAAATCGATGGCATCCTCGTTGTATTTTTCTTCCTGCTTGACGGTAAAAACCTGCGCCGTGCCGGTTTTGCCGGCAATCTGGTAATTGATGTTTTTGGACAAGCGGCCGGCGGTGCCCCGGTTGCCGTGCACTACGTTAGTCATGGCGAAGATAATGTTATCGACATATTGTTTTTTCAGGGGAATTTTGGTTTCCGGCAGCAGGTCCGGCGGCGTGGCGAAATCGGGGGTGATGATCTCCTGCACCAAATGCGGGGTAATCACCTTGCCGTAATTGGCCAAAATCGCCGTGGCGCGCGCCAATTGCAGCGGGGTGACCTGGGTATAACCCTGGCCGATGCCAGTGATCAGGGTTTCGCCGGGATACCAGGCCCGATTGCGGTGGCTGCGTTTCCAGTCCTTGGTCGGCATCAAACCGCTGACCTCGCCGACCAGATCGATGCCGCTTTTTTCGCCGAAGCCGAAACGATGCATGAAATCGGACAATCTGTCGATGCCTAGGGCCAGCGCCAAGTCGTAAAAATAGACGTCGCAGGATTGGGTGATGGCGTCGTTCATGTCAACCATGCCATGCCCGCCTTTCTTCCAGTCCCGGTATTTGTGCTTGACGTTGGGCAGCTGGTAATAACCCGGGCAAAACAACCGGTGTCCGAAATCGATGACACCGTATTCGAGGCCGGCCAGGGCGACAAAGGGCTTGACGGTGGAACCGGGCGGATATAAACCGCGCAGGGCGCGGTTATACAGCGGTTGATCGGGCGAGTCGCGCAGGGCCTTGTATTCCTTGTTGGAGATGCCGGTTACGAACGGATTGGGGTCGAACCCGGGCCGGCTGGCAAACGCCAGTACCCCGCCGGTTTTGATATCGATGGCCACGGCGGCGCCGTTGTATTCGCCCAGCGCATCGTAGGCGATTTTCTGCAGATCGATGTCCAGCGTCAGGTAAATGTTGGAGCCCGCGATCGGCTCTACCGTGGCCACCGTGTTGACGGCGCGGGCCTGGGCGTTGGTTTCGATTTCCTCGTAGCCGGCGGTGCCCAACAATTGGGCTTCGTAGGATTTTTCGATACCGTTTTTGCCGATGATGTCGGTACCGCGGTATTCGGCGGTGGGCAAGGTTTTTAATTCCTGCTCGTTGATGCGGCCGACATAGCCGACCACATGCGCGGCCAGTTCGCCGTAGGGATAATGCCGCACCAGGCGGGCATAGACGTCGACGCCCGGAAAATAGGGCCTGACCACGGCGAATTTCGCCACCTCCTCGTCCGACAGGTTTTGCAGCAGCGGCGTGGTGGTAAAGGCTTTATTGCGTTTTCTTTGTTTTTGAAACTGCTCGATTTTTTCGTCGGGTATGGCCAACAGGTTTTGCAGTTTCGCCAAGGTGCCGTCCATGTCCTTGATTTGCTCGGGGATCAATTCCAGGCTGTAGGTGGGGACGTTTTCGGCCAACATGCGGCCGCGGCGGTCGTAAATGATGCCGCGAGTGGGGGGCAGCGGCGAAATTTTAATCCGGTTGTCCTTGGACAAAGTGGCGTAATGCTCATGCCCGACCACTTGTAAATAAATCAATCTGACAATCAGGCCGGCGATCAACAGCAGAATCAGCAAAAAAGCCGCCACGACACGGCTCAAGAATATCCGGTTTTCCGCCAGAGAGTCTTTGATGGCAAATTGTCTATCCATCTTGTCAGCTGATACGCGCCAAAACCCGAATCGCCCGCAACACCATGAATACCAGCGGCCAGACCAAGGTGCCGGTCAGCACCGGATACCAAAACGATAAAGGCAGCCGATTGGCCGCCTGCATGCTTTCCATGCCGAAAATCAAGCTTTGGCCGCACAGCAGGCAAAAAAACACGAACACGCATTGCTGTATCAGCGGAAATTGGCGCAGCCGGCGGTGTTGCCTGATGCTGAAATAGCTGAACAAAGCATAGATCAGGGCGTATTGCCCCAGCAGGTGGCTGGTCAGCACATCGGTTAGCAAACCGGCCGCGAACGCCGTGAATACGCCGAAGCGCTCGGGCAGGGCGATGGACCAATAAATCAAAACCAGTGCGATCCAATCGGGGTTGAATTCAACCGTGCCGGGAAATAAGTCCATGATACGCAGCGTCATGGCGATAGCCAGCGTTGCCAGGAAATAGACGGGCGCGAACGGGCTAGGGCTCGGCATGCTCGGCTTCCGGTGTGTCGGGGGAGGGCGGTGCTTGGTCCTTGCCCAAAAATACCGGGGTCGAGTCGCTCCAGACGATCAGAAATTCGCGGCTGGTTTCCAGTTGCGCCTTGGGGGTGGCGTAAATGTTGGCGAACGATTTGTCCGGCCGGGTTTCGAATTTATCGACCACGGCCACAGGATAGCCGGCCGGGAATACGCCGCCCAAGCCCGAAGTGACCAGCAAATCGCCGGGCACGATGTCGGCGTTTTTGGCTAAAAAGGGCAGTTGCAGGCGGTTGGGCAGGCCGGTGCCGAAAGCGATGGTGCGCAGGCCGTTGCGATTGACTTCAACCGGAATGGCATGGTCGGGGTCGGTAATCAGCATGACTTCGGAACTGGACGGCAGGGCGCGTATCACTTGGCCGACGATGCCGTTGGCATCCAGCACGGGCTGTTCCGGGTGCACGCCGAAACGCGTGCCTTTGTTGACCACCACGGTGTGTTCGTAGGCAGCCAGTTTTACCGACAGCAATTCGGCAATCAGCACTTGTTCGCCGAGTTGGAAGGAGTTTTCCAGCAATACGCGCAGCCGAATGTTTTCTTTTTCCAGTGCGTCCAGTTTTAACAGTTTGGCGGCGTTAATCAACTGAGTTTCTTTCAGGCGCTGGTTTTCCTTTTGCAGGTCGACGTAGGAAAACACGGTGTCCGACATGGATTTAATGCTGTCTCCGGGCAGGCTGGCCAAAATCTGGATCGGGTAAGTTGCAATAGACAAGACCGAACGCAGAGGATGCAGAAACTGCGTTCGATAATCGGTTACCAATAATGCGATTGCAGCCAGAATCGCTACTAACAGGCGCGTGTTAAGCGAAGGGCCTTGGGCAAATAAAAGTTTTATGGCAAAACCTCAAGCATTATGATGAAACGGCAACACGGCTGAAAGTGGCCGCCGATTAAAGATGGCCCATACTACCACAGCAACTAGGCGAGCGGTGGCTGCCGCCGTGCCGCGCAAAGACAGTCCGATCCGGAAGTTGCCTTAGACGACGGATGTCGGGCGGCGGTAAATTTATTCCAAGGAAAACGCCGAAGCGCCTTTTTTGTCCAGCATTTCCAAAACCATGCCGCCGCCCCTGGCGACGCAGGTCAACGGATCGTCGGCGATAAATACCGGCAGGCCGGTTTCTTCGGCGATCAAACGGTCGATGTCTTTCAACAAGGCGCCGCCGCCGGTCAGCACGATACCGCGGCTGGCTACGTCCGCGCCCAATTCCGGCGGGGTTTGTTCCAAGGCGACCTTGACGGCGCTGACGATGCCGGACAGGGGTTCCTGCAAGGCTTCCAAAATTTCGTTGCTGTTCAGCGAGAAGCTGCGCGGCACGCCTTCGGCCAGGTTGCGGCCGGTGACCTGCATTTCGCGCACCTCGCTACCCGGATAGGCGGCGCCGATTTCGTGTTTGATTTTTTCGGCCGTGGCCTCGCCGATCAGGGTGCCGTAGTTGCGGCGCACATAGGCGATAATGGCGTCGTCGAAACGGTCGCCGCCGATCCGGACCGAGGCCGAATAGACGATGCCGTTCAAGGAAATCACCGCTACCTCGGAAGTGCCGCCGCCGATATCCAGCACCATGGAACCGTGCGGGGTGTCGACCGGCAGGCCGGCGCCTACCGCCGCCGACATGGGTTCTTCGATCAGATACACTTCCCGAGCGCCGGCCATGGCCGCCGATTCGCGGATAGCGCGGCGTTCCACTTGGGTGGAGCCGCAAGGTACGCAGATCAAAATACGCGGGCTGGGACGCAGCAGTTTGTTTTCGTGTACTTTTTTGATAAAAAACCGCAGCATGCGTTCGGTGACCGCAAAATCCGCGATCACGCCGTCCTTCAACGGACGGATGGCGGTGATGTTGCCGGGCGTACGGCCCAACATGCTTTTCGCCTCGGCGCCGATGGCGGCGATGGTTTTTTGGCCGCGGATTTTGTCTTCCTTGATGGCGACTACGGAAGGTTCGTTGAGGACGATTCCTTGGCCCGGAACGTAAATAAGGGTATTTGCGGTACCCAAATCGATCGATAAGTCGTTGGAAAAGAGGCCGCGAATTCGTTTGAACATGATTACACCAAAGCGCACAGAAAATCCCGCTACTTTATCAATCAAGCAGGCAGTTGGGCAAGATATAAAGTATCATATTTGCATTACTCAATAGGGAGCTTAATGATGTCGTTGACGGCCAGTGACGTGAAAAAAATCGCCCACCTCGCCAGGTTGGGCATACAAGAACAACAAATCCATAGCTATGCTGATGACTTGTCCAATATGCTTGATTTGATGACGCAAATGGGACAGCTTGATACCTCGGGCGTAGTGCCCATGGCCCATCCTCTGGATCAGATGCAGCGCCTGCGCGACGATGCGGTAACCGAAACCGACCAGCGCGGCCGCTTCCAGTCCATCGCCCCGCAAACCGAGGCCGGACTTTATTTAGTACCTAAAGTTATCGATTAAGGACGATTATGCACAACCTTACCCTAACCGAACTGGCAGCCGGGCTGCGCGGCAAACAGTTTTCCAGCGTGGAATTGACGCAAGCCTTTTTAAGCCGCATCCGCCGGTACGAAACCTTGAACGCCTTTATCACGGTTTGCGAAGACGGTGCGTTGCAACAAGCGCGGGCGGCCGATGAATTGCTGGCGGCCGGCCATGCCGCGCCATTGGCCGGGATTCCGCTGGCGCAGAAAGATATCTTTTGCACCCTAGGCAGCAAAACCAGCTGCGGTTCAAAAATGCTGGATAACTTTATCGCTCCCTATAACGCCACGGTGGTGGAAAAATTCAACCAGGCCGGCAGCGTGATGTTGGGCAAGCTGAACATGGACGAATTCGCCATGGGTTCGTCCAACGAAACCAGCTTTTATGGGGCGGCGCACAATCCGTGGGATGCCTGCTGCGTACCGGGCGGCTCATCCGGCGGTTCCGCCGTTGCGGTGGCCGCCCGGC
>NZ_JANIBK010000043.1 GCF_024505165.1 Methylomonas rivi
CAGTCGTAACGGCTAATCCGAATTCGCCGCTTTGCGGCGAATTTATTGGAAAAGTTGATTAATTTGAAATATTCTTCAGTCACTGAAGCAATGAATTACCTCGGGGTTTGTCCATGAGTAAAGACAAAAAAGGCAAGGACGAAGATAAACTTCTGTACTGTTCTTTTTGCGGCAAAAGCCAAAACGAAGTGAGAAAGCTGATTGCCGGTCCGTCAGTCTATGTCTGTGACGAGTGTGTCGAGCTTTGTAATGACATTATTCGTGACGAATTGCTGGAGGATGAGAAAACGGTCGGCAATGGCGCACTGCCCAAGCCGAAAGAAATCAAGCTGGAGTTGGACAGCTATGTGATTGGCCAGGAAAACGCCAAAAAGATTCTGGCGGTGGCCGTTTACAATCATTACAAGCGCCTGCGCAGCAATAGCAAAAAAAGCGATGTCGAGTTGGCCAAAAGCAATATCCTGCTGATAGGCCCGACCGGTTCGGGTAAGACGCTGTTGGCCGAAACCTTGGCGCGTTTACTGGATGTGCCTTTTACCATTGCCGACGCCACCACGCTGACCGAAGCGGGTTATGTGGGCGAGGATGTGGAAAATATCATTCAGAAAATCCTGCAAAAATGCGATTACGATGTCGAAAAGGCGGAATCCGGCATCGTTTATATCGATGAAATCGACAAAATATCGCGTAAATCGGACAATCCGTCCATTACCCGCGACGTGTCGGGGGAGGGCGTGCAGCAGGCGTTATTGAAATTGATAGAAGGCACCGTCGCTTCCGTGCCGCCGCAAGGGGGGCGTAAGCATCCGCAGCAGGAGTTTTTGCAGGTTAACACCGCAAATATTTTATTTATCGTCGGCGGCGCGTTTGCCGGATTGGACCGGGTGATCAGGAGCCGTACCGAAAAGGGCGGCATCGGTTTTTCGGCCGAAGTGAAGGCCAAGGACGACAATCAAAACGTCGGTGAAATTTTCGCCGATGTGCGGGCAGAGGATTTGATCAAATACGGCTTGATTCCCGAATTCGTTGGGCGTTTGCCGGTAGTGGCCACTTTGGACGAACTGGATGAGGCGGCGTTGATACAAATTCTGACACAGCCTAAAAACGCTCTGATCAAGCAATATAAGCATTTGTTCGAAATGGAGGGTGCTGAATTGGAGTTTAGGGAAGACTCGCTGGCGGCTATTGCGCGCAAATCCATGGAAAGAAAAACCGGTGCCCGCGGACTGCGTACCATAGTGGAAAACGTATTGCTGGATACCATGTATGAGCTGCCTTCCAGTGAGAATATCCGTAAGGTGGTGATCGATGAAAGTGTCATTAACGGACAGTCCGAGCCATTGCTGGTTTACGAGTCCGAGTTAAAAAGAGCGGCGGCGGATTCGTAATTCCGTAATTGCTTGTGTGCCGGTAAAAAAAGGGGCTTGATTGCACAGCCCCTTTTTTTTTGCTTTTTGCAAAGATACTTGTTTTCTATCCGCGCGTCCTCATATAGGATGAAGGTAAATTTGCTTTCCGGCCACAGGATACAACTGATATGACTCACGTAAAAAATAAAGACGAACTGATACCCGTGCTCCCGCTACGAGACGTGGTGGTCTATCCGCATATGGTAATCCCGCTGTTTGTGGGGCGGGGGATGTCCATCGACGCGCTAGATGCAGCCATAAAACAGGACAAGCAAGTGCTGTTGATTGCCCAAAAGCAGGCGGATGTCGATGAGCCCGAGTTCGATGACTTGTACAAAGTGGGGACCTTGGCCAATATCCTGCAGCTGCTTAAATTGCCGGACGGTACCGTCAAAGTCTTGGTCGAAGGCACCCAGCGTTGTTCGGTGATTCAATATCAGGAGTTTGAGGGTTACTGCGCGGCGGGCGTGCTGGAGCTGGAAGATGAATTGAACATTGATGAGCAGGAGCTGGATGTTTTGCAGCGCACCGCCATCAGTTCGTTCGATCAGTATGTGAAGTTGAATAACAAGATTCCGCCCGAAGTATTGAATTCCTTGGCCGGCATAGACGATCCGAGCCGCTTGGCCGATACCATGGCCGCGCACATGGCGCTGAAAGTGGAAGAAAAGCAAAATATGCTGGAAATGGTGGATGTGGCCAAACGCCTGGAAAGCTTGATGACGCTGATGGAAGGCGAAGTGGATATTCTGGAAATGGAAAAGAAAATCCGCGGCCGGGTCAAAAAACAGATGGAAAAAAACCAGCGCGAATATTATTTGAACGAGCAAATGAAGGCTATTCAAAAAGAGCTGGGCGAAATGGACGAAGCCAGCAATGAAGTCGAAGAGCTGGAAAAGAAAATAGAAGCGGCCGGCATGTCGGCGGAAGCCAAAACCAAGGCCATGGCGGAGCTGAACAAGCTGAAAATGATGTCGCCCATGTCGGCCGAAGCGACCGTGGTACGCAATTACATCGACTGGATGGTCAGCGTGCCTTGGAAAAAGAAAACCAAAGTCCGCCACGACTTGAAAGTGGCCGAGCAGGTATTGGAATCCGAACATTACGGCTTGGAAAAAGTGAAGGAACGGATTCTGGAATACTTGGCCGTACAGCAACGGGTAAAACAGTTGAAAGGGCCGATTTTGTGCTTGGTCGGGCCTCCGGGCGTGGGCAAAACTTCGTTGGGTCAATCGATAGCGCGCGCGACCAATCGCAAGTACGTGCGGATGGCTCTGGGCGGCGTCAGGGACGAGGCGGAAATTCGCGGCCACCGGCGGACCTATATCGGCTCGATGCCGGGCAAGATTCTGCAGAATCTGTCGAAAATAAAAACCCGTAATCCGATGTTTCTGTTGGACGAAATCGACAAGATGGCGGCGGATTTTCGAGGCGATCCGGCTTCCGCGTTGTTGGAGGTGCTGGATCCCGAGCAAAACCACACCTTTTCCGATCATTATCTGGAAGTGGATTTCGATTTGTCCGACGTGATGTTTGTGGCGACGGCGAATACCATGAATATCCCGGCTCCGCTGATGGACAGGATGGAAGTGATTCGTCTGGCCGGCTATACCGAGGACGAAAAAATCAACATCGCCTTGCGCTTTTTGATTCCCAAACAGGTGAAAAATAACGGCTTGGCGGAATCGGAAATCGAAATTTCGGAGGCCGCGGTCAAGGATATTATCCGCTACTACACGCGCGAAGCCGGTGTGCGCAGTCTGGAGCGGGAAATATCCAAGATCTGCCGGAAAGTGGTTAAGGATTTGTTGTTGCGGAAGGATAAGGACAAAATCTGTGTCGGCAAGGAAAATTTGGATAAATATTTGGGCGTCAGGCGCTTCAGCTACGGCATGGCCGAAGACAGCGATCAGGTCGGCCAAGTGACCGGTCTGGCCTGGACCGAAGTGGGCGGCGAACTGCTGACCATAGAAACCGCGGTGATGCCGGGCAAAGGCAAGCAACAGGCGACCGGCAAGCTGGGCGATGTGATGAAGGAATCCATCGACGCGGCGGTGACGGTGGTCAGAAGCCGCTCGCATGTTTTGGGAATCGATAACGAAGTTTTCCAAAAAAGCGATATTCATATCCATGTGCCGGAAGGCGCCACGCCCAAAGACGGGCCGAGCGCGGGTATCGGCATGTGTACGGCGATTATTTCCGCATTGACCAAAATTCCCGTCAGGGCCGATGTGGCGATGACAGGGGAGATTACCTTGCGCGGCGAAGTGCTGCCTATCGGCGGCCTTAAGGAAAAGCTATTGGCGGCGCATCGCGGCGGAATCCGAACGGTGGTGATTCCTTTCGAAAATGAAAAAGATCTGACCGAGATTCCCGACAACGTCAAAAGCAATTTGACCATCAAATGCGTGCGTTGGATCGATGAGGTGCTGGAGATTGCGCTTCAGAGAATGCCGGTACCGATTGTCATTGAGGCGGGAGAAAGGGCCGATGCCGCAAACGGTAAAAGCGAAGTCAAGTCGCAAGCGGTAGTGGCGCACTAGAACGGGTTGCCCTTTGGGCTCCAAACCGTGAAATCCGTGGGATGCGGCTATTTCAGTGCTTGACAGGGCTCGCCGCCCATTGATATAAAGTCCCACCTTCTCGCGGGAAGGCGGCTATTACATGGGAGGGGTGAGCCTGTTGGTGCCGAATAAAACTGTTTGTATGAGTAATAATTAATAAAACCAAATCCTAAGGGGAAATAAATGAATAAATCGGATCTGATTGATGCTATTGCAGCAGCATCTCAATTGACCAAGGCCGATGCCGGCCGCGCTTTAGATGGTTTTATCAAGTCTGTTGAAGAAGCGCTAAAAAAAGGCGAGTCAGTAGCCTTGGTAGGTTTTGGAACATTCGAAGTAAAAGAAAGAGCAGAGCGCAAAGGCCGCAATCCGCAAACCGGCGAAGAAATTACTATTAAGGCAGCTAAAATTCCGTCATTTAAAGCTGGTAAATCTTTAAAAGATGCTGTAAACTAGCGCTTCTTTAGTCGGGTGCTTAGCTCAGCTGGGAGAGCATCGCCCTTACAAGGCGAGGGTCGGGGGTTCGAACCCCTCAGCACCCACCAGACTTAGGAGCGGTAGTTCAGTTGGTTAGAATACCGGCCTGTCACGCCGGGGGTCGCGGGTTCGAGCCCCGTCCGCTCCGCCAAAACAGAAACCTCGGGCCGAATGGTTCGAGGTTTTTTTTTGCGTGTTAATTTTAAGGCCTGAAATATCGGGCTAAATGCTGTTTAAGGACAGAGCTTATGCTATTAGAGATTAGAGAAAAGGTGCAAGGCGTATTTGCCTCGATCATTTTAGTGCTGATTTGCGTGCTTTTTGGCTTGTGGGGAATCCAGAATTATTTGGGCGGCGGTAAGGAGACGCCCGAAGTTACCGTGGGCGACAAAGAGTTTTT
This sequence comes from Methylomonas rivi, assembly GCF_024505165.1. Classification (GTDB taxonomy): domain Bacteria; phylum Pseudomonadota; class Gammaproteobacteria; order Methylococcales; family Methylomonadaceae; genus Methylomonas; species Methylomonas rivi. Next base: position 4,851 of record NZ_JANIBK010000043.1, read on the forward strand.
TCAACGCGATCTGAATCAGGCCTATCAGCAGTTTGCTCAAAATCTGGCCGGGATGAAATTCGACGAAGATACGCTGAAAAAACAGGCTTTACAAAAACTGATTCGGGATGAGGTCTTGTTGCAGTATGCGCAGGAGCAAAAGCTGGTTGTGACGGATGAAGCCGCCAGGGATTTCATTCAATCGCTGGAGTATTTTCAAAAAGACGGCAAATTCGATAAAACCCAATATCAAACTTTATTGGGCTCGCAAGGCATGTCTTCCGACGAGTTTGTCGGCCGGATCAAAAAAGCCTTGATGATGGAGCAGGTGCAGCGCGCTATCGTGGATAGCGGCTTTGTAACGCCAGCCGAGGTGGCGGCGTTTTACAAGATTCAAAATCAAAAACGGGACGTGGAATATATTCCGGTTCCGTTATCGGTTTCAAGCCAGATGCCATCCGAAGACGACGTTACAGCGTATTACCAGCAGCATCAAGAGGCCTATCAAACCGCGGAACAGGTCTCCATTCAGTATGTGGAATTGGCTTTGGATGCGCTAGCCGATGACGTCGAGGTGACGGAAGAACAGTTAAAAGCCTATTACGAAGAGCAAAAAGCCCAATTCAGCAACCCGGAAAGGCGCAAAATCAGCCATATCCTGTTTGCCTTCGGTAAAGATGCCGCCGGCGAGGAACAGGCTTTGCAAAAGGCCTTAAAAGCCAAGCAGGAGTTAAGCAATAAAGACTTTGCCGTTTTGGCCAAGGAAATCTCCGACGACAAGCTTTCCGCTAAAAACGGCGGCGATTTAGGATTGTTCAATGTGGGCGTGATGGAAAAGGCTTTCGAAGATGCCGCCAGCCGGTTACAGTTGGGCGAGGTATCCGAGCCGGTAAAATCGGCATTCGGCTATCACCTGATTAAAGTGACCGAATTGGTGCCGGGCGAGGTTAAAACCTACGAAGCGGTTAAGCCTGAACTGACCAAAACCTATAAAAAGGCCCAAGCAGAAGGTAAATTGGGCGAGTTGGGCGAAAAACTCGGCGAAGTCAGCTACGAAAATCCGGATAGCCTGGATGCCGCCGCCGCTTTGCTGGGAGTTGGCATTAAGGAAACGCCGTTGTTTACCCGTGACGCCGGCGAGGGTGTAGCGGCGGAAGAAAAAGTCCGTCTGGCCGCTTTTTCCGAAGATGTCTTGAAAGGCGTCAATAGCGAACCGGTTGAAGTGGGCAGCGATAAAGTGGTGGTACTGCGGATGAAAACGCATGTGCCGGCGGCAAGCAAGGAACTGAAGGATGTCAAGGCCGAGGTGATTGCCGCGTTGCAGAAGGAGCGCATGCAACAGCAAACGATCGAGGCGGCGAATAAGCTCAAAGACGAATTATTGGCCGGCAAGGCGATTGCCGAAGTGGCGCGGAATGCGCAATTGCCTGTAAAAAAACTGGCCGGTTTGGCACGTACAAGCACCGATGTCGAGCCGGCGGTCAATCAGGCTATTTTTCGCGCCGCCAAGCCGCAAGCCAATCGGCCCAGTATCGTTATCATCGATGAGCCGAAGGGCGGCAAGATCGTAGCGAGTGTCAACCAAGTCGTCGAGGGCGAAATGACGGCAGCCGACAAAGCCAAGCAGGCGCCGATTGTGAAAAACATGGCGATTGCGTTTGGCCGGGCACAATTCGAAGCGGTATTGAATCAATTGCAAGCCAATGCCGATATTCGCATGCGTGCCGCCGAATAATCAACGCGATCCGTATTAAAGCCGCAACGGCTTTTGGTGAGCGTCAATAGGCCCGGTTCACTATCGAACGATAGAGACCGGGCGATTTTCGGCTCATTCGCAGGTAGCCTACGCTTAAGCGGAAGGCTATAAATTTCGCGGAAATCTCCTCGATTAATGTTAGGCTTTTGTTTTAATGGGAGTCTTAGGCGTGCTATGAAAAAATTCAATATGCCCTTTCGCGGTTTTCTAATAGGTCTGTTCGCTTTATCGATGGCGGTTGTTAGGCCGGCTATGGCCGAAAAACCCGCTCACGCGGGTGGCGGCGCGCATAAGTATCAGCCAAAGCAACATGAAAAGCACGAGGATCATGGGCGCGAGCGAGAGGAGCGTTATTCCCGCCAACAAGACTTCCCTGAGCAATATCGGCGGCAAGGCGGCTTTCAAGAGCATCAGCGCGCTGCTATTCATGAATATTATGCCAATGAATTTCGCGCCGGCCATTGTCCGCCCGGTTTGGCCAAGAAACGCAATGGTTGTTTGCCGCCGGGGCAGGCAAGGCGCTGGGTGATGGGGCGGCCTTTACCGCGTGGCTTGATATTTTATGATTTGCCTGACAGGGTAATTAGCCAAATAGGCTATCCGCCAGCGGGCTATCGCTATGTCCGCGTCGCCTCGGATATTTTGATGATTTCAATTGGAACCGGCATGGTAGTGGACGCGATTATTGATTTGATCGGAACGCCGTAGCCAGTTTCCGCAGTTGACTAATTTTTGTCAGGGGCTGCAACGATCATTTTGCGGCGGGACGGATGTTTGTCATAAAAGGGTAATATGGCATTGTTAAATTCCCGGGTTAATTAGGCTAAAACGTAAAATGATTATGTCGAATTTAAATATCCTGGTTGTGGAAGATGAAGACGCCATTAGGGAAATGTTGGTGATGGTATTGGAGCAAGCCGATCTGAATGTGACGGCGGCCGCCAGCGCCGAGGAGGCCTTGCAATCGCTAGCGGAAAATCGGGTCGATTTATTGGTGTTGGACTGGATGCTGCCCGGCATTAGCGGGGTTGAATTGGCCAGGCGCTTGAAACGGGAGCCGGGCTTTAAGGATATGCCCATCATATTACTCACTGCCCGGGGCGAAGAAGAGGATAAAATTCGCGGACTGGAAATCGGCGCCGACGATTATGTCACTAAACCGTTTTCTCCCAAGGAGTTGATTGCCCGGATTAAAGCCGTGATGCGGCGTAGCGGCAAGTTGAGCGAAACCGGGCAGTTGAGCGTCGGCGACCTGATCCTGGACGCGGAGCAGCATAGGCTCACCATCAACGGTAAAACTTTGGACGTTAGCCCCACCGAATTCAGATTAATGCAGTTTTTTATGACCCACCCGGACAAGGTGTATAGCCGGACCCATTTGCTGGACCAGGTTTGGGGGCGTAGCGTGTATATCGAAGAACGCACCGTGGATGTGCATATCCGCCGGCTGCGTAAATTGCTGGCCGAATTCGAGCGGGAAGATTTGATTCAAACCGTGCGCGGTTTCGGCTACCGCTTTTCCATGGCGGGATGATAACGATGGACCGTTGGCAAAGAGAAATCAAGATTGTTATTGCCCTCGTATTGCCGGCGTTAGCGCTAAGTTATTTCATCGGGCATCTGAGCCAGATCCTATTGTGCATCAGCGTGCTGCTATTGATAAAGCAAACATTGGCCATCAATGAGTTGGAAAGCTGGTTGAGCAGGGGCGCTTTCAGAGATTACCGGGACCGTAAAGGCATTTGGGCCGATATTTACTACCACCTGTGGAAAATCAAAAAAACCGAGAAAAAGCGCAAGAAAAAACTCAGCCGGATGATAGACCAATTCCGCACCTCGACCAATGCGCTGCCCGATGCCGCGGTGGTGTTGGGCGAATACGCCGAGATCGAATGGACTAACAAGGCGGCCCGGGAAGTGTTGGGATTGAAACGATCTGACAAGGGCCAGCGCATCCCGAATCTGATCCGGGCACCCCAGTTCGTACAATTTCTGAAGGCCCAGGACTACCAGCAAAAAATCTGCATCGCGTCGCCGGTTAACGACAGCATTATCCTGCAAATAAGCATCGTGCCCTATGGGGCCGGATTGCGTTTGCTGTTGGCGCAGGATGTCACGCAAATCAAGAACATGGAGAGGATGCGGACGGATTTTGTGGCCAATGTGTCGCATGAATTGCGTACGCCGCTGACGGTTTTAAGGGGCTACCTCGAAACCTTATTGGAAATGGACGACGTGCCCAACGGATTGGAGCGGTCGTTCGAAAGCATGGCCGCCCAAACCGAACGCATGCAGCATTTGATCGACGACCTGTTGATGCTGGCCAAGCTGGAAACCAAGGCCAGGAAATTCGAATGCGTGCCCATGCGCGGCTTATTGGAACAAATCTGCCAGGAAAGCGATTTGCTGGAAAAAGACGAGCGGCGGATAGAATTGACCGTTGCCACCGACAGTAATCTGCAGGGGGACAGCCAGGAGTTGCAAAGTGCGTTCACTAATTTATTGGTTAACGCCTTGAAATATTCGCCGGCCACCTCGCCGGTCAAAGTCGGCTGGCATCGAAGGCCCGACGGAGCGCTTTATCTGGAAGTCGAAGATTTCGGCGAAGGCATTGCCCCGGCGGACATTCCCCGCATCACCGAGCGTTTTTATCGCGCGGAGGTCAAACGCAATCATAAGGTAGCAGGAACCGGGCTGGGCCTGGCCATCGTCAAGCACGTGCTGGTCAGGCATGACGCCAAGCTGGAAGTGGAAAGCCAGCAAGGTAAAGGCAGCCGCTTCCGTTGTCTGTTTCCCGCTCAGCGCGCCTGCTAAATCGCCTTCGTAAACGCCGGCCGTAAAAAATCGCCGATAAGCAAACCGATGTCTCTATAATTGCCGCCACTTGTAATAGCGACCAAGAGGCAGGCATGATTTCGGAAACCGTTGTCGAATTATCGCGTTGGCAGTTTGCGATAACTGCGATGCTGCATTTTTTATTCATTCCGTTGACGTTGGGGCTGGCTTTATTCCTGGCTTTGCTGGAATCGGCTTATGTGGCCACAGGGCAGCCGGTCTACAAAAGCATGGCGCGGTTCTGGGGCGGAATCTTCACGATCAATTTCGTGCTGGCGCTGGCTACCAGAATCGTCGTGGTATTCCAATTCGGCATGAACGGCTCGTATTTTGCGCATTATGTCGGCGATATTTTTGCACTGCCCTTGGCCATCGAAGCCGCGAGCGGCTTTTTTCTGGCTGCCATATTGTGCGGCCCGTATTGGCTGGGCTGGGGCAAAATGGGCCCAAAACAGCATCTGCTGCTGACCTGGCTGCTGGCATTGGCCGTCAATGTGTCCGCATTCTGGGTTTTGCTGGCCAACGGTTGGATGCAAAACCCCGTGGCGGCGAGTTTTAATTACCAGTCTTACCGGATGGAGTTGACGGATTTCAGCCTGTTTGCCGCCAATCCCGCCGCGCTGGCTAAATATCTGCACACAGTGGCCGCCGCTCATGCAACCGCCATGGCCACCGTAATGGGTATCAGCGCTTATTGGTTGCGCAAGCAGCCGCGGGACCCAATGGCGCTGCGGAGTTTTAACTGGGCGGCCATAGTGGGGGTGGCGATGATGGGTATTACCGCCGGCTTGGGCGATACCACGCCCAATTTGGACCACCCCGTGCAGCAAGCCAAGCTGGCGGCGATACATGCGCAGCCCGAGGCTAGCCTGCTGCCCGACATCGAAACGCGTATCCGTAGCGGCCTCAAGGCCTATGCGCTGTTGCAGGAATTGCGCGACGATAATAAAGACCCGCAATTGTTGGCGGAATTCGAGCGGCATAAAGCCAATCTGGGTTATGCCCTGTTGTTGACGCCTTTTCATAAAGCGATATTGGCCGCCAATGACAAGCAAATCGGCTTGGCCGCCCAATCGGCATTACCGGCCTATCCGGATTTGCTGTGTTGGGTCTATCGTTTCATGGTCGCGGGCGGTTTGTTGAGCATGGCTTGGTTGGTTCTGGCGGTATTTTATAGCCTGGTTGCGAAAGCCTTGCCGGGTTGGCTGGTTAGCTTGAGCGTGTATTTGGCGCCCTTGCCTTGGCTGGCCTGCATAGCCGGCTGGTTTGTTGCCGAGGCCGGCAAACAACCCTGGGCCGTTGCCGGTATCCTGCCCACATTTATCGGCGTGTCTTCTTTATCGGCGACGGAGTTGGCCGTCAGTGCGCTGGCCTACGCCTTGGCGTACAGCGTTTTGTTGGCGGCGGGGTTTTATCTGCTACGGCAGGCCCTGCTCAACCGTCACATCAGCCAGCCGGGAGTTTGAGCCATGCCGACGGATTTAGAGAGTTTACGTTTGATCGGCTGGGCTTTGCTCGGCGCGGTAATGGTGGCGTTGGCCCTATGCGAAGGCCTGACGCTGGGCGTGGCCCTGTTGCTGCCCCTGTTGCTGCCCCTGTTGGGGGCGGACGAGCGGGACAGCCGGCGTTTGATCGCTAGTATTGCGCCGGCCGGCATGGGCAATCTGGCCTGGCTGGTCGTGATGGTGGCGGTGTTGTTCGCCGCCTGGCCCACCGCTTATGCGGTAGCCATGGCGAGTTTGTACGGGCTGTTGCTGCCGATATTGTTGAGCTTGCTGTTGCGGCCGTTGGCCCTGTATTTTTGGGATGCCAGCGAGGACGCCCGGTGGCAACGCCATGCCAAAAAAATATTGGCTGGCGGCGGTTTGGTGTCGGCGGGGTTGTTGGGAGTATTGGCCGGCAATCTGTTAAAAGGCATCCCGTTTCATCTGGACAGCGATATGCGTATCCTGTTTTTGGGCGATTTCGCCGGACTGTTCAATCCGTTTTCGTTGTTAGCGGCGGCAGTCTGCCTGACGTTGTTGGCGATGCACGGCGCGGTATTTCTGCAGCTGAAAGCCGGCGACGAACTGCTGCCGCAAACCAAGGCCGTTGCGCTGCGGGCGGGCGGGGCCTATTTACTGTCGTTTGCGGCGGCCGGATTGTGGATCACCCACTTGGAAGGTTATCACATCAGCTCCGACATTTTGCCTAATGGTGCCTCCAATCCCCTGGCTAAATTCGTCAAACGCGGCGAAGGTTTGTGGCTGGACAATTACGAACACGAACCCTTGCTGTGGAGCGTTCCGGTGCTGGCTTTTGTGGCCGCGATTGCCGCGCTGCTGCTGTCCAAGTGGGATAAGGCTTATTTTGCCATGATCGCCAGTTCGCTGTGCGTGGTCATGACCGTGCTGACATTCGGCGTCTCGATGTTTCCGTTTCTGCTGCCGTCGAACATTTCCCTTAACAGTTCGCTGACGATTTGGGACAGCAGCGCCAGTCCTATGACCTTACAAAGTTTAGTGTGGACCCTGGCTTTCGCATTGCCGTTAATGCTGCTCTGTAGCCGCTGGGCGTTTAGCGCGGCAACTTGCGCCAAGCGCAATGCGATGGCGGCTGACGAATAATGGCGGGCGGCGCTTGGTTTTATTTGAGCGAGAGGCTCGATGGTCATCAAAATGACAAACGGATAAACTACAGTGACGGCATAAGCCTTTTACTGTAGCCTAGCTGTTAGCTAGTTGTTTATGTTTTACCGAACAGGATGCCCGCCATGTCGAACGACCCCCTTTCCATGCAAGAAATCGAAGCCCTGAATGCCTACTGGCGAGCCTGCAACTATCTGGCCGCCGGGATGATTTATTTGCGGGATAACCCCTTGCTGAAACAGCCGTTAAAGCCGGAACATATCAAGCAGCGCCTGCTGGGGCATTGGGGCGCCAGCCCGGGCCTCAGCTTCAGCTATATCCATCTCAACCGCCTGATCAATAAATACGATCTGAACGCCATTTTTCTGGCCGGCCCCGGACACGGCGCGCCGGGCGTGTTGGCGCCGGTTTACCTGGAAGGCACCTATAGCGAGATTTATCCCAACAAAAGCGAAGACGAAGAAGGGCTGTTGAACTTCTTTAAGGAATTTTCCTTTCCGGGCGGTATCGGCAGCCATTGCACGCCGGAAACCCCGGGCTCCATCCACGAGGGCGGCGAGTTGGGCTACAGTATAAGCCACGCGTTCGGCGCAGCCTACGACAACCCGGATTTGCTGGTGGCGGTCGTGGTGGGCGACGGCGAGTCGGAAACCGCGCCGTTGGCCACTTCCTGGCATTCCAATAAATTCCTCAATCCTATTCGCGACGGCGCGGTGTTGCCGATTCTGCATTTGAACGGCTACAAGATCAACAACCCCACGCTGTTGTCCCGTATCAGCCATGAGGAACTGGAGAATTTGTTCAAAGGCTACGGCTGGCAGCCGTTTTTCGTGGAAGGCAGCGACCCCATCGAGATGCACGCCAAAATGGCGGCGGCCATGGAAGCCTGCGTGCTGGAGATACGCCGCATACAAGACGAAGCGCGCGATAGCGGCAAAGCAGTGCGGCCGCGCTGGCCGATGATAGTATTGCGTTCGCCCAAGGGCTGGACCGGCCCTAAGGAAGTCGACGGCCACAAAGTCGAAGGTTTCTGGCGTTCTCATCAAGTGCCGCTAAGCAGTGTGCGGGAAAATCCGGCCCATCTGGCCCAACTGGAAGCTTGGCTGCGCAGTTATAAGGCCGAGGAACTGTTCGATGCGGAGGGGCGTTTGCGCCCGGAACTGAAAGCCCTGGCCCCCAAGGGCCAGCGGCGGATGAGCGCCAATCTGCACGCCAATGGCGGCCGTTTGCGCAAAGCTCTGCGGATGCCGGATTTTCGGGATTACCGCATCGAAGTGGCTAAACCCGGCACTGCTAGCGCCGAAAACACCCGGCCATTGGGCAAGTTTTTGCGCGACATCATGCAGCAAAACATGCGGAACTTTCGGGTATTCGGCCCGGATGAGAATACGTCCAACAAACTGGACGATATTTACCAAGCCAGCAAAAAAACTTGGTTGGCCGATTATCTGCCGGAAGACGCCGACGGCGGCGAGTTGGCGGCCGACGGCCGGGTGATGGAAATGCTGTCCGAACATACGCTGGAAGGCTGGCTGGAAGGCTATCTGCTGACAGGCCGGCACGGTTTCTTCTCGACTTACGAAGCCTTTGTGCATGTGATCGACTCCATGTTCAATCAGCACGCCAAATGGCTGGCCATGTCCAAAGCCGTGCCGTGGCGGGCGCCGATTTCATCGTTGAACTTGTTGATCACCTCGACGGTTTGGCGGCAGGATCATAACGGTTTCACCCATCAGGATCCGGGTTTTCTGGATCTGGTGGTGAATAAAAGCCCGGCCGTGACCCGCATCTATCTGCCGCCGGATGTGAATACTCTGTTGGCGGTCAGCGACCATTGCCTGCAAAGTACCAATTACATCAACGTCATCGTCTGCGACAAGCAGAAACATTTGCAATTTCTGGACATGGATGCGGCGATCAAGCATTGCACCAAGGGCATAGGCATTTGGGAGTGGGCCAGCAACGACAACGGTGCCGAGCCGGATCTGGTGATGGCCAGCGCCGGCGATATTCCCACCAAGGAAGCCCTGGCGGCAACGGTGATGCTGCGGGAGTATTTTCCGGATTTGAAAGTGCGCTTCGTGAACGTCGTGGATTTATATAAATTGACTCCGGCGGCGGAACATCCGCACGGCCTGTCCGACAAGGATTTCGACAGTTTATTCACGCTGGACAAGCCGATACTGTTCAATTTCCACGGCTATCCCTGGCTGATCCACCGTCTGGCTTACCGGCGTAACAACCACAAAAACCTGCACGTGCGCGGCTACAAGGAAAAGGGCAGCATCAACACGCCGCTGGAATTGGCGATTCAAAACGAAATCGACCGTTTCAGCCTGGTGATAGACGCCATCGACCGGGTGCCGGCGCTAAAAGTGGCCGGCGCGCATGTGAAGGAAAAAATGCGCGACATGCAGATCGAATGCCGCAATTATGCCTACGAATACGGCGCCGATTTGCCGGCGGCGGATCATTGGGTGTGGCCGTATTAAGCGGCGGCAGGCGGGGTTGGTTCCGTAAATCGTTATTTCGGCGGGGATTGCCGAAATCCGGATTGCATGGATAGCTCGAAGCCATGCCATCCATGGCGCTGGATGCCCGCATGCCCCCCCGTTCAAGATGGTACGCACTGCGTTACCTTGTTGGGCTTGGCTTACGGGTTAACGTAACGGAAATTGCCCCGGTAAGCATAGGTCACGCCCCATAGCGGATGATTCAGGGTAAAGTCCAAATAAATGCAGTCCTCGGACACCGCCTGTTCGCTGATGGTTGCCGTGCCTAACAGCAGCCAATCCGGAATATTTATTTGGAGGTTGCCGCATTGCCAGAAATGGCCGTTGCCGCGGTAGAGCAAATCGCCGTTGCTGACGCCCACAGTCAATCGCAGCCCAAAACCGAAGCCTATGGTTTCGATCAATTCATGCGCGGCCGCATAGTGCATTTGCGAGAGGAAGCAATCGATCCTGCCGTCCGGATAAGTCATGGTGCGCCGCCAGTGTAATATCCCGCCGTCGGCGCTCTTGTCGACTTCCGCCCGTACCGCCGAACCGCGCCAAAGTATCAGGCCGCCGAACAGGTGTATCAGCCAGACCAGCGGATACAGATAGCCCGGATAAGTAATCGCCATCGTGCCTTGCAGCCGGCTTTGCCGTCCGCCGCCGATTCGATAATGCTTTTGAATGACGGCCGGCAGTTTATGCCAGTCGTCGCCCAATACCCGTTCCATTAGCGAAATAGCCATGATTAGCTCCAGAGCGAATTGTGGAAAATCATCAGCGTGGTGATGCCTATCATGCCGAAAAATGCCGGCACGCCCAGCCACAGCCAAATCCTGGAATAATAGCCGTACAAAGACGGCAAGGGCCGGCCTTGGGCCAGGGAATCGGCGGCGATGTCGCGCATGCGGATTTGTAGTATCACCACCGGCAGCCAGCATAAGCCGGTGAGCAGATACAGCACCACCGTCCACCACAGCCAGCCGTCGCCGAACGAGGCCGACAATTGATCGGCCAGCAAAATGCCGGTCAACGGCTGAATGATGACGGTCGGGGTGGTGAACCACCAATCGGCTAGCACCACGTGCTTGCTGGTGACGGCAATTGCCGCATGGTCGCCGGTTTTATCGGCCATAACCTTGTAAAACACCGTGCCGGAACCCAGGCCGAACAAGACGATGGCGCTGAGGATGTGGATCAATTTCAGGGTTAAATACATCATGGCTTTTCTCCTTCCAGCTGTCTATAAATCAAAAGACACATTAAAAACGGGATATTTTTCAGCAGCGGCCCGAACGGGTGATACACGAACTCCGGCAGGCAAAAGGCCACCACCAGGCTGTAGCCCAGCACGATGCAGAACTGCCAAAGCAACAAGTCGCGCGGCCGGAAACGCGCCAAGGTTGCCAGACCCAGCGCTATATCCAGCGCCGCCAAACCGTACAATGCCAGCGGCGCGCCGAGTCCGCTGACGCCGGTATCGGCCAGCAGCCGATAACTGAGTTCGTGCGGGTAAAAAAGCAGCGAGGTGATGCCGCTCCACAGCCAGACCAGGGCGATGGAAAATCTCAGCAAGGGCTTCATAAAATACAAGGCCGCGTGCCAGCGTTCGGCCTGGCTGGCCGGTATTTCGAACAATTGCGACACCATGCTTAGCGGCGGGCGACCCAATAATTCGGTGACCGGGCCTGGGTCGGCGCTATTGCCCCGGCTCAGCATGGCGACGTTGTCCTTGTTTAAAATCGGCTCGCCCAGGCATTTGCCCAAACCGGCCAACAGCAAGGCATAGCGGTAAGGCACGGAGCAGGTTGCCGCCGGCGGCTTGCCCAATCTGCGCCTAAGGTTTTGCAGCCAGTCGGCGTAAGCAATCGGTTCCGGGCCCACCAAGGCCACGGTTTTTTGCCCGGCAACCGCCGAAACGAGGCAGCGGCACACGGCGGCAGCGACATCGTCGACATGAATGGGTTGCAAGAGCTGCCGGCCGCCATCCGGCAACGGATGCAGCGGCAGCGCCGCCAAGGCATGAAACAAGCCGCTGCTTTGCGCGCCGTCGCCGTAAACTATCGACGGTTGCAACACGAACCAATCCAGCGGCAAGGCGCGCAACGCGTCGTCGGCGGCTTTTTTACTCAAATGGTAGGCGGATTCGGCGCGCCCGTCGGCGCCCAGCGCCGAGAGTTGCACGATTTTTTTAACGCCGGCTTGGGCGCCGGCCCGGAACAAGGCGGCAGGCGCCCGTGCGTGCAATTGGGCAAACGAAGCGCCCCCGCTTTCCGCTATGATCCCCACGCAATTGACGATAGCATCTACGCCATTCAAATGCGGCAGCCAATATTCCACGCCGGCGGCGGCATTAAAATCGACCGATAGCGGTTTTATGCTGGGGCCGGCTATCGGTAAATCTGCCGGATGCCGGCAGCAGGCGGTTATCCGGTGGCCTTGCCGAGGCAGGGCGCGCAATACCGCGTTGCCGATGAAACCGGTCGCCCCGGTTAGCAGAATATGCATGGCCGCCCCCATTCACGGAGTTGAATGCGGATGGAAAGCCGGACCGCTTCGAGCGCTCGCCGTGGCTGTATCGATAGCATGATCATGGTGTTGCTCCTTTGAATTGATGACAGGCGGGAGCATATTGGCCGGCGCGGGCGGCGAACGCCTCCGGAATGGTAAGACAGGAACAGAAATTTTTAAGGCGAACGAAAAAGTATTTTTATCAAAGGGTTACGCGCTTTCAAAATGATAAAAAAGGAAGGCGGGAGGTCGATTGATGGTGAGTTTTGATGAAAAGCGGCTGGGATTTAGACACCGCCTGGATTTTGAACTCCGCCGCCATGGAAATTTGAACGTCCGCTATGGAAATATGCTAAATCGCAGTTCGGCCAAAAGCCGCCAGACGAAACAAAAGTGCCAATGGCAAATGTCCCGCCCAAAGCAGGCGTAGGGTGTGGTGAGTTTACGAACCGCACCAATCGCGAACGATGCGGTGCACGTTGTTTACCGCATCCTACGGCCCTCGGCGCATTGGTCAATAGGAATCAACAAGCGATAATTACTGGTGTCCGCTGCTAGCATTTCTTTTGGCAAAACTATGTTGGATTTAGTGCCTGAAGAATCTTGTCACCATATTCATTAAGAGATTTGTCGCGGCTAAATGTTTTCGAACAGTATTCAATCCTCTGAAGGATCCACTCTTTTTTCTTAGGCGCTATATACCCCCCCTTGCTTAAAAATACATCCGTAGCATGAAAGAGTGATGCAAAAGGATGGGGAGTTTGCCTCCATGATGGGGAGCTTATTTCGTATTTAATGACCTTATTTATTAGCTCAAAGATTTCATTGTAAAGTGAATCCAGTCCAATATTTGTGCCTTCTAGTTTTTTTGAAAGTAATGATGCAAGGGTTGTCCAAGGGAATGGGTGCTCTTCAATAGCCACAGCATGTCTCGCATATTGAATGGCTAAATCAAGGTTAGTAAATTGCGTAAGTATGGCGCGTTGTTCCCAATATCTAGGGTTCCACTGCCATGCATCGTGCGCCTGATGAAAAAACGAGTCTGCATGATTGCCTAGCAGGTCCCTTGCCACATGTTCTGCGCTAAATAACCTCGCAGCCAATTTTGCCTCAGGGGTCCGAGCAATTGTGGTTCGTCTATTCACATATGGTGCGAGAGCATTTGCTAATAGTGAAAATATTTCCAGAAGCATTTCTTGCTTTTCTCTTGCCAACATGAGTAAAAGTCGATCAGCCACGATAGGGTGAAGGGGGATAATATAATCGTCGTCATCAATATACGTGAGAGGTAATGGACAATGTCGCTCTAATTGATCCATCAATGATGGATTGTGATACGCTTTTTCCAGTATAGCGTGAAGAATCCCCCCTGTGTAGCAATGCTCAGCTAGAGCAGCCACGGCGTAGCTGCGCCGTTCGTCGGGCGTTGCATCTCGCCATAGGGATTTGACAATTTCTTCGAGGGGTTTGAAATTATTCAGTGCGCGGCATGTGGCTATAGCAATTGGATTCTTAACCAGTTCCGATGCGAATTTTTTTGGTTTGTGGACTGCATCGGGATGCGCAAGCAACCCCACTCGATGGAGCTTATCAATTAATTTCTCTAGCATGTCAATAGACCAGCTTGAAACATCTATGTACTCGATATCCAAGTCGCCTATTATTCGATCAAGATGGTCTTTTCGGTAATATCTGTCGGCTGAAACTATCACCATTGGCTTCTGCAGCCTAAGATTCAAAACCATTGATCGTATAGAAGGCGCATGATCTGCTAAGCCATCGATTATGACGACGACAGGGCGATTTATTAATGAGATAAGATTTGAAGCATTCTCGGGATCAATTGCTGAATTAGTATTTAGGAATAGAGCAATATAGCCATCCTTTGCCAAGTCATACCCAACCCGTCGAATAATAGTTGTTTTGCCGCTCCCTGTTTCTGCATTGATGTTTAAAATTTTTGTAGAAACAACTGATCCCGCAAGCCAATTTCTTGCCTTGGCTGAAATTACTCGCTCATCTTTTGTGGGAACGTCAACTGAAGACTCTAAGTCAGACCACCTTGCTGCTTTTCCAAAATAAAAGGAAGGAACATCACCATCAGGATTAGGAGTTGATGATCTCACAAGCTCAAAGCATGAAAAAAAATTTATTTGATCTTCTGCGACTGGTTTCGCTCTGAATATTCCATCCAAAGATGGAACTGTAAGCTGGGAAACCGTTGGTGCAATCCCGAATTCTTCAGACATCCATCTTAAAAAATCGGATAGTTTAGATTCAACAAGAATCAGTCCATGCTGTTCGCAAACTGCTTCAGTCAACTTGTTTGGATAGGGTTCAATGAGGAACGATGGGCCTCGATTTGTTCTTCCCGAAGTTGCTGTGCGCCCTGCCAGATAATACTCAAGGTCTGGTTCATCCAAGCTGGTGCCAGAAATAATAAAGGGCTCGCTTGCGATTAATTCAGATAAAACGTACATCCATGCGCACATGCCTCGGGTAACTTTGCCATATTGCAATGTGGAGAATACATAGCCTTTTTCAGGCTCTCGTACAAAGCCGTGCAGGTGTATAAGAGAAAGGTGACCTTTGTTGGGCTGGGTCTTATATAAAGTGTCGTAGTTTAGTGTGTCTATTTTTTGCTTGTGTCTTTCCGTCGACTCATATGCCGCCTCAAGAGCATCATCAATGTTGAATGTAAAGATGTTGCGCCATACATATGAAGATAATCTCTTCACTGTTTCGCCAGGGCGGCAACCCAGGTAGGGTTGAGTTAAATATTTATCAATCTCTTCTGGATTTAAGAGAATGCTGACTCGTTGCAGTCTTGTTCCGGGATCAATGTTTTTTATCTTGCATAGATCCTCCGTGAGCAATTTGGCTGATTTGAGTGGCACACCTTTTCGATCATGACTATCAAGCGATATGCCGCTGCCTAACAATAAGTTATATTGGCCTGAGAACAGCCCGTGGCGCAATTGCTCTAAATATTCTGGTGAAATCATTTACTGTCCGAATCAATTGTTATGGCCATAAATAAATTGGGTGGCTAGCGGAAATAGCTGTTACCCAGATATTGTAGGTCAGTTGTGGCAGGTTAAGAATAATTTGTTGCCGTTCGATGAGAAAGAAAGACAGGCAGCAAAGGGTCGATCGCGACAATTCGCCGCTTCCAAAGCCAACATTCACTGCCCCTAATCGTATCGGAATCGGCGACTGGTTTGGGGTGGAATATGCCTTAACCGTGGATTTTACGGTATTGCCCAGGTGCTAGGCCTGTAATGTCTCCAAAAGCGGCATAAAAATTGGACTGGGTGCTAAAGCCTACCGATAAACCAACCGATAGCACCGAGGCGTTGGGATCGCTTAATAACAATCGTTTGGCCTCGTCGACGCGTTGCTGGCGGATGTATCGGGAAAAACCTTGTTGGAATTCGGTATTGATCAGTTCGGACAGCTGATGCTGGCTCAGGCCCAGTTGTTCGGCCAGCATCGCCAGGCTCAGGGTTTCCAGGGTATAGAGTTTGTCTTTTTTCATCAAGGCGTCGAGTTTGGCCAGCGCCGCCGGCTTGTCGATATTTTTCAGCGTCGATTCGGCGTAAGCGGCTTGCACGGCGTCGGAAACATCGGCGGCGATGGTCGGAAAGCGCAGCAAGGTCAGCGTCACGGCAAAAAAAGCCAGGCCGATCAACAAGCTGTAGGCGGCAATAAAATCAGTTTCGTTCAATAATGGCCAGATAAAGCCTAATATCAGCACCGCGACCGCAATTGCAAACAAAGCCCCCAGGGCCAACAGCTCCAGATGAAAGCGTTGCCGCTGCCGGCGCAAAAAATACACGGTTTTAGCCAGCCACAGCAAATAGCCGCTACCGGTTAAAAACGCCCCCGGTAGCGCCAAGCCGTAGGGCAACAACACGCACAGCAGCCAGGGCGCGGCATGCAGCAGGTCGTAGCGGCGATAGCGTGTCCCGGCAATCAGCAATTGCCGGCTATAAAAATAAAAGCTTGGCGCCACGCTATATAGCAGGGCTAAATAGATCGCCGAATGCAGCGCGTCGAAACGGTTCAGCAAATAGCCCAGATGCACAAACTGGATGGCCGCCAGGGCAGCAATCAATAGAAATCCCGCCAGTTTGGGGCCGATGCGCAAGGGTTCCCGGCGTTGCAGGATGTTGCCGGCGATCAGCAATGCCGCCGCGCCGAGCGAGAAACCGATGAATAGCAGCGGAAGAATTTGCATGGCGGATACGGGGAATAATAGGGCCTTGAGTGTAGACAACATTCGCATTATTCGGCAATAGGCCGGTTTGCGCGGCTGTTTCGCCGTGGCCGGCGGTAATTGTTATTTCATATGCATATGTTACAACCTGTCGGCCGCGGAGGCCGGCGACCCAATTTGCTTTTTTCTGCAGACAGGCCGATATTTTCAAGGGATAATTTTTATATCCATCGACAATAACTAAAAAAGGAAACCGTATGAAGAAGTTACTCAATTACACCTTAATCGGTATTTTGGCATTGATCCCGGTGGTGGTGATTTTGCAAATCATTTTATTTGTCAAAGACCGCTTCACCGATCTGTTCCAGTTTGTGTACGGCTATTCGGATAACTATTTTGTGACGTTTTTGCTGTTCGGCTTCAGTTTCGCGCTGATTACCTATGTCGGGCATCGCGTCAGCTTGGGGCGGTTTTCCATTATTGCCGGCTTCGAAAATTTGATTGAGCGCATTCCTGTGCTCAGCACCATTTATCGGGTCACCAAAAAGCTGGTGCACATGATCGCCGGGCACGAGTTGCGGGAGCCGCGCGAGGTGGTGTATGTGGAATATCCGAAAGAGGGCTTGTGGGTGCCGGCCTATGTGACCAACAAGGTCGAAGACCGCTACATCCTGTTTGTACCGACTTCGCCCAATCCGACATCGGGTTTCGCCATTATCGTGCATGAATCGAAAGTGATTAAATCGTCCATGAGTATCGAGCAGGTCACCAGTTTTATCATCAGCGTCGGCGCGGATTATGAAAAACGTACCGAGGCGACAACGTTGCCGATTTAGAGCATGGCCTGAAAATGGCGCCGGGACCGGAGCGGCTCCAGCGCCATGCCGGCCTTTGGCGTTTAAACGCCTATGCCGGCAATTACCGTGGCGGAGCGCGCAGTGACCGGGGCGCCGCTCAGCGTGACCCTGGCATAAACCTCGTCGGCCCTGGGCATGTAGATGGGGGTATTGATGTCGGCGTAGCCTACAATGACTTTGCCGCCGTCTTCATCCAATTTTTCCGCGTTGATGGCGCGGGTTTCCGTGAATGCCATGGAACCGGCGGCGTTCACGATAAATTGCTTATACGGTAGTTTTATAAATAGCGACCCCCAGGTGAAGGTGTACAGTTCATCGTCTCCGACCGCATCGGTTGACGCTAAATTGTCTCCGGATTTGTCTTCGCCGAAGATTTTGATTTCTTGCCGGAACGATTTGCCGATTTCTCCGGCATCAAACACAAAATTGCCGCTCACGGTGACGTTTTTGGTGCTTGAGCTTGAACCGTTGGATATAGTAAGAGTTACGTTGTTTACAGTTGCCATGGCGACCTCCAGACAAACGTTTTGAATTGCATCGGAAAGATAGGCCTTACGCAGTGCCTTGCAAGGTTAAAAATTGCCGTATCGGCGTAAGCGCGGCGCATTCGTAAGGATAGACAGTTAATCGGAACGACTAACTTGAAGGCTATGTATAGCAGAAAAACGGGTTTTTTCCAGGCAAATCCGCCCGCGCGGCTCCCGCGGGCGGGCGCAAGTTTTTTATGAGCCGGGCGATGATTATGCCGGATGATTCTTATCGAATTGCCGAGGCGTTAGGAAACAGCTTAATGCATGGCGCCATGCGCCTTGCCCTGGCGGAATCCTGCACCGGCGGAGCCATAGCCAAGGCGGTAACCGACGTGCCGGGCAGTTCGGCTTGGTTCGAGCGCGGTTTTGTCACCTACAGCAACGCGGCCAAGGTCGACATGCTGGGCGTAAGCCAGGCCACCTTGAATGCAAAAGGCGCGGTGAGCGAAGAAACGGCGTTGGAGATGGCGGAAGGGGCGTTGGTGCATAGCCTGGCCGATTTGGCCGTGGCCGTGACCGGTATTGCCGGACCGGACGGCGGCACGGCGGAGAAACCCGTCGGCACGGTATTTATCGCCTGGCAACTGCGCGGCCGGCCGGGACATTGCGTTAAACGACAATTTTCCGGAGACAGGCAGGCGGTGCGGAATCAAACGGTACTGTTTTGTTTACAGCAGGCTTGCCGCCTTGTAGAGGCTCAAAAATAACCCGGCTGGCGATCGCTTGAACGGAAAAAGGGTTTAGTCCCGCTGCGGCAATTACGTTAAAATGCTGTTTTAGTTCACTATGTAGATATTGTCGCCATGTTGAAAAAAACGTTGCTTACAGCGGTCATCGCGCTGATGACGGGTGCTTGCGCGACCAGTCCGACCGGCAGATCGCAGTTCATCTTCATGCCGGACAATCAGGTCGATCAAATGGGTTTGCAGGCTTTTGACAGCATGAAGAGCAAAAACCCGCTCAGCCAGAATCAGCGCTACAGCCAGTTCGCCCAATGCGTGGCTTATAGTCTTACGCGCGAAGTAGGCGGGCAGTGGGAGGTGGTGGTGTTTGAAGATGACACGTTAAACGCCTTTGCCTTGCCCGGCAATAAAATCGGCGTGCATTCCGGCTTGATCAATTTAACGGACAACCAGGACCAGTTGGCGGCGGTGATTGGCCATGAAATCGGCCACGTATTATCGCGGCACAGCAACGAGCGCTTGTCCCAGGAAACCGCCGTCAGTACCGGTTTGAGCATGGTGCAGGCCGTCACTCAGCCGCAAACGGCATTAGGCCAAACCGCGCTGGGTTTGCTCGGGGTGGGGGCGCAATATGGGGTGATTTTGCCGTATAGCCGCATTCACGAAACAGAGGCCGACACCATAGGTCTGGATTTAATGGCCAGAGCCGGCTTCGATCCGCGCCAGAGCATCAATCTATGGCTGAAAATGGAGAAAGCGGCGCAAGGCGGCCAGCCGATCGAGTTTATGTCGACGCATCCATCGCACGCCAGCCGCATCGATAATCTCAATCAACACATGAATCAAGCTCTCCAGCTACGGCAACAAGCCTGGAATATGGGTAAACAACCGCGTTGCGCCAAATAATGAATCCGCATTTACAGTTATTGCACCCTTACCCGTTCGAAAAGCTGGCCGCTTTAAAACAAGGCATCGAGCCTCCGGCGGACAAGACCCACATCGCCTTGTCGATCGGCGAACCCAAGCATGCCACGCCGGCGTTTATTCAAGAGGCCTTGGTGCGGCATCTGCAGGGTTTGACGCAATATCCGACTACCAAAGGCTTGCCGGAATTAAGACTAGCCATCGCCGAATGGACTTGCCGCCGTTTCGGCATTCCCGTTGGCGGCGTCGATGCGGAGACGCAGGTATTGCCGGTCAACGGCACCCGCGAAGCCCTGTTTGCGATTGTGCAGGCGGTGGTTGACCCGAGCGAAAAGCCGTTGGTCATCATGCCGAATCCGTTTTACCAAATCTACGAAGGCGCGGCCTTGCTGGCCGGAGCCGAGCCGTATTATTTGAACACGCTGGAAGCCGACGGCTATTTGCCGGATTTCGGCAGTGTGCCGGAAAAAATTTGGCGGCGCTGCCAATTGATTTTTATCTGTTCGCCCGGCAATCCTACCGGCACCGTAATGTCTCAGGCCGATCATGAAAAGTTGCTGGAACTGGCGGCCCGCTATGATTTCGTCATTGCCTCGGATGAGTGTTATACCGAGTTGTACGATGACGAAGCGTTACCGCCGCGCGGTTTATTGCAAAGCGCCTATCAGGCCGGCATTATCGATTTTAAAAATTGCGTGATATTTCAAAGCCTCTCCAAGCGCTCGAATGCGCCGGGCTTGCGTTCGGGTTTTGTGGCGGGCGATGCGGAGATTTTGCGACAGTTTCTAAAATACCGCACCTATCACGGTTGCCCGATACCGGTGACGACGCAATATGCCAGCATTGCCGCCTGGCGGGACGAGGATCACGTAAAGCGCAATCGCCAGTTGTACCGCGACAAATTCACCGCGTTTATCGAAATCCTGCGGGACGTATGCGAAATCAGCCGGCCGCCGGCCGGTTTTTATATCTGGCTAAAAACCGCGCTGCCTGATACCGAATTTGCGCTGCAATTGTTTGCTCAACAAAATATCACGGTGTTGCCGGGCAGTTACTTGTCCCGCGATAGCGGCGGCATCAATCCCGGTGCCAATCATGTGCGTATCGCCTTGGTGGCGCCGATCGAAGAATGTATCGAGGCCGCGCAACGCATCAAAATCTTTATTGAAGATATTCGGTAGGTCGGGTTAGCGTAGCGTAACCCGACACTCACAGCGTTCATATTGGGTTACGGCTAGCGCTTAACCCGCCTGCGTTTTTTTAACTTAACCAACGAGACCCCATGTCAAACCTGGAAACCATCATTAACGACGCCTTCGAAAACCGCGCCGAAATCAGCCCTGCTAGCGTTTCAGCCGAAATCCGCGCAGCGGTAAACCAAGCGCTGGAAATGCTCGATAAAGGACAAGCCCGTGTCGCCGAGAAAAAAGACGGCGATTGGGTGACCAATCAATGGCTGAAAAAAGCCGTATTGCTGTCGTTCCGCATCAACGAAAACAAGGTCATCGAAAGTGGCGACGTGCGCTATTACGATAAAGTGCCGACCAAATTCGGCCAATACAGCGAAGACGATTTCGCCCAGGCCGGCGTGCGCGTGGTGCCTAACGCCGTAGCCCGTTACGGTTCTTACGTGGCGCTCGGCGCTATTTTGATGCCGTCCTACGTCAACATCGGCGCCTACGTAGACAGCGGCACCATGGTCGACACCTGGGTAACCGTCGGTTCCTGCGCGCAAATCGGTAAAAACGTGCATTTATCCGGCGGCGTTGGCATCGGCGGCGTATTGGAACCGCTGCAAGCCAATCCGACCATCATCGGCGACAACTGCTTCATAGGCGCCCGTTCGGAAATCGTCGAAGGGGTTATCGTGGAAGATAACTGCGTGGTATCGATGGGTGTCTACATCGGTCAAAGCACCAAAATCTTCAATCGCATGACCGGCGAAATCAGCTATGGCCGCATCCCGGCCGGCTCCGTGGTGGTATCCGGCAACCTGCCGTCCAAAGACGGCAGCCACAGCCTGTATTGCGCGGTGATCATCAAGCAGGTAGACGAAAAAACCCGCAGCAAAACCGGGATTAACGAATTATTGCGGGATTAATTATTCGGAAAGTTTTGGTTAAGCATTTCGTAACTTTTCGCTGAGGCATTTCGCCCCTTGTCGCGTCGGGAGTTGTTTGAGTGAGTGAGGGAGGTCAAAATAAGTTTTGTATTTCCCTCATACCAGCCTCGCGCGTTGATAGTCATCTATTTGCTATAAATTTTGCCCAACAAACCTCCCATAAGGCGCTGCCGCCGACGCTTTACTGAATTGGCAGACCGGGTTTTAAAAAAAATCGCGAGAGTTGTGAAAAAGTATTTGACTCACCCGGTCTCATGCTTTAATATGCGCATCTCATCACGGGGCGGCGCAACTGCCTCGAAATAGAAGGTCATATCGGGGTATAGCGCAGTCTGGTAGCGCGTCTGCTTTGGGAGCAGAATGTCGGGAGTTCGAATCTCTCTACCCCGACCACGATTTGCGCTTGTAGCTCAGCTGGATAGAGCATCGGCCTTCTAAGCCGAGGGTCGCAGGTTCGAGTCCTGCCAAGCGTGCCATCGCAAAAATTCATCATTATGGTGAGCGTAGCTCAGTTGGTAGAGCCCCGGATTGTGATTCCGGTTGTCGTGGGTTCGAGCCCCATCGTTCACCCCAATAAATTCAATAACTTAAGAAGAGTTATTGGTCTCATTCCTACCAGCTGGTGACAAAGCTGGTGACAAATAGTCATTCATTTGATGGTTTTACCGTCTTCATTTTTACATCATAAACATTCAACATTGCAGCGGTCCGGTGCCCACTGGCATCCAGTTTGTTGCCCGTGGTATCGCTTACACCTTTCCTTTTTAAATCATGGAAAGTGAAGGGTATCCAATTTACCCCCATTTCTTCAGCTGCTTTTTTTGTTGAAACAGTGATTCGCCCCATAGCTGTTTTTAGGCTGTCGACGACAATTTTATCCCCTGTACGTTCACTGACAATAATGTGCCTATCTTCTGCACGGATTGGATGAGGTTGCTTTCGTTCTGCCAAAATCCGGTTCCTAGTAGACACCGCGAAATCCCACGCAGAACGCAGTCGCGGATTCCACTCTGTAATGTTGTCACGTGATCCCTTTCGGCGTTTAATCAGAAGGCCTTCCGGCAATTCGTTTGCATCAGTGAGATCCAGCACTTCAGACAAACGCATGCGGCAAAGATAGGCAATTTCCATGGCTGGCCAGACATACCAATAATTTGACGCTCTAGCAACTTGTAGCATGAATTCGTAATCCCGATCCTCTGCATAGTGCTGACGAGGTTTGATTGATAACTTTTTGACTCCGAGAGTGGGATTACTTTTGATTTTTTCGTATTCGTATGCCCATGAAAATACGCGTTTAATATAAGCGATTTCTTTATTGGCACGGCTTTCAGAGGATTCGCCTCGAGAATCACGGTATTTTCGAACAAGCCCGACTGTCCAGGAGGTGATCGGCAAATCACCTAGTTTGCCGTTCGTTGAAATGCTTCGTCCGCAAATATGCTGATGACAATCCAGATAATCTTTCTGTGTGGATGTTGCCAGTTTTCGCCAAATTGGAGTAGCTTGAAAGTCTCTGCTGATGGTTGAGAAAGTAGTAACCACTGCCAAATTTTGACTTTCATAAGCTTGCCAAATTTCGGCCAATGTTGCTGATGGCCCACATATGCGTTTCGATTTCCACTTTCCCGTGGCGTTATCTTTAATCTTGATCATCCACTTACCAAGACCGGATTTGTTCCACCAAACTCCGGTTGGCAATTTTTTGGCGTCAATGCGTGATGGAATGGGAGCTGTTCGCGGTGGACCTTTGGGCATCTTAGTTAATCGATAAAATCGATCTCCTCAACTATGGTGTTTGTATCGTTCAATTTTAATCCCATGGCGGCATTAATTGCATCTATCGTAGTGAAAATTTTACCCCCTTGTCCATATAAGTAACGGACACCATTTTTTCTTAGGCATCGTTCAATATCACCGGGTCTATCGTAACCAGTAGCTATTTTCAGTTGATCAATAGAAACAAGAGTTGTCATATCGATTGGTTAGATAGGTTATATCTCAACATCCAATTTTATTAACGTAAGCACGGTAGCCCGGATTATTGCTAGTTTTAAATATGGAAAGTGTTCAACTTATTGACTGTTTTAAAACGGTTTTACAGACACAACATCGCTCCAGCGATTTTTCGCTGCCCAAAATGATCAACACCGCTGAATAACAATGACCACATTCCGTAATCAGCAATTTTTTATTTCTCAAGTCTCGCGACACCAACCATGCCGTAGTGAAATCGAGGCTGCCACTAGGCAAGGAAATTTTAAAAAGATCGAATGCCTGGATCACGTTATGAATATCGCCGTGAATGTTTTCGGCTTCAATTGCACGAAATATCTTGGCGAAGAGCGTGGCTTCCTTGTACTGTTTTACGTTGCGCGTCAAGCCACGAATTGACTCTTTAATGGGACCCGAACTACCAGATCGCCCTAAAATCTCCTTGTAAGTAGCT